>CADCTC010000001.1 GCA_902805635.1 uncultured Chloroflexota bacterium
GATGGTGAGGTTTCGCCGGCAGATCCATGCGAAGTCCGTCTCTATTCCCGACCTTCTACCGCGGTCGCGGTGACAAATAGTGGCGATAACAACATCCCCGCCGCCAGCGTTTCAAATACACGCTAATGAGTATCTTGGGCTACAAATGGCTACAAATGGCTACAAAAACCACCACTGTCGCTTCTGCGAGTTCCCACCCGCTGGACACGTTAGCGTGTTATTTCGCTCACAAATAGTCACAAAGGATCACAAGCAGCGATCCACGGGCGGCGTTCCTGGTCCGCACCACTGACGCGCTTCCCGTTACAGCCAGCCGCTGCTCAAGTCCATGATCCCCGCCTCGCGCGGCCACCACACGTCGAACGTGCTCGTCAGGTCAATCGCCCGCCCTTCCTTGGCCGAGCGATACGCCATCATCTGCTGCTCCGCGATGTGCAGCCCCACCTCGATCCCGCAGTGCAGCGGCCCCACCTTTCGGATAGCCCGCGCGAAGTGCGCCACGATCTCCCCTTCCACATCGGGCGGCGGTACCGGTACCGCATAACAGTTCGGGATACCAAGGTATTCGATCGGCTCGCTCTCCGGCGGCGCCTTCAGGTCGCTCTTCACCACCAGCGGCCGGCCGTAGCGCGACAGGAAGATCGCCCCCTTCCGCCCGTGCAGCACCGTCCCGTTGGTCATGTACGACCGGGCCCAGATCGAATGCACCTGCGCCTGCTGCCCCGTCTCGTACTCCAGCAGGATCGATACGTTGTCGTCTACCCCCGACTCCACCTTCCCGCCGTCCCCCGTCAGCCGGTGTGGGATCAGCTGGTTCACCAGCGCCGTGATCCGCTTCGCCGGTCCCATCAGCGCCGCCACCCGCGCCAGCGGGTACACCATGGTGTCCAGCATCGCGCCGCCCTCGGCCTCGGCGCTGTAGTACCAGTTCGAGCGCGGTGGCCCGCCGAACGACAGCTCGGCCTCGATCCCCGTGATCTTACCCAGGTACTCCTCGCGCGCGTACTCCAGCGCCGTCAGGAACGCAGGGTTGTCCACGTACGGCAGCGCCACCAGCGTCACGTCTGGCTGCGCGCGCGCCGCCTCTCCCAGCTCCAGCGCCTGCTCCCACCGTGTGGTCAGCGGCTTCTCCACCAGCACGTGCTTGCCGGCGCGCACCGCGTCCGCCGCC
Organism: uncultured Chloroflexota bacterium; assembly: GCA_902805635.1. Classification (GTDB taxonomy): domain Bacteria; phylum Chloroflexota; class UBA11872; order UBA12225; family UBA12225; genus CADCTC01. The sequence goes on from CADCTC010000001.1 coordinate 1,172, forward strand.
ATCGTCGCGTGCAGCGCGTGGGGCGTCGTGATCACCACCCCGTCCACCCCAGAGTCATCCAGGAGCCGCCGGTAGTCGGTGTACCACCGGTCGCAGCCGCGCTCTTCCGCCTTGGCCCGCGCGCTCTCCTCGTGCGCCGCGCACGTCGCCACGAACCGCACCGCCTTCCCGCGTGCATTCAGCTGCTCTGCCTGGTCAAAGAACCGCTTGCTGATCTGCCCGCACCCAATCATCCCCAACCTGATCTCGTCCACGTCGCTTCCTCCGGTGCCCAGTTCGCTCTCCAGCACCGAGCCTGGTTGTAGCACGGCTGCTGCTCGTATGATGGAAGTGGTCACCCATGCCGCCGAAGATTCGTGATCTGAAAGCGTCGCTCCGACGAGCAGGCTTCACCGAGCGGCCGGGCAAAGGTAGCCACACCGTATGGAGTCACCCGGCGCTGCAGAGGCGCATCACCATCTCCGGCGGTGATGGCGACGATGCCAAGCCATACCAGCAGCGCGACACGAGGGACGCACTGGCAGATGTCGCAGACGCCGGCAGGAGCAACTGATGGCCAAACCAGGTACCGAGTCTCGCTACGCGCTTGTCATCGAGTGGAGCCCGGAGGACGAGGCGTTTGTCGTCACCGTCCCGGACCTCCCCGGCTGCCGAACGCACGGAGCTTCCTATGAGGACGCGGTGCGCCAGGCACAAGACGCCATCGACAGCTGGATCGATGCAGCCAGGGCCGACGGTGAGCCGGTGCCGGAGCCACGGACGTTCGCCGACTCCGTTGCGTAGCATCACGCCGTGACAATTTCTACCGCTAGCAGCTCCCGCACTCCCGTCATCGAGTGGAACGCCCACATCTTTAGCCGGGATACCAGCCGCTATCCCTTTCACGACCGCGCCGTCTACAAGCCCAACGCCGACCGCCTGAACGACGACCCGCTCTCGGATTACCTCAAGCGATTGGACGACGAGCAGATCGACCGCGCGGTCATCGTCCACCCCGAGCCGTACGGTGACGACCACCGTCTGATCCTGGATTGCCTCCAGCGCGAGCCCGACCGGCTGCGCGGCACCTGCCTCTACTACCCCGATGACGCACAGGCGCCCCAGAAGATCGCCGCCCTGGTGCGCCAGGAGCCGCGTATCGTCGCGCTGCGCTTCCACGCCCACCGCGGCAAGGAGCAGTACCTCAACAACTTCGACGACGAAGGCGTGCGCGCCCAGTGGAAGGCAGCCGCCGACCTCGGCTTGATCGTCGAGCTGCACATCGGCCCCAACTACGCGGCCCAGGCCGCTGCCCGCATCAAGGAATACCCCAAGGTCCCGGTCCTGATCGACCACCTGGCCGAGCCGCACATGGGCAACCCCATTGAGTACGCCGAGGTACTGGCGCTGGGCCGCCTGCCCAACGTCTACATGAAGCTCTCCGGCCTGAACCACTTCGCCAAAGATGCCCCCCAGTACGAGAGCGCCCTGAACTTCACGCGTCTCGTCGCCGACGCCTTCGGTCCCGACCAGATGGTCTGGGGCTCCGGCACCCCTTCAATCGTGGATACCCACCTCGCTCACTTCTCCGCCTCCGACCGCGCCAAGGTCAAGGGCGGCACCATCACCCGCCTGCTCAACTGGAACTGACGACAGCTTCTCGCCCAGGACGATGACGCCAGGCCCCTCTCCTGTGGGAGAGGGGTGGCCGAAGGCCGGGGTTAGCTCCTCCAAGGAACACCCATGACTCTCCAACCGCAGATCGAAGCCTGGGTCAATGTCGAGATCGGCACGCCAGCGCAGCCGCAGCTGGTGCGCTGGAGCATCTGGTACCCGCCAGGATCCGACCGAGGCGGCAAGCGTGGCACCGTCTACGAAAGCTACCTGCTGCGCGTGTCCGGTGGCTTCGTCCTTATCGATCCCGCCCGCCCTCCTTCGAGCGCCGAAGGCCACCTCCGCGCCATCGCCGAGGCCACCGGCGGCGCCCCGCTGGGCTCCATCCTCACCAACGACATGCACGAGCGCGACGCGTACTCCGTGCGCCGCGAGTTCGGCGTCCTCGTCTGGGCACCCATGGCCGGGCAAGGCGACTACGAGGGCACGCCGGATCGCTTCTACGCTGACGGTGACCGGCTACCGGGTGGTCTGACCGCCATCAAGATCGACGGTCCGTTCCCCGGTGATACCGCCCTGCTCGGCCAGACCCCCGACGGCACCCGCGTGCTCTTCACCGCCGATATGGTGCTCGGCCAGCGCAACGAGCACGACCAGCGCGAGGGTCTTGGCCGCGACGAGCCCGGCCTTTACCTGCATGGTATCGGCAGCCACCCGCGCGGCTCCCAGGACATGGCCGTCTTCAAGACCAGCCTACGCCGCTTGCTAGAGCACGACTTCGACATCGTCTGTCCCGCCCACGGCCGCCCCTTCCGCGACACCCCCAAGGCGGCGCTTGAAAGGTTGTTGTCGGCATAGGCCGTGTGAACCGCTCTCGGCACCTGCCTCTCACTGTCATTCCGAGCGCAGCGAGGAATCCGGGCCGCACACTTGTAGCGACGGCCACCGGCATCTACCCTCGGCTCTGATCCCTCGCTGCGCTCGCGATGACGGGGAACCACTCTGTCTGAATGCAAACACACCTCACAGCCCCAGCAGCTTCGCCAGCGTGTCGTCGGTGGGCACCAGCGCCACGGCGCGGATGGGGGAGGCGTCCAAGTCCTTGATCGGCAGCGGCATGCCGATGAAGAAGAACCGATCGCGGGGGATGCCGCCCAGGTTGCGCATGCACTCGATCATCGTCACTTCCTGGTCCTTGCGGAAGAAGAGGTTGTGCAGCGGGTACTCCTTGCCGCGCGGCCCGCGCACCTCGAACCCCGACGAATCGGTGCCCAGCGCCTTGATCTTGCGGTCCTCGATCAGCCACTGCGCCGCCTCTTCTGAGACGTACGGTCGGTCGTGCGAGTGCGGCGTGCGGTAGAGGTTGTCGCGCCCCTGCCACATGAAGACCAGGTCGCCCTCGCGGATGCCACCCGCCTTTTCCGCGGCCGCTTTGAAGTCTTCCAACGTGATCGCCTCGTTGGTCTGCTTGTGGCGCAGATCCACCCGCACCGCCGGGCCGATGAAATGGTCCAGCGAGAAGTCGGACGTGTCCTTGCCGTCCGCGTAGAAGTGGCGCGCCGCCTCGGCGTGCGTCCCCACGTGCGACCAGAACGACACGTCCGACTGGATGTCCCCTGTCGCCGTCTTGCGCTCCCCCCGCTCCCTCACGTCCAACGCGTACTGCTCGTCCCCCGGCCTCAGCCGGTGTGTCAGGTCCACCACCACGTACCCTGGCCCCCGCAGCGGCTCCGCCTGCGCCTGCAGCCGCTCTGTGGTCTCTTCGCGCACGTGGGATAGATCGCCCGTGGCCCCGAGCCCCGCGCTGGTCGCATCGATAATTGTCATGAGATTGCTGTACCTTGCTTGGTGAATAGTGTTGTCATAAGAGCATCATCGCCGGTGAGCACGGCTGCTCCCGGCACGGCGAGCGCAGGCTGCCACACCGCGCCGCCGCTCGCGTTGATAGCAGCCGCCACGGCTTCGGCGTTAGAGGAGGCGCACAGGGCCACCATGATGCCGCCGCCCCCTGAACCCGACAGCTTGGCCCCGTATGCGCCGGCTGCCAGTGCCGCGTCGATCAGCCCCTCCAGCTCCGGGGTGGAGACGCCAATCTTCTCCAGCACCAGTTGGTTCAGGGTCATGAGCCGCCCCAACTGCGGCCACTCCCCCGCTGCCAGCGCCGGCTGCGCCGCCCGCGAGAGCAGCCCGATGCTCTCGAAATAGCGCATCCGGCCGCCGGGGTTCTCCGCCAGCCAGCGCCGCACGCGCGAGTTCACTTCACTCGTGGCGGCAATGACTCCCGTGTTGCCGATCACCAGGCACAGGTCTTCGTGGTAGGCCACCGGCTCCCCTAGGCCCCGCTCCGCCGTGAAGCGGATCACGCCGCCACACAGCGCCGTCTGCGAGTCCAGCCGGGAGGCGACGCCACCGTGCGCGACGATGTCGCCGCGGTGTGCCCAGTCCGCGGTGCGCTCCCGATCCGCGCTGCACCCGATCCACGTCGCCAGCGCCGTTGCCAGCGCGGCGTACGCCGCTCCGCCCGATCCCAGTCCCGACGACTGTGGTATGCCGCTGTCGAACGATACCTCCAGCCCCTCCGGCAGGTCCGCTCCTAGCGCCGTCGCCAGGATGTACTGCTGCGGCGCGAAGAAGTCGCTGCCCGCCAGGGCCCGCACCGCCTCATATTCCTCGGCGGCCCGCCAGCGATCAACGCTCTGGCCGAGCGCCAGCACCGCCTCGCGCGCCACCCGGTGCTCCGTCTGCCCCGGTGCATCGCTGCGAAACGTCACGCCTGGGCTGCCGGTCAGGCTAAGGCGGCACGTCGCGTAGAGCGCCACGCTCGTCGCCAGGGCCGGCTGGCCCCGGTTGATGGCGTGCTCGCCGAACAGGATCACCTTCCCCGGCGCGCGCGCCACGACCTCGTTCGCCAACTCAGGCGGCCCTCAAGATCAGCACCCAGTCTTCTTCATCCGGCGATCGCAGCGTCACCTGCCCGTGCTCAACTTGGCCCATATTGCTGCGTGTCCCGTCGCGGGGGTTGACCCATGTGGCGATCAAGCCCGCAGCCAGGGATGACGTGTCAAGCCGCAGCTCCCCGCCTGCCGCCAGGTAGAGCACCGCTACCTGCCCGTCCCCAGTGCGACCGGCAGTGACGTAGCGCAGCACGTCGGTCTGCCCTTCCGGACCGGTGTAGGGGTGGCCGCGCAGCAGATCCTGCGCCGGGCGTAGCGTCCACCACGGCACCGAGGCAAAGACGTCGTGCAGGTGCTTCATCTGCTGTGCGCCCGGCAGGTGCAGTGCTTCGCGCCAGTGCTTGGAGACGCCGGTGTACGGGTGCGCCACCGGGGTGGTGCCGCCGGGGTCCCAGCCCCACACGCCGTGGCCGCCGTACGTTACCCCCGCGGTGGGCGAAACCAGCAAGCTCCAGTAGTTCGCCCGGCGCACGTGTACCGCCGGGTGGCGCTCCTTCGATTGGTAGGAGACGTGGTCCTCGTACGGGGACTCGATGTTCATCACCACTTTGCCCGACACGTCGGGCCACTCGGTGGCCGGTGGACCTTCCACGATCCAGCGCCACGTTTCTTCGTCGTCGCCGTGGCCGCTCTGGTAGCCCACGATGTCCAGCCACGGCTCGTCCTTGAATTCGTGGCCGACCCACGTCTTTCCGCCGGGGTGAACCATCGTCGGGGCGCGCTGCTCGCGGTCGGTCTCGCCGAACACCGCCTGCCCGATCCGCCGCCAGCGTGCCGCCTCCTCGTCCAGGTACTTGCCGTCGCCGTTGAGGATCCAGATCACCGGGTGGGCGTGCCAGCGCGCCACCTGGTAGCGCGCCAGAAGCGCGCAGTCCGCTTCAGACAGCACGTTGCCGGGGTTGGTCTCGTTGAACTGCCCGCCCTTGATCGCCCACAGCAGCACCGGCACGCCCACGATCCCCGCGGCCGAGAGCGCGTCCTGGCGCTCGTCGAGCCGCTGGAAAAAGCCTGGGTTGAGCCGGTCGAGCGTGTCACCGCCCCAATAGGCCGGGCCGCTTGGTCCGCCCTCCGGCGCCGTTCGCCAGTGTGTGGAGACGTACTGCGTGGCAGTAAAGCCCTGCTCCCAGCGCACCTGCAGGTAGTAGTCCCAGTCCTCCTCGCCGGCCAGCATCGGGCCGTTCCAGGCCGTATCCGCCAGGAAGAACCACGGCGTGCCGTCGGCGTGGACCAGGTGCCGGCCGTCCTCCGCGACCCGGATGGGGCCGTGCAGGTACAGCGGGTTATCGCCATCGTACGCCACGCACTCGAACGTCCCCGCCGTCGCCGCCCCGGCCAGCTCACCCGATTCCTCGGCATCCGCCGTGAGCGTGTACTCCCAGCGTCCCACCTCATCCGGCGAGAACCGTACCCGCCACGTCGTGCCCCCATCCCAGAACCCCGGCACGCTGCGGCGCTGTCCCGACGGCCCCGTGAAGTCTCCCTCTGCCCGCACGCCGCGCAGCGGGTCGACCTCGCCCTCCAGCTCCATTTCGATACTCGCCTCAAAGCGCCCCCACGTGTGCACGCGCTGCGCGGGCCGTTGGCCACGTTCCATCTGACTCATTTCTGCGTCCTGAGCGAATTTGTGTCTGGATGCCCTAACGGGTCAGCGGGCCTCGCGCGCCTGGGTGAGCGTGGTCTCCGCCTCGTCCAGGTGCGCCTGCATGGCGCGCCGGGCGGCGGCTGCGTCCCCTGTCTCCACGGCAGCAAATACCGCCACGTGGTGCGTCAGCGCGTTGGCCGGCGTGCCCGGCAGCCGGTGCGCCTGGCGGCGCGCGTCCAGCAGCGCGTCCTGCATGGCGCCGAGCAGCATCGGCATGAGTGGGTTGCCGCTGGCCACCGCGAGCGTGTCGTGGAAGCGCACATCCGCTTGCGACCAGCCTTCCGGCTCGCCGCGCCGCGCACGCATCTCCTCGATAGCCTCGCGCAACGCCGCCAGGTCACGTTCGGTGCGCCGGGCAGCGGCCATGCCCGCGATCTCCACCTCCAGCAGCCGCCGCGCTTCGAGCACGTGCGCCCACGTGACCCCGGCGCCCGAGACCTGCATCGCCAGACCCAGCAGCTCCGACGCCGGCGCGGCCGAAGCATGGCGCACCCAAGTCCCGCCGCCAGAGCGCACCTCCAGCAGCCCTTTGGCCTCCAGAGAGCGCACGGCCTCACGCACCGCTGTGCGGCTGACGCCGAACTGCTCGCACAGCTGGCGCTCCGCAGGCAGCTTCTCGCCCGCCAGCAAGCGTCCCTGTGCGATCTGGCCGGAGATCGCATCGGCCACCTGGTCCGCCAGCTTCGGCTGCCGCTGCACAGTGGCGAAGACGGACTCAGTCATCGACGCCGTCCAGGTCGCTATCTAGCCGTTCGCCCAGGTGCTCCCATGCCGCTATGACGCGGTCCTGCCACGGGTCGCCATCACTCGCGTCGATGATGCCGCGCTCGTCCAGCCACGCGGCGTTGCGCCGCACGCCCTCCACAAAGGGAATGGTGTAGCGGAAACCCAGGTCTCGCCGCGCGTTCGACGTGTCGAATATGTTGTTGAAGCGGAAGTTCTCCGCGATGATCTTTGCCCGGCGCGGCAGCGCGCGCGCCAGCACGTCGGTCGGGATGTGCACGATGCGCGGCGGCGGCGCGCCCAGCCCCTCGGCGGCGCGCTCGGTGTACTGATCCCAGGTCATCCACTCCTCGCCGGTCACGTTGTACCCCTTGCCATACGTGACCGTGTTGCCGGTGGCACCCAGAAAGCCGCGCGCCACGTCGTCGATGTGGCAGGCCACCCAGAGGCTGCTGCCGTCACCGTGCACGATCACCGGCTTGCCCTGGCGCAGCCGTTTCCACGCGCCGCCGCCACGGCCAAAGACGTGGATGAAGTCCCGCCCCTCGCCGTAGGTCTGCGCCGGTCGTAGTATGGTGACCGGCACGTCGCCGCGCGCGTGCGCCGCCATCAAGATGCGCTCGCACTCGGCCTTGTCGCGGCCGTACTTGCTGGTGCCGCCCAGCGGCGCGTCGTCGGGGATGGGGAAGCGCTGCGCGGGCTTCTCGAACACGTCCACGGTGGAGCAGAAGATCAGCTGCGCGGTACGGCCACGCACTGCGCGCGCCAGACTCTCAGCTTCTTCCGGCAGGAAGCAGATCATGTCGATGACACAGTCAAAGCGCCCCGCCTTCGCGATCTGTGCTTCGAACGCCGCGAAGTCCTTGCGGTCGCCGTGGATGGTGCGCGCCCCCGCTGGGACGCGCACTTCGCTCTGGCCGCGGTTGTAGAGCGTCACCTCGTCGCCGCGCTCCAGTAGCTGACGCGTCATCGACGTGGAGATCAGCCCCGTGCCGCCGATGATGAGAACCTTCATGCTCGTGCGTGTCCTACTGCTCGTCGAAGAGGTACGCGGTGAAAAGCCACTTGGTGCCAGGCGGCATCTTGAGCGGCTTCTCCAGCGGCGGCCACGCGCCCACGTGCCCCGGCGCCTCGCTCCACGCGTGGCGCTGCTCCTCGCTCTCGAACACCTGGATCAGGCGGTAGTTCAGCTGCGTGGGTGTGTCCCCCACGTTGGCCTGGCGCAGCTTGAGCAGGCGCCCCTCAATAAATCCCGGCGCCTGGCTCACCCGCGGCAGCCACTCGTTGCGCCACGCATCCACGAATTCCTGCTCGCGCCCCTCGTCCACCAGAAAATCGGTGTGCAGCTGGATTCCCCGCCCCGCCTGTGTCGCTTGTGCCACGTTGTTCTCCTCGTCCTGATCGTTATTTCTTCTTGAGCAGGTCGTTGATCTGCCCCTTCACTTCGCCGATCGCCTGCGCCGCCGTCTTCTCGCCGGCATACACGCTGGTGTAGGCGGCGCCGAAGACCTTCTGGATCTCGGTGGACTGCGACGGGTAGATCGTCGGCCGCACCTTGTTGATCGTCTCGGTGTAGACCGGCACGCTCTGCCACGGGTACAGCGTGCGTGCGAAGTCCGGCGAACTGACCGTGGACTTGTGCCACGGCACCGTCACCCGGTCCGCCAGAAACATCTTCTCGGCTTCCACGCTGGACTGGTAGCTGGCGTATTCCCAGGCGGCGTCCTGGTGCTTGCTGCCCTTCATGATGTGGATGCCGAACGGCACGTTGCGGATCACACGCCCCGCCTTGCCGGTGGGCATCGCGACCACTCCCTTCTCGAATGGCGCGTCCGCGAAGTCCTGGATCACCGCGTTGGTGGTGATGAACGTGCCAATGCGACCGGCCTGGAAGCTGGACCCTTGCCCAAGCTCCTTCTTCTCATCGGGATTCATCGATACGCGGTGCTTGGTGGTCAGGTCAGCCTGGAACTGGATCGCGTCGAGCGAGTCCTTGGAGTCCAGCAGCGTGTTCTGCACCGCCTTGTCCCACACGTCGCCACCCATGGGCCACAGGAACGCCAGCTGGATGTCCCAGTTGGCCCAAAACCAGTCGATTGCCCAGACCTTCTGCTCGCCGCCGCCGGCCACCAGCTGCTTTGACATGTCCAGGAACGAGTCCCAGGTCCACTTGCCCTCGCGCTCGTACTGGTCCGGCGTCTTCACGCCGCGCTGCTGGAACAACGACTTGTTGAAGTACAGCGCGTGCGGGGCCGAGTTGTTGGGCAGGTAATACTGCTTGCCCTCCTGCTCGTAGTAGCCCCACAGGTTGGGAAGGATGTCCGGCGCGTTCTTCTTGTCCTTCTTGATCTGCTCGTCCAGCGGCTGCAGCGCACCCGCGTCCAGCAGCGGCCGCGAGTCGCGTGGGTGCGCGACGCACAGGTCGGGCGGAGTGCCTGCCGCTGCTTGCGCCAGCACCGCGGTATAGAGCGGGTTGGGCGAGTCGTACGTCGCGGTGATGGGGCCGCCACGGGCGTTAAATGCCTGGGTGACCTTTTTCTCCACCGCGTAGAAGCCCACGTTGTTCACGCCACTTGCGTGCCGCAGTGCCACCGGCGCCTGAGTCGCACTCGGCTGCGCGCCGCCGCTTGCCGCCGGCCCACACGCCGCTCCCAAGATGCCGCTGCCGCCGGCGGCCAGTGCCCCCATCCCCAATCTACGCCGCGTCACTCCGCGCTGCCCTGGTGCTGCCTTTCCCCTCATGCCGCGTGTCTCCCTCCTGATTCGCTGTCCAACACACCAGCCGCCCTCAACCGGTCGTGGTATGATGGCATACCAAAACGGTGGTGTCCAGCAACGTCACACGGGCTCGCCATGTGGGGGATACGGTAGGCTTCCGACCCACAGAGCAGACCGGCAAGTCCGCCCAATACGCCTGCCCGGATATCAAGGAGACCTACACATGCGCGCTGCCGTGACCGTTGCCCCGCGCCGAATTGAAGTCAAGGAGCTGCCCGACCCCACGCCTGCGCCGGACGAAGCGCTGCTGCGCGTGGAGGTCGCCGGCATCTGCGGCTCCGACCTGCACATGTTCGACGGCACCAACCCGTACGCCAACTTCCCCCTCACGCAGGGCCACGAGTTCTCGGCGCGCGTCGTGGCGCTCGGATCCGCCTACCAGGGCGCCGTCAAGCCGGGTGACCGCGTGACGGTGGAGCCCCTGATCTACTGCGGCGAGTGCTTTCCCTGCCGGCACGGCCGCCCCAACTGCTGCGTGCGCCTGAAGGTGCTCGGCGTGCACACCGACGGTGCGTTTGCCGAGATGATCTCGGTCAAGTCGCGCGCCCTGTTCCCGGCCGGCAGCCTGGACGCCGAGCTGACCGCGCTGGTGGAGCCGGTCTCCATTGGCATGCAGGTAGTTACGCGCGGCCAGGTCACAGGCGACGACACCGTGGTGGTCTACGGCGCCGGCGTCATCGGCCAGGCGACGCTGGTGTGCGCCCGCGACCGCGGCGCGCGCGTGCTGGTGGTGGACAAGCTGCCGTCGCGCCTGGAGCTGGCCAGGAAGCTGGGCGCCGAGGCAACCGCCGAGGCCGGCCGCGAAGACGTGGCGAAGGTGATCGCCGACTGGACCAACGGCGAAGGCCCGGCCGTGGCGGTGGACGCCACCGGCGTGCCCGCGGTCATCCGCGCCGCCATCGACGCGGTGGCGCCCTCCGGCCGCATCGTCATCGTCGGCATCTCCGACCAGGAGGTATCCATTCCGGTGATCCAGTTCTCGCGCAAGGAGCTCACCATCGTCGGCTCGCGCAACAACGCGGGGGTATTCGGCCAAGCGCTCGACCTGGTGCAGCGCCTCAACGACCGCCTGCGCGTCCTCGTGACCCACCGCTTCCCACTCGACCAGGCCCAAGACGCCCTCGACCTGGCGCTCGACCGCCCCCAGCACGCCGAAAAGGTGCTGCTCACGATCACCGACACCAAGTAGCGGCCGGCGCCAGTGGGCGTGCTTCCGATCCACCAGATGGGCCAGCTCGGCGTGCTGCCTGCCGGCCAGGCTCACTGTCAGCCACTTGACGAGTCGCAGGGGCTGTCATCCCGAACGAAGTGAGGGATCTCGACACGCGCGACGAGATTCCTTGCCCCTTTGCTCCGCCCCCTGACGCCCTGCGCGCTTGCTGCGCAAGTGCTCGGTTGTCTGCTCGGAATGACAGTGGCCCCGCGTGTTCTGGAGACGAATGAATGTCCTCTTCACCCGCGCTTTCGCCCCGCGTGCTCCGCTACGGCACGGACGCGCCGCTGCCGGAGGCGCGCGTGCTGCGCGCCGGGCCATGGCGCGTGACGCTGGAGAACGGCGCCCTGCGCTACCTCACGCTGGCGCTGCCCGCCGGCGACGTGGACGACGTGGAGGTGGTGCGCGGCATCTACGTCGCGGTGCGCGACCACAACTGGGCCACCATCGCGCCGCGCTTCACGCGCTACGACGTGGACGAGCGGAGCGACTCGTTCACCGTGCGCCTCACCGTCGAGCACACCGAGCGCGAGATCGATTTCACCTGGGAAAGCACGATCGAGGGCACTGCCGACGGCCGCCTCGTCTATGAAATGGACGGCCACGCGCGCAGCACGTTCCGGCGCAACCGGATCGGCTTCTGCGTCCTGCACCCGATGGAAGCTGCGGGCACTCGCCTGGAGGTGGAGCACCCCGACGGCCGCAGTGATTCGGGCGTCTTTCCGGAGGCAATCTCGCCGCACCAGCCGTTCTTCGACATCGTCGCCATGCGCCAGCAGGTGGCGCCGAACGCCGAAGTGGAGGTGCGCTTCGAGGGCGACGTGTTCGAGATGGAGGACCAGCGCAACTGGACCGACGCGTCGTTCAAGACATACTGCACCCCGCTCGCGCTGCCGTACCCGGTGGAGGTGAAGGCGGAAGAGCGTGTCCGACAGCGAGTGGAGATTGTGGTTCGGGCCGCTGGAGCGGGAAACAAGCCTCCGCGCCACGTTTCTAAGGCCACGTCGGCGACGGTAGCTGTGGGCGACCAACCGATGGGGGTACTGCCGCCAATCGGCCTGCAAGTCGCCTCCCACGGTCAGCCGCTCTCCACACGCGACATCGACGCGCTGCGCCGGCTGCGCCTCGCTCATCTGCGGGTGAACCTGGACCTCACGCGGCCAGACTGGGAAACGCGGCTGCATCAGGCGTCCGCGGAAGCGCATGCGTTGGGCGCGGCGCTGGAGATTGAGGCGGTGTGCGGCGACACCGGCGCCGGCATTGACGCCCTCGCGGCGACGCTGGCGTCGAAGCTCCCGGGCGCTCGCCTGGCGCGCGTGCTGGTCTTCCCCAGGACCGGCGTCGTCACCACCGAGCCGGTCATGCGACGTGCGCGGGAAGCCTTCCGCGCGGCGCGGCTGGATGTGCCCCTCGGCGGCGGGACGCGTGCCGACTTCGTCAACGCCAACCGCGCGCAGCTGCTGGTCGAGCAGATGGACGTGTTCGGCTACGCCATCAACCCGCAGGTACACGCCTTCGACAACGCCTCGCTGGTCGAGACACTGGCCGCGCAGGCGGTCACCGTGGACAACGCACGCCGGCTCGTGGGTGGTCGACCCGTCGCCGTGGGGCCAGTCACGCTGCGGCAGCGCCTCAACCCGGCCGCGAGCGGGCCTGAGCCCGAGCCGGCACCAGGTCAGCTGCCGGACAGGGTAGACGTGCGCCAGATGTCGCTCTTCGGCGCGGGCTGGACTCTAGGCAGCATCCGCCGTCTCGCCTCGGCCGGGGCAGCATCGCTGACCTACTTCGAGACCACCGGGTGGCTCGGCGTGATGGAGCGTACGGAGGGTTTCGCCGAACACCCGGCATTTCCGTCGTTCGCCGGGATGCTGTTCCCGGTCTACCACGTCTTCGCGGCGATTGGAGTGCTGCTGGCGACGGGCGTGCCGGTGGAGGTGCTTCCCGTCACCACGACTCCGGCACTCGCCGTGGAGGCGCTGGTACTTAGGGCCGGGAACCAGGTGCTGGTGATGGTGGCCAACCTTACGGGCGCAAACCAGCAGGTGAAGGTGACTGGCTGTCCCCTGATGGGGCCAGAAGTGCGTCTGATGGACGAAGTGGCTGACGAGCTAATGTTTCGTGACCACCGGGGGCTGCGGGGGCCAATTGCCATGGGTCCGGTACCCGAGCTGCAACTGGACCTACGCCCGTATGCAGTGGCGATCATTCCTGGGCGGGCACACCCGCGCGGGTAAGGGCGCAGGCCACTTCCTACAATCCTCCCCGAGGAGTACAGGAGTGACCCAAACCCAGACCATCCCCGGCGTCGAGCTGCGGGGGCCGCAGAGCGAGCGCGCCGCCGAGGTGCTGACGCCGGAGGCGCTAGCCTTCGCCGTCGAGCTGCAGCGGAAGTTCGGCGCGACGCGCGAGGCGCTGCTGCGCGCGCGCCAGGAGCGCCAGGCCGCGTTTGACGGCGGCGCGCTGCCGGGCTTCCTGCCGGAAACGCGCCACGTGCGCGAGGGCGATTGGCGTGTGGCGCCGGTGCCGGCCGACTTGCAGAACCGGCGGGTGGAGATCACCGGCCCAGTGGACCGCAAGATGATGATCAACGCGCTCAACTCGGGCGCGCCCGCCTTCATGGTGGACTTCGAGGACTCCAACACGCCGTCGTGGGACAACCTGCTGGACGGACACGTCAATCTGACCGACGCCATCGAGCGCACCATCGAGTTCCACCAGGACGACGGGCGGGTCTACCGGCTGGGAGAGAAGCCGGCGGTGATGCTGCTGCGCCCGCGGGGCTGGCACCTGCCGGAGAAGCACGTGCTGGTGGACGGGCAGCCGATGTCCGGCAGCCTGTTCGACTTCGGCGTCTACGTCCACCGCAACGCGAAGCGGCTGCTCGACAAGGGCTCAGGCCCGTACTTCTACCTGCCTAAGCTGGAGAGCCACCTGGAGGCACGCCTCTGGAACGACGTGTTCGCGTTCGCGCAGGAGCGGCTGGGCATCCCGAAGGGCACGGTCAAGGCGACAGTGCTGATCGAGACGCTGCCGGCCGCGTTCGAGATGGAGGAGATCCTCTACGAGCTGCGCGATCACTCGGCCGGGCTGAACGCCGGGCGCTGGGACTACATCTTCAGCTGCATCAAGAAGCTGCGCAACCATGCGGACAAGGTGCTGCCCGACCGCGTGCAGGTGACCATGACGGTGCCGCACATGCGCGCCTACACCGAGCTGCTGGTCAAGACCTGCCACAAGCGCGGCGCCTTCGCCATGGGCGGCATGGCCGCCTTCATCCCCAGCCGGCGCAACCCCGAGATCAACGCCACGGCGCTGTCCCGCGTGCGCGAGGACAAGGAGCGCGAGTCGCGCGACGGCTTCGACGGCACGTGGGTGGCGCACCCGGACCTGGTGCCGGTGGCGCTTGAGGTGTTCGATGGTGTGCTGGGCGAGCGCCCCAATCAGCTGGAGAAGCAGCGCCCGGACGTGCAGGTGACCGAGCAGCAGCTGCTGGCGTTCGACGTGCCCGGCGGCGCCGTCACTGAGGCCGGCGTGCGCTTGAACATCAGCGTCGGCATCCAGTACATCGAGTCCTGGCTGCGCGGCAACGGCGCGGCGGCGATCAACAACCTCATGGAGGACGCCGCCACGGCCGAGATCTCACGCGCCCAGGTGTGGCAGTGGATCCGCCACGGCGTGCGCCTTTCGGAGGGCCAGCCCGTCACGCGCGAGCTGGCGCGGCAATACTTGCACGAAGAGGTGCAGGCGCTGCGCCAGGCGTGGGGCGACGCCCTGGTGGCCAAGAGCCGCCTGGACGACGCCGCCCGCCTGTTCGAGCAGGTCGCCCTCGACGAGCACTTCGTCGAGTTCCTGACGCTGCCCGCCTACGAGCAACTGGCCTAATCGTCGTCGTTGATCGGTTGCGCCTGCTTGCCCCAGTTGCCGTAGACGTTGAGCTTCTCCACACCGGCCTCGCCTGCCTCCTCCGTGCCCCCGTTGCCAGCAGCCTGCGGTGCCGCCGGCGCCGCCGGTGAGGCGGGGGCGAATGACTGGGCTGCCTGGTCCTGGGCGGCCAGGCGGCGCTGGATGGCGGTGTTGAGCTTGGGGTCGCCGTAGACCTCCAGCTTCTCCTCGCTCAGCTTGGGGCGCACCCCGTGCACCATCAGCCCCGGCCGGCCAAGACCCTGGCCACTCAGCTGGGTGTTGTTGGGATCGCGGTAGCCCAGGCGCATCACGCGTCGCCAGCGCGGCCGGCGGTTGAGCGACGAGCCGTGGATGGTGTGGATGCTGAAGAAGACCACGTCGCCCGCTTCGGCCGGGCAGGACACCGCGTCTTCGATGCGGTAGACCTTCTGGTCCAGGTGCGGTGAGCCCTCCATGTTGTGGACCAGCGGGCCGAGTCTATGGCTGCCGTCCAGGAACTTGAGGCAGCCGCCGTCTTCGTCCGCGCCGTCCACGTGCAGGATGGCGTCGATGTAGCGCCCGTCCTCATGGGGGTAGAAGGGGTGGTCCTGGTGCATGGGGAACGGGGCGCCGAAGTCCGGCCCCTTGGCGTGCAGCGTGGCGTGGTGGAACTCCACCGCCGGACCGAGCAGGTCGGCCAGCGACTTCACCAGGCGCTCCTTGAGGATCGCGCGCATCCAGGAGGCGGCAAACATCTCGATCTCGTGCAGCGCCACCAGTACGCTCTGCTGCTCTTCCTCGGGGCTCATCAGCTGCTGGCGCCACGGACCGGACCAGCCCTTGCCCCGCGTGGCGAAGTTCTCGATGACGTAGTCGAGCTCGTCCGAGAGCTCGCGGATCTCCTCAGGCGAGTAGACGCCGCGCAGCCGCAGGAACCCGTGCTGGTTGTAGAAATCGATCTCTTCGCGCGTCAGCGCCAGCGGCGGCGCCGCTGTTCGCGCGCCGTGTGCGCCGTTCCCCTGCTGCCTGTTCATCGCGCCAGCCGTCGCCACCATCGTCGTGTGTCCCTCCTGGCCCACTGTGCCCGCTGTGGGGTTGGTCACATCCTACAATGGCGCGACTGGGCGTGCAGGCGGTCTCAAAGGCCGGCACGAGCGGAAAGTACGAGCAGATGGCAAAGAACGCGCTGGTGATCGGCGGAGCGGGGTTCCTTGGGACCGGCATCGTGCGCGAGCTGGTGGCGGCCGGTTGGGACGTGGCGGTGCTGGGGCGTGGGAATAAGCGGCTGTTGGTGGACGGCGTGGGCTACGTCCGCGCCGACCGCAGCCAAGCCGGCGCACTGGCGGCGGCGCTCGCCGGCCGCAGCTACGACCTGGTGGTCGATTGCGCCGCCTACAAGGCCCCCGATGCCGAGGACGCGGTACGAGCATTCACCGGCACGGCGGGCCACTACGTCTTCATCAGCACGGACTTCGTCTACGCGCCGGGCTATGAAGGACCGTTCCCCATCTCGGAGGACGCGCCGAAGGAGACCGCGGCGGCGTACGGCACCGGCAAGCTGGCGTGCGAGGCGGTGCTGGCGCGGGCGTGGGCCGAGGCACGCCTCCCGGCCACGACACTCCGGCCGCCGCACATCATGGGGGCTGGCAAGGAGCTAGGCAGTGGCTCCGTCCAGGGGCGCGACAAGCAGCTGCTGGTGCACCTGCGCGATGGCACTGGCGAGCACGTCACGCTGCTATCTGAAGGGCAGCTGCTGATCCAGCCGGTGCTGCATCGTGAGGTGGGCACCTGCATCGCGCACATCGCCGGCAACGATCAGGCGTTCGGGCAGGTCTTCAACTGCGCAGGACCGGAGTGCGTGACGACACGGCGCTACTACGAGGTGATCGCCGAACGGATCGGCGTGCCGCTGGCCACGACCTCTATGGAGGTGAGCGCCTATCTCTCCCGGTGGCCGGAGCGCGCCGCGTTCGCGCGCCACCGCATGTACGACACCAGCCGCCTAACCCAGCTCACCGGCTACCGGCCCCGGTGGCGTCTGGCCGATGCCATTGCCGAGACAGTGGCGTGGATGGAGCAGGCCAAGCGCGAGGCTGCCTAGCCAACGTTCCGCCCGGTCCGTCCGCCCTGAGCTGGTCAGAGGGCGTGGTTCGACAAGCTCACCACGAACGGCACCTGTGTGCCAAGCGGCTAACGCCCGAGCGGTGGGCCGGCACGCCGGGCGGCGCGGTCGCGGCCTTCTCCCTCAGAGTGCGTCAAGGTGAAGCCGAGACCGTCGGCCGGCTGCTCGGCGCCGGCGGTGAGGCGGGCGGCGCGCCCGCGCAGGTGGGTGTAGAGCAGGAGGTAGCCCTCGCCCAGCGGGTCGGGCCGCACGTCATCGTCAAGCAGCGTGTCAGCGGTGGTGATGACACCGTCTATCCCAGTGATCCCCGACTGGGCGCTAATGGCGGCAATCCATGCATCGGGCGGACCGACGAGCGTGATGCGCGTGGTGCGGCCGGGGCCGGAGATCACCAGCGTGACTGGCTCGGGCAGCGGCGCCACGGGCGACATGCCCATCGTGACGGCGCGCGTACCGGACAGGTCTTGGGTGGCGGCGGTCGGCGTGCCGGTCGAGGTGCTGGTGGGTGTGATCGTCGATAGCAGGGGTGTTGCGGTCACAGTGGCTGCCAGAGTTGGTGTGGGCGAATCTGCGGCCGGCGAGGGCGATTGAGCCGGCGCAGCCGGGCTCAGCTGCGTGGGAGACGCTGTGACGCTGGCGCT
The DNA here is from genome assembly GCA_902805635.1 of uncultured Chloroflexota bacterium. Taxonomy (GTDB): domain Bacteria; phylum Chloroflexota; class UBA11872; order UBA12225; family UBA12225; genus CADCTC01. The sequence goes on from CADCTC010000001.1 coordinate 18,720, forward strand.
TGGCGTGGGTGGCGCTGTTATGACGGTAGGCGGTGTGGCCGGCGGCGTCAGCGTGGCGGGTGGAGAAGACGTTGGCGTGGACGAGGGCGTCACAGTGGCAGTAATCGGCATTGTTGTGCGAGTTGACGTGGGGGACGAAGGGATAGGGATCGATGACGCGGTGGCGAGGGGGGTGTGTGCCGCGGTCGCAGGTGAAGCGATTGACGGCGCCTGACTCGTGGCTGCCGGCGTGCCATCGGCGAGCGGGCTTGCCAGCGCAGATCCCGGCCGCATGAGCGCCGCCGCCAGGAGCGTGGCGGCGGCACGGCGGATCAGCAGCGGGAGCGACGGGGCGCGCACGGGACGTGTCGCTTGTTAATACGAGCGGCGGTACACATCCAGTACGGCTTCCGGGGTGGGACGGCGCGGATTGTTATCGATCAGGCGTGCGGCGGAGAGCGCGCCCTCGACGAAGTGGGCCAGCGCGTCCTCCGACACGCCCACTTCGCGCAGGCCGGCGGGCAGGCCCACGTCGCGGCACAGGCGGCGCACGGCTTCGACGCCGCGTTGCGCCGCGTCATACACGGAGAGGCCGACCACCTGCTCACCCATCGCTTCGGCAACGCGCGCCATCTTGGCCAGGTCGGCCACCATGTTGTATTCCAGCACCGCGGGCAGGAGCAGCGCGTTGGCCATGCCGTGCGGCACGTGGTACGCGCCGCCAAGGGGGTACGCCATGGCATGGCACAGGCCGGTGCCAGCGTTGGTGATGGCGATTCCGGCGTAGAAGCTGCCCAGCGCCTGACCGGTGCGCGCGGCGCGGTCACCACCGCGGGTGACGGCGCCGCGCAGGTTGGCGGCGATCAGGCGGATCGACTCCAGCGCGTACAGGTCGGTGTGCGGGGTGGCCTTCACGGCGACGTAGCTCTCGATGGCGTGGGTCAGCGCGTCGATGCCGGATGCGGCGGTGACGGTGGCGGGGACACCCAGCGTCAGGTCGGGGTCTACGATGGCGACCTGGGCAAAGAGGCGATGGCTGACGACTCCTGCCTTGAGGCGGCGCTCCTCGTCGCCGAAGATGGCGTTTGGCGTGATCTCCGCGCCGGTGCCGGCGGTGGTGGGCACGTGGATCAGCGGCAGGCCGGTGTTGGGCACCAGCTCCACACCGAAGTAGCGCGAGACCGGGCCAGGGTTCGCCGAGCGTAGCGAGAGCGCCTTGGCGGTGTCCATGGCGCTGCCGCCGCCGACGCCGATGATGGCGTCGTAGCCGCCGGGACTGCCGGCGGGCGCGGCGCCGAGCGTGGCGTCATAGGCGCGCTCGACCCCGGCCACCGTCGGCTCGGGCTGCACCTCCTCGTACGTGCCGGTGGAGATCCCGGCGGCTTCGAGCAGCTCTCGCACGCGGCTGGAGATGCCGGCCCTGGTGACGCCGGGGTCGGTGACGATCAGCGCGTGTCTGGTGCCGAGACGTTTCGCCTCGACGCCGATCTGCTCGACGGCGCCCGCGCCGAAGAGCTGCGCCGGCGGCACGCGGAAGGGGTAGACGGTGTCCGGGACGCGCTCCGGCAGGCGGGCAATGGAAGGGCTAGTCATGGGCACGCATTGTAGGTGAGAAGTACCGCATACTCACGCGATGCCACAGCTTGCCAACCCATTCGGCGCCGCGGGAAGCTGGTTCCGCGGCAACCTGCACTGCCACACCACCGAGTCCGACGGCGCGATGCCACCCGACCGGCTGGTGGCGCATTACTCGTACGCGGGGTGGGACTTCCTGGCGATCACCGACCACTGGAAGGTGACCACCTTCCCGGAGGGGACCGCGCTGCCGGACATCACGCTGCTGCCGAGCATCGAGATCGGGACTGCTGCCGGCTCCACCCGGGCTGGTACCAACTATCACGTGGTGGGGATCAACGTACAAGAGGAGCTGCCGCGCCGCGAGGAAACCGGGCCGGCAGCGGCGCAGTGGTACGTGGACGCCATCCGCGAACAGGGCGGCGAGGCGCACATCGCCCACGCCTACTGGAGCGGGCTGCGGCTGGAAGACCTGGCGGCAGTGAAGGGCTGCTACGCGCTGGAGGTCTACAACGCCGATACCGAGGTCCACATCGGGCGTGGCCTCTCGGCGGCGGTATGGGATGACCTGCTGACGGAACGGCTGCCGTGGTGCGCGGTGGCGGTGGACGACTGCCACCGGCCGGGGTACGACAGCCTGCGCGCCTGGACGGTGGTGCGGGCGCCGGACCGCTCGCCGGAGGCGTTGATGGACGCGCTGCGCGCTGGCCACTTCTACGCCAGCAACGGCCCCGAGATCCTGGACGTGCGCTGGGAGCCTGAGGGGACGCGCAACGGCGTGCCCTACGGCGGCGCGGTGACTGTGCGCTGTAGCCCGGTGCGGTCGGTGTCGCTGGTGGCGGATGCAACGCGCGGCTCGCGGGTGAATGCCGGCCCGTTCGGCATGACGCAGCGCGCACGCCGCCTGCGCGGCGAGACGGGACGCCCGGAGGGCGTGCTGGAGGGCGAGCTACTCACCGGCGCGGAGCTCCAGCTGCAGGGCAACGAGCGCTACGTGCGCGTGCAGGTGGAGGACGCGCTGGGCCGCTGCGCGTGGACCAACCCCCTCTTCGTCAGGACAATAGAGGAAGAGGGGTAGTTACCCCGTCCAGAACAGCGAGCTGCCGTCGCGCACGAAGCCGGCGTCTTCCAGGATGCTGGCGTCGGACGCATGAGCCACTTCTGTACCCTGCCAGCGATCCACGGTGAGGCGCCGGGCGGGCGACGGGAGGCGGTCGGTCCACCAGTCGGCGAGCGCGCTCAGGCACGCGACGGCGGCGGGGTGGCCTTCCAGCGCCTGGACCGACGCGCCGGACTCGTCCAGCGTCATTGCGGCGACCGGCTCACCGTGGTGGGCGGCCACGGCGGCGGAGGGCACTCGCGCGAAACGCAGGCGCGTGCCCCACTCGTCGGTGCCGAACAGCTGGGCAGGATCAACCGCGCTCAGCACGAGCGGGGCACGTTCGCCGTCTGCTGAAGTGGCGCTGACAAACGCTGGCGCCTGATCGCCGCCGGACGAGGCGACGGCGCGCACCTGCTCGACGGCCTGAGGCAGCGCGAACTGGGCGCCGGGCAGCCCTTCCACGAAGTAGCCGCGCCGGACCTCTCCGCGCACTTCTAGGCGGGCCAGCGCGGCGTACAGCGCGTCCCACCGGAAGACCGGGGATTCTCGCTCCAGGCAGGCCCGTGTGACGACGCCCCAGCGCTCGAGCAGCACGCGCGCCCGCCGCTGCACCAGCTCGTCCTCCGTGAGCGGCTTCCCGAGCAGGCTCGCCCGGTGGACGAGCGACCAGCGGCCCGTCCAGGCCGAGCCAACGCCGGTGCTGCGACCGTCTACGGCACGAGGCAATTCGTTGGCCAGGCGCGCGGCCACGGTGTCCCGAGCGCGGCGCTTGGCCTCGCGCCAGCGCAGCGGTGTCATCGTCCGCGATCGATCGTCGGTCCGGCCAAGGCGTTCCGCCAGCTGCGCTTCCAGGCTGCTGCGCAGGCCGGGCCGCTGCGCCGCCGGCGGCTCGAACCCCAGCACGGCGTGCAGCGCGGCCAGGGTGTCGTTAGTGACCAGGCCCGCTAAGACAAGCTCCACGAGCGCCGCCTGTGCCGCGGTGCGCGTGAGGCCGGCGCCGTCGCAGATGTCCGGCAGCAGCGCGGCGCCTTCTTCCTGGAGGAAGCCGCGCACGGCGCGCGCATCTTCGCTCAGCTCTTGGAGCGCAGCGTCGTCCGGCCGGCGCGGCAGGAACAGGTTGCCCTCACCACGCGAGAAGAATCGCACGCGGGCGCGGCGGGGATCACGCCCGCCCTCGGCGGTCCACAGCACCTCTCCGGACTGGCAGCGCTCGGCCAGCTCGGCGGGATCGAAGGCGGCAATGCGTGCCGGCAGCACGTCCCGCTCCCAGGCGATGCCCGACACCGCGAGGCCGCGCAGCTGCTTGAGTGTGGCCATAAGCCTCTCCCCCTGGGAGAGGCCGCCCGTGGGGCGGGTGAGGGCAGCGCCGGCATGGGAGCCAACGCCCTGCCACTGAGCCAGGAACTCGGCGTAGGCAGACAGCGAGACGGCCCGCACTTCCTTGCGCAGCATCGAGAGCGTGCGCCGGTGCATCTGCTCCAGCGCGCGCCGGTCCACCGACTGCTCAGGGCCGTCCGCGGTGAACCGGCCAGACAAGACATCCTCGCGGAGCTCGTCGAGCGCACGGCGCACCGCCGTCTCGGTCAGGCCGTAGCGTTGGGCCAGCTGATCGACCGTGACCGGACCGGAGTGCGAGAGGAAGCGGCGCAGGACCGGCACGGGGCGGTGCGCCAGGTCGTCGTAGTCCGCGGCGCGCTCGGCGCTCACCCAGCGCGGCTGGCCGGCGATCTCACGCTGCAGCGCGCGGCCGCGTGCGGACAGCTGCGCCAGCCAATCGCTGTAGTCGTCGGATGACGCGCGGGTGGCGATCTCGTCTTCGGTCAGATCGCCTTGCTCGTAGAGCAGCTGGGCCAGCTCCTCGGCGCTGCGCGCGCGCGTCTCCGGTGTGGTGCGGCTGGCCTGGGTGAGCACCTGCGAGACCGCGTCGGGCTTCAGGAGGTCGACCAACGTGCCATCTTGGAGGAGGTCGGCCAGCAGGGCGCGGTTGAGGCTGAGGGCGGCCAGCTGCGTCTCGCCGCGTGGCTGGTCGAACTCGTAGACGTAGCGCATGGCGAAGCGGTAGTCCAGGCCGGCCGCCAGTGAAGACGGGCGCTGCGACTCGTGCCGCACCACCCGGATGGCGCCGTTGGACACGCCGTCGAGCACCTCGGCCAGGCCGGGCAGGTCCATCACGTCGCGCAGGCAGTCGCGGTAGGTCTCCAGCAGGATGGGGAAATCGTCGAAACGCTGCACCGCCTGCAGCAGGTCCTTCGCCTTCAGGCGTGAGAGCCACAGCGGCGTGCGCCGGCCGCCCGCCTCGCGGGGCAGGAGCAGCGCGCGCGCCGCGTTCATGCGGAACTGCGCGCCAAACACCGGAGAGGCCGGCAGCTCCTTCAAGAGGTACTCGCGCGCGTCCTGGCTGGCGAGCCCCGCCACTAGGTCGAGCGGCGGCGCGGCGTCGGAGTCCTGGAAGCGCAGCAGGATGCCGTCGTCGCCCGGCGTGACCTGCGCTTCCACGCCGGTGCGCTCACGGATGGCGCCGGCCAGGGCGATGCCCCAGGGGCCGTTGACCCGACCCCCGAACGGCGAGTGGACCACGATCCTGGGCGCGCCGACCTCGTCCTCGTACGACTCCACGACGATGGTCTGGTCGGTGGCGATGTGGCCGACCGCGTCCAGCTGGCGAGTGAGGTGGGTCACGACGAGGACCAGGCAGTTCCGGTCGAGGGCGCACTCGCGGCGCAGGAAGTGGAGGAGTTGAAAGGACTGAGGACTGACGCCCCCCTGCCCGCTAACGCCCTGCGCTCCCGCTTCGCGGGTGCTCGGTTGTTGGACTGCGGACTGAGTGAGCGTCTCCTCCATCTCGGCGTCCGTCAGAGCGAGCAGGGCTTCGAGATCCTCGGGGGCGCACGCCTGGATGAGGGTGGCGACTTCGCGGCGGAAGGCGCCGATGCGCTGGCCCAGGTCGTAGGGGCGCCAGGGGAAGTCGCCTCGCCAGAAGGGCATGCGCGGCATCTCGCCGGAGGCCGGCTCAGCGATGACGCGGTCTTCGGTGATCTCCAGCGCGCGCCAGACCTGCGACCCGAGCAGGAAGGCGTCTCCCACGCGCGTCTCGAAGACGAACTCCTCGTCGAGCTCGCCGACGGTGGAGCGGCGGTCGGGCAGCACGAGCTTGTACATGCCGCGGTCGGGGATGGTGCCGCCGCTCTGGATCGCGGTGAGGCGGGTGCCGGGGAGGGCGGTCAGCAGGTCGTTCACCCGGTCCCACGACACGCGCGGGCGCAGCGCGCCGGAGACGGCGGTGGGGTACTTGCCGGAGAGCATCTCGAGCACGGCGCGAAAGGCCGGCTCTGAAAGCGACCGGAACGGGTAGGCGCCGCGCACGCAGTGATAGAGGTACGCGGAGGTCCAGTCCTCGACGGCGACCATCGCGGTGACGTGCTGGGCCAGGATGTCGAGCGGGTCTTCGGGGGTGCTGGTGCTCTCGATTTCGCCGGCCAGCATGCCGCGCGCGACGGCGGCGGCTTCCACCACGTCGTCCGCGAAAGTGGGGAAGATACGGCCCTTGGGCGTCTGCCCCACCAGGTGGCCGCTGCGGCCGACGCGCTGCAGGCCGGCGCCGACCGACTTTGGCGACTGCAGGTGCACCACCAGGTCGATCTCGCCGATGTCGATGCCGAGCTCCAGGGAAGACGTGGCGACCAGCGCGGGGAGCGTGCCCGCTTTGAGCGCGCCCTCCATCTCCAGGCGGGCGGCCTTGCTCATGCTGCCGTGGTGCGCGCGGATGGGCTGCAGCCCGGCGGCCTCCAGCGCCTGGGTATCGATGCCAGCCGCGAACATGCCGATGTCAGCGAGCTCAGGGCGAAGAGACGCCTGGGCGGGCGAGGCAGCCAGGACACCGGGTAACGGTGCACGGTCGTCAGGGGATTTGTCTTGGAGATTCGCCTTTTTCCGCTCGAGACGCTGTTCATTGAGACGGTCGGCGGTGCGCTCGGCCAGGCGGCGATTGTTGCAGAACACCAGGGTCGTTCTGTGCTGCTCCACCAAATCGACCGCCTGGGGGACCACCAGCGACCAGACCGAGTTGCCGGGGATGGTGCGGAAGTCGTCGGTGGGGCAGACGACGCGCAGGTCCATCGGCTTGCGAGTGCCGGCGTCCACGATCGTGACCGGACGCGGTTGGTGGTCTCCGCCTTCTATGGGTGCCTGTCCGCCGAGGAAGCGAGCGGCGTTCTCCAGCGGACGCACGGTGGCGGAGAGACCAATGCGCTGCGGCGGGCGAGCGCAGAGGCGTTCCAGCCGCTCGAGCGAGAGCGCCAGGTGGGCGCCGCGCTTGGTGCCGACGAGGGTGTGGATCTCGTCCAGGATGACGGTGTGCACCGAGGCGAAGAGCCCGCGCGCGCGCTCGGCAGTGAGCATGAGGTAGAGCGACTCGGGGGTGGTGATGAGGATGTGCGGCGGGCGGCGCAACATGGCCTCGCGATCGCGGGACGGCGTGTCGCCGGTGCGCACCGCCACACGGACCTCCGGCGCCGCCACGCCGAGGCGCTGTGCCTCACGCTGAATGCCGGTGAGGGGGACCTGCAGGTTGCGCTCGACGTCGTTGTTGAGCGCCTTGAGAGGAGAGACGTAGACCACGCGAATGCCTGCGTTGGTCTTGTCACCGGCGGTCGGCGCTGCGTTCCGCTTCCGTCGCCGGTGTCGCGGCCCAGTGTCGCCGGCGTCCGCCTCGCGCTTACGCTCCGCTTCGTCGTGCTCTTCGCGCAGCTCGCGGTGGAGCACGTCGAGGCTCCAGAGGAAGGCGGTGAGCGTCTTGCCGCTGCCGGTGGGAGAGAGGATCAGCGCGTGCTCGCCGCGAGCGATGACCGGCCAGCCCTGCGCTTGCGGCGGCGTCGGCGTGCCGAAGGCGCCGGCAAACCAGGCGGCGACGGGCGGCGAGAAGAGCGAGAGCGGACCCTCCACGTCGCTAGTGTAGTACATGCGTTCTACCGCCTGTCACTCACCGTCTGCGCATGTGACCAGGAGTTGGGACGGGCGCTGCAAAGGCTTGGTCCGGGTGTGCGATCTGGAACGCGTGGCCGAGTACGGGATTGGGCCGCTGCAGCGTACCGACAGGTGCCGAAGCGTGGCAGAACGTGGCAAAACGTGGCAGCTGGTGACAGGAGAACGAGCAGTTCCTATCTGGTAGAGATGATTTGATCTTCCAAATAGCGTTTTGGCTGATTTGGTCACGACCGGCGCGCTACGCGCAGGGCACGGGTGGTAGCGGCAGAGGCAGCGGTGTGGCATGAGCTCATTATAGTACGGGTGTTCTAGAGTGATCTAAACGTGGTCGGATTGGCGGCAGGTGCGGTCGGCCGGGGGTGGGATGGTGGTGCTAGCGTAGGGCAAGGGCTCGTGCGACGGCGATGCCGGCCAGGCAGGCGAGCAGGCTCAGCGCGTTGCTGCCGATGACGTAGGCGGCTGCCTGGCGCCAGGCGCCGGACTCGGCAAGGGCAAGCACCTCGTAGGAAAAGGAGGAGAAGGTGGTGTAGCCACCGAGGAAGCCGACGACCAGGAACAGGCGCAGGGCGGGATTGCCGTCTGAGCGAGCGGTGAGCAGGGTGAGCAGGACTCCGATGGCGAAACTGCCGCTGACGTTGATGAGCAGCGTGTGCAGCGGGAAGGACGTGCCGGCGCGTGCGCCGATCCACGCGCCGAGCGCGTAGCGAACGGCAGCGCCCAGGCCGCCGCCCAGGAAAACCCAAAGAGCGGCTGACACGTCAGGTCGAACGAGCCGTTGGGGTGAGTGGCGAGTGCCTGTGGGTGCGACAGACAGTGCCCGGCTGTCGGCTCGCCGCCGGGTGTCCAGACGCGGTAGGAGTTCGGTCAGTGACCTCCTGAGAGCACCTTTAACGGACATTTAACCGCTGTGACGGTGGTAGACGGTCCTGGTAGCTTGCGGTTACGCGCGTGGAATACGATCATTCCTGCTGCGGAGCCTGTCACCCTGACGGTTGCGCCGCAGAGGGATGGCTAGGGCCGCCCTGCACGGAGCAGGGTGACCCGCGTGATTCAAGCCGGAGGAACTGGATGGGACTTACACGACTTGCCCTGACGCGCCCGGTGGCCATTCTGATGTTCATCGGCGTGTTGATCGTCATGGGCTTGCAGTCGTATGGGCGGCTGCCCGTGGACCGGCTGCCGCCGACCAACTTCCCCAACGTGTCGGTGGTGGTCAGTTACCCGGGGGCATCACCGCGCGACGTGGAGCAGCAGATCGCCATCCCGCTGGAGAAAGCCGTGGCGGGCCTGCGGGGCGTGGAGCAGATCAGCTCTACGTCGTCGCTTGGCTCCGGACGCATCAGCATCGGGTTCTCCGAGGCAACTAACCTGGACCAGGCGGCGATCGACGTCGAGAAGCGTATCAATGCGGTGCGTGGTCAGCTGCCGACTGACGCGGGTGCGCCGTCGGTCATCAAGGCGGACGTCGGCGCGTTCCCGATCATGAACGTGGTCATGTCCGGCTCAGGCCGGCTGACCACGACACAGCTCTACGATCTAGCGATCGAGATCGTGCAGCCGGCGATGCTGAGCGTGGGCGGCGTGGCGGACGTGCAGGTGTCGGGTGGGCGGCAGCGCGAGATCCAGGTGCAGGTGGACCCGCTGCGACTCAAGGCGTTCGACATCTCGCTGCAGCAGGTCGTCAACTCACTCTCCGCAGAGAACCTCAACGCTCCGTCGGGCACGCTGCGCCTGGGTGACATCGAGCCCAACGTGCGCTTCACGGCGCTGGCGCAGAGCGTGGAGGACATCCGCAACTTCGTCATCAACCGCGGTGGGGGCGGTGGGGCGGCGACGACCACCGTCGCGCCCATCTTCCTTAAAGATGTGGCGGAGATCACCGACACGTACGCCGAGCTGACGCGCTTGCAGCGCTTCAACGGCGAGGACGCCATTGGCCTGTCGATCACGAAGCAGCCCGAAGCTAATAGCATCGAGGTGGCGGATGGCGTCAAGGCGGCGATTTCGCGGGCGCAGCGCTCGGTGCCGCAGGGCGTGACGTTCAAGGTCGCGAACGACACCACCAAGTACACGCGCCACGCGCTGGCGGACGTGCAGTTCGACTTGCAGCTGGCGGTGCTGATCACGGGCGCGGTGCTGCTGCTGTTCCTGCATTCCTGGCGGAACACGCTGATCGTGCTGCTGGCCATCCCCACGTCGCTGATCTCCACCTTCCTGGTGATGTATTTCATGGGCTTCAGCCTCAATCTGATGAGCCTGATGGCGCTGGCGCTGCTGATCGGCATCCTGGTGGACGACAGCATCGTGGTGCTGGAGAACATCCACCGCCACCTCCAACTGGGCGAGACGCCGTGGATGGCGGCGCTCAAGGGACGCAACGAGATCGGCATCGCCGCGATGGCGATCACCCTGCTCGACGTGGTGGTGTACGTGCCCGTCGCCTTTATGCAGGGCAACATCGGCAGTCTGTTCCGGCAGTTCGGCTTGACGATCGCGGTGGCGACGCTGTTCTCGCTGTTCGTCTCGTTCACGCTGACGCCGATGCTGGCGTCGCGCTGGCTCAAGACGCACGAGGGGCACGGTGGGCACGAGCGCAACAGCACGCCCAACGGCGTGGGCGCGCTGATCGCGATAGCGGCGGGCCTGCTGCTGGGGCAGCGCTACTTCGAGGCGCCACTGGCGGGCATGAACTGGGTGGTGCCGCCGGCGATCCTGAACACGCTGTCGTATCTCAAGAACGTCGTGTCGCCGCAGGTGACGAGTGGACCGGCGGCGGCCCCGGCGGGCCCCGCGGAACCGGTGCTGCTGCCCTTCGCAGGGCTGGCCGCGCTTGGAGTGGGGTTGCTGCTGGCGCCGGTTGGCTGGTGGCTGCTGGCCAAACCGGTGGGACTCTTTACACGCGGCTTCCCGATTGTGTGGGAGGCGGGGTACGGCCTCCTGGCGCGGAGCTACGGCGGCGTGCTGCCGTGGGCGCTGCGCCTGCGGCTGCTGGTGATCCTGGCCGGGGCGGGGACGCTGTGGGGCGTGATCTGGATGGTCAACAACAACGTGATCGGGAGCGAGTATTCGCCGGCTGAAGACGAGGGGCAGCTGAACGTGAACTTGCGCATGCCGCCCGGAGTGTCGCTGGATGCGACCGACCGCGTGGCACGCCAGATGGAAACGTTACTGTCGGACAAGCAGGCCTTCCCAGAGATCCAGACGCTCTTTTCCAGCGTCGGTGGCGGAGGCGGCGGCGGTGGATCCGGCCGTTCGGTGAGCATCGCGCTGGAGCTGGTAGAGAAGGAGCACCGTGCCCGCTCGGTGTGGGAGGTGCAGAGCGCCATCCGCGAACTGGGTCGCGACATGCCCGACGTCTCGCTGTCTACCAGCCTGCCCAGCGCGTTTGGCGGTGGTGGTGGTGGCAACGTGAGCGTGCGGCTGGTGGGCCCGGACCCGGCGGTGCTCGGGACGCTGGCCGACCAGTTCGAGGCGGTGCTGCGCCGTACGCCGGGCATTGTGGAAGTGAATAACTCCGGCCAGGCGGGGCAGCCGGAACTGCGCGCTTCGGTGACGCGCCAGGCGCTGACCGACCTGGGCGTGACCAGCACCACCATCTCGCAGACGATGCGCACCGCCATCCAGGGATCGGTGGCGACGCAGCTGCGCGCCGACGATCAGGCGCAGGTCGCGGTGCGCGTGATGACCAAGCGCGACCCGAGCGGCACGCCTGTGAACCTGGAGGAGATCCCGGTGCTGTCCAACCGTGGCGTGCTGGTGCGGCTGGGCCAGGTGGCGAAGGTGGAGCAGACCACCGGCCCGGCGCAGATCAATCGCTCCGACCGCAACCGGACGGTGAATGTCAACGGCGCGGTGGCGGGGCGACCGATCGGCGACGTGGCGCGTGACGTGCGCGCGGCGCAGCGCGAGGTGCAGGTGCCGGCGGGCTATCGCGTGACTATCGGCGGCGGCGCGCAGCAGCTAGACCGCGCCCTGGTGGCGCTGATGGCCGCGCTATCGCTGTCGCTGGTGCTGATGTACATGCTGATGGCGGCGCTCTATGAGAGCTTTCTGTACCCGCTGATCGTGCTGCTGTCGCTGCCGCTGGCAATGATCGGCGCGCTGGGCGGTCTCTATTTCACGGGCAAGACGCTCAACATCTTCAGCCTGATCGGCATCATCATGCTCACCGGCCTGGTGAGCAAGAACGCCATCTTGCTGGTGGACTACACCAACACACTGAAGAAGGCGGGCAAGACCGCTCGCCAGGCGCTGTGCGAAGCCGGCCCGGTGCGGCTGCGGCCGATCCTGATGACCTCGGCCACGCTGATCTGCAGCATGCTGCCGCTGGCGATTGGTGTTGGACCGGGCGGCGAGTCGCGCTCGCCACTGGCCTGGGTCATGATCGGCGGCATGGTCACGTCAACGGTGCTGACGCTGCTGTTCGTGCCGGCGCTGTACACCTACTTCGACGACATGCAGCAGCTGCCGGGCCGTGTGAAGGGCTGGGCGGCGCGGCGACGCGAAAAGGCGGCGCGCAAGGCGGCGCCGGCGACACCGGCGCACGAGCCGGCCACGCAGCCGGCCACGCAGCCGGTACCCGTTCAGGCGGTGCCACTGTCCGCCAGCGCGAATTCGACTACGCTTGTGTCCGATGCCGGCGCAGCCGGCGACTAGTGGTTTGCCTAAGTAGCACCCAATCCGGCTGGAGGAGCCGTTACGCATGACACGCAGAGGTATTCGTCCGGTGAGCGCGCGGCACGCTGTGGCGGCGATGTCCCTGGCGGCGCTGGTGGCGCCGGCGCTGGCCGCCTGTGCGGCGCCGGGCCAGCCACAGGCAGGGCAGCCGGCGGCTCAGGCTGCGCCACAGGGCATCGCGGTTTCTACTATCAAGGTGGCGCGTGACACGCTGGTGTCTAATGCCAGCTACGGCGGCTCTATCCAGCCAAAGGCGCAGGTGAGCATCCTGCCGCGTACCGCGGGGCGCATCATCAGCCTCCCGGTGGAGATCGGCTCGCGCGTCAAGGCGGGCGACATGCTGGCGGAGCTCGATCACACCACGATCGATGCGCAGGTGGCGCAAGCGCGGGCCAACGTGAACAACTCCCTGGCCGCCCTGGCGCTGGCGCAGTCCCGTCTGCAGACTATCCTGGCCGGCGCTAAGTGGGAAGACGTGGCGGTGACCGAAGCGCAGGTGGAGGCCGCGCGCATCCGCGTGGCGCAGGCCATGGCCGGCGTGCGCGCGGAGGACGTGCGCTCCGCGGAGTCGGCGGTGGTGTCCGCGCAGGCGCGGCTGGACGCGGCGCAGACCGGACCGCGCATAGAAGACATCCTGGCTGGGCAAGCGCAGGTAGATACCGCGCGCAACCGGCTGAACCAGGTGCTGGCAGCCGGGCGCGTAGAGGACGTGCGCGCGGCGGAGGCAACGCTGGCGGCGGCCAGGGCGCGCTTGCAGCAGCTTGAGAACCCGTTGCCACCACGCCAGGAAGATGTGCTGGCGGCGCGGGCGGCGTGGGACCAGGCGAAGGTGCGGCTGGCGCAAGTGCTCGACTCCGGCACCGGCCAGGGCGTGACGGCGCGGCCGCGCGCCGAAGACATTGCCACCCTGGAGCTGCGCGTGCAGCGCGCCCAGGCGGCTGTGGACAAGGCAATCGCCGACCGCCAGAAATTGCCTACCAGCGGCGCCGGTGCGTCAACCGTCCAGCAGCTGGACCTGGCAGTGACGCAAGCGCAGCTAGATCTGCGTATCGCGCAGAACGACTTGCTCAAGGCCCGGCAGACCGGTCCCACCGATTGGGAGGTGCGGGTGCTGGAAGTGGCCGAGCAAACGGCCAAGGCCAACTACGAGAAAGTGCTGAACGTGGCGCCGTCGACTCCGAGCGACCTGGCCGCCGCGCGTTCGGCGGTGGATACCGCGGTGGCGAACATCGAGAAGCTGAAGAGCGTGACGCCGTTCGACATCGAGGCGGCGCAGCAGGCGCTCAATCAGGCTGAGGCGAACCTGGCCAAGGTCAAGAACCCCGATCAGACATCCGCCGTGGCGCAGGCGCAGGCGGCGCTCGATCAGGCAGTGGCGGCGCTGGACAAGGCGCGCACGCCGTCGCAGTTCGACATCGACGCGGCGCAAGCAGCGCTGACCCAGGCCGAAGCGTCGCTGGCGAGTCGGAAGAACCAGTTCAGCGAGTTCGACCGGCGCGGCGCCGAGGCATCGGTGGCGCAGGCGCAGGCGGCGGTGGAGCAGCAGCAGGCTGCGCTCGCCATTCAGCAGGCTAACCTGGCGGAGGCGTTCGTGCGGGCGCCGTTCGACGGCATCATCTCCGAGCGGGCGGTTTCTGAGGGATCTGTGGTGGCGGCCAACACCACGCTGATGACCCTGATGTCCAACGAGACCGATATCGCGCTCAACGTGGAGGAGGCGCACATCGCCAGGTTCCAGGAGAGCGCGCCGGCCACGTTCACCGTAAACGCGTTCCCTGGCGAGCAGTTCAAGGGCATGGTGACCAGTGTGTTCCCCAGCGCCGATCCGCGCAGCCGCACATTCACCGTGAAGGTGAAGCCGGAAGACCAGGACGGCAGGCTGCGGCCGGGCATGTTCGCGCAGTTGGTGGTGACGCTGGAGCGTCGCGAGAACGTGAACGTCATCCCGCGTGAGGCGATCGTGCTGCGCAACGATCGGCCGTTCGTCTTCACCGTGGGTGACAACGCCGCGGTGCTGAAGCAAGTGGAGCTGGGAATGCAGGACGACAGGCGCGCCGAGGTGCGCACCGGCCTGCAGACCGGGGAAGACATAGTCGTCTCCGGCCAGGCAACGCTGCGTGACAAGGACACCGTGCGGGTTATCCCCGTGGGTGGCGCGCGACCGCAGGGCGGGCAGGCCGGCGGTCAGGGAGCTGGTGCTCCCGCTGGTGGCGGTCAGGGTGCACCCGCCGGTCAGGGTGCTGCCGCCGGCGGGCAGCAGGGTGCCGCGGGCGCTCAGGGCACGCCCGGCGCCCAAGGCCAGCGGCCGCAGGGCACGCCCGGCGCAGGCGGCCAGGCCCCGCAGGGCGGGCAGCAAGCGCCGCGACCGGGGGGATAGTCTGCTCTTGGTCTGACTACCAGTCTACGTTGAGCTTTGAAGGGGCCTCCCGGCGTTGACCGGTGGGCCCCTTCTCTTTGCCTGCCAGCGGGCGGCGGTACGCACTACCAACGGGAGGCGCAGGGCGAGCAGCAGGGCGGTGATGGCGCCGTAGGTGAGCGGCTCGATACTTGCGGCGCCACCTTTCGAGAACCAGAGGAAGTGGAGCACCGCCAGCGGCACCACCAGGTACATGGCCTGGTGGAGGCGGCGCCAGCGCTTGCCCAGGCGGCGCTGCCAGCCCCTGGTCGACGTAATCGCGAGTGGCGCGAGAAGGACGAACGCGCTGAAGCCGGCGAGCACGTAGCGCTTCTCGAAGACCGCCTCCCGGATGAGCTCCCAGTCCAGGCCGTAGTCCAGCACGCCGAAGATGAGGACGTGCAGTACCGCGTAGAAGAAAGCATACAGGCCGAGAGTGCGCCGCACGGGCACCGCCTGGCGCAAGCCCAGCAGGCGGTTGGCCGGCGTGCAGGCGAGGGTGAGCACCAGGAGGATCAGCGCCGCGATCCCGGTGCGGTGGGTGATCTCCTGGATGGGGTTGGCGGTGAGCTGCCGCCGATAGCCATGCCAGAGCAGCTGCGCGAACGGCGCCAGCGCCGCCAGGTGGACGGCGATCCGGAGCCAGAGCGGTTGCCGCACGGTGGGACGCGGCTCAGAAGGACTTGCGGAGGTCCATGCCCTGGTAGAGCTTGGAGACCTGGTCCGCGTAGCCGTTGAAGGGGAGCGTGCGGCGGCGGCGGACCTCGCCGATGCGGCGCTCGGAGGACTGCGACCAGCGGGGGTGCGGCACCTCTGGGTTGACGTTGGCGTAGAACCCGTACTCGCCGGGGCCGGACTTCATCCAGAACGTCTGGAACTCGGACTCCACCAGGTCGATCTTGACGATGGACTTGCCCCACTTGAAGCCGTACTTCCAGGGGACTGCAAGGCGCAGCGGCGCGCCGTTCTGGGGCGGCAGCGGCTTGCCGTAGAGACCGGTGGCCATCAGCGTCAGGTCGTTCATCGCCTCGTCCAGGCGCAGGCCCTCGACGTACGGCCAGGGGAAGGCGCCGCGGCTGATGCCGGGCATCTCGTTGGGACGGCGCACCGTCTCAAAGCGGACGTATTTGGCCTTGGAGGTGGGCTCAACGTCTTCGAGCAGCTTCTTGAGGGGGAAGCCCTGCCAGGGGATGACCATGGACCACGCCTCGACGCAGCGCAGGCGGTAGATGCGCTCGTCGGGCACGAACTTCTGGACCAGCTCGTCCATGGTGTACGTCTGCGGCTTGTTGACCAGTCCGCCGACCTGCACCGACCAGGGGGTGGTGGTGAACCCCTTAGCCAGTTTGGCGGGCTCTTCCTTCTCCAGGGAGAACTCGTAGTAGTTGTTGTAGGTGGTGATCTGTTCGTAGGTGTTGAGCTCGTCGTTCAGCTCGTCGCGGCTGGAGCCGGCCTGGGGCGCCTGCCCGGCTTCCGCCGGCCCGGACGACGGCGCCGCGATGCCCGACAGGTCGCCGCAGCCGGCCAGCAGGGCGGCGCCGGCTGCCAGCCCGGCGCCCAGCGTGCCGAGGCGCATGAAGGTGCGCCGGTTGCGGTAGATGCGCTCAGGCGTGACCTCGGCCGGATCGATGTCGTCGTAGGTGGCGCGCGGCAGGCGGTTGAAGTGAGGCAGCGCTGGCATGGATTTGATGATCTCTCCATCTCATCATACGTGCAAGCGCACTACAGAGATGACTGCGTCACCCAGCAGCTGAGCCCAGCCGCGGACGCACTTAGCCGCGGGCGAGGACGGCGGTGGCCTGGGTGCCGATCTCCATGCACGCCTGGCGCAGCGTCTTCTTCATGGTGAAGGCGTCAGTGAGGGCTGGTACGTGGCTTCCATGGGGTACTCCCTGCCGAGGCCGTACCGTACACCCTTGCTCGCCGCCAAATCAAGCGTCAGGGGCGCAAGTACCACCGGGACCGGGACCATGACTCTGTGCCGTAGCGAAGGATGGCCGCCGTTCTTCCTACGCCGTCACCCCCCGCGGATGAGCGGCGTATCAACGTGCGATGTCGCTTTATCGCCGTCTCTTTCTTGCCGGGCCGCTCGGACTGCTCAGCGCGGCGGCGCTCCGCGCACCGGGTCGGATCCTGGCAAACGAAAATACGTCTGACGCGATCGCCGCGGCCGGAGCCGGAGTGCAGCCGGTGCCGGCTGAGGACTCCGCCTTGGCGCTGATCAACGCTTACCGCGCAGCTGCGGGAGTCGCCTCCGCGCAACTGCATCCGGCGCTGGGCCACTTGCACCGGCTGGCGGTGACGCTGACGTGCTTGACTTCGCTGCTCGCATTTGGCGCTGTGCAGCCGCTGCCGGCGTCGGCGGCTTCGGATGAGGTGGCGCAGGTAGTTGCGCTGACGAACGCGGAGCGGCAAAAGGCGGGACTGCAGCCGCTGCGGCCGAATGATCAGCTTGGCGCGGCAGCGCAGGGATACGCGGTGGTGCTAGCCACGGGCGAGTGCTGGGCGCATACCTGTGGGCCGGAGCCGGACTTCGCCAAGCGGGCGGCCATTGCAGGCTACATGGGGTGGTCGGGGCTGGCGGAGAACATCGCCGCCGGGCAGCGCACGCCGGAGGCGGTGGTTCGTTCCTGGATGAACTCAGAAGGACACCGCAAGAACATCCTCAATCCATCGTTCAGCGAAATCGGCGTGGGTGTGGCGTCGGGCGGCCGCATGGGCATCTATTGGGCGCAGGAGTTCGGCGCGCGGCGCGATGCGCCGGCAGATCGCCTCCAGGTGCAGATGCCGCAGGGGCAGGTCTCGCAGCCGGTGCGGCCCCGCACGACTCCGGCTCCTGCGCCGAGCACTGCCGGCAGGCAGCCGGCGCCCGCGCCCGCGGCGCCGGCCCCTGCAGCTGCGCCAGTCGCGTCGGTGTCAACCGCGCCTGAGGGTGTGGCTGAGATTCCACCTGCTGCCGCGCTTGAAACGGCGCCGGTATCGGCGGAGGCGGCGCTGGCGGCGTCGCTGGGCATGAGCACGCTGGAGTTGCAGTCGCTGAACCTCATTAACCTGGACCGTATGAGCCGGGGCGTAGCGCCGCTGACGTGGGACCCGCAGCTGGCGGAAGTGGCGCGTGGACACGCGCGGGAGATGATGGAGACGGGCAGCGTGGGTCATTCCGGCGCCGATGGGAGCACACCGCTGGAGCGCATGCGCCGCGGCGGCGTGCGCGTGACGTGGGGTGGCGAGAACGTGTGGACCTTCCGGGGCCGGGTGCCCCACGAGGGACCGAACACGATGCACGCCGCGATGATGGACGAGCCGCACGAGCCAGGCCTCTGGAACCACATCGCGAACATCCTGCTGCCGACCTACAAGCGAGTGGGGATCGGAATCGTGGTGTCGGAGCGTGGCGTGCAGTACCTGGTGGAGAACTTCGCGGATTAGGCGGTGCAGCCGGGCGTTCCGTCCGCCGCGCGAGAGAGTCGCCTGTCATCCCGAGCGCAGCGAGGGATCGGGACCGCCTATGGATGCTGGAGGCCGTCGGCCGAGTGGTGCGGCTCGGATTCCGAGCGCAGCGAGGAATGACGGACGGCTCACCGTTGCGTACGCGGCACACCTACAATCCGCGGGTGATCGGAGTCTCGACAACCACCCAGGTCGTGCCGCTGACCGAGTCTGTGCTCGATCCGGGGGCGCGGCGGCGGTTTGGCGTGGTGCTACTGTCCGGAGGGCTCGACTCGACGACGGTGACGGCGGTGGCGCGGGGGCAGGGATACGAGCTGCTGGCGGTGACGGTGCACTATGGCCAGGCGCACCGGCGGGAGGGGCTGGCGGCGGAGGCGGTGGCGCGGGAGCTGGGGATCGCGCAGCGGATCGTGGACGTGTCGTTCTTCCGTGACCTGGCGTGGTACTCCGCGCTGACTCAGCCGGACCGCTTTGGGCTTCCGGGCGACCGTTCCACTGACGACATGGCGGCAGACGTACCGATCACGTACGTGCCGCTGCGTAACACGTTTCTCCTGACGCTAGGGGCGGCGCTGTTGGAGAGTCAGGCACTGCATGCCATTGAAAAAGAGGGCGCAGCACCGGCGGCGGTGGAGGCGACGCTGTTCATCGCGGCGAACGCGGTGGACTACAGCGGGTACCCGGACTGCCGGCCGGAGTTCTACGCGGCGGCGGTGGAAACCCTGCGGCTGGGGAGCAAGCTGGGCACCCAGTACGGCGTTCCGTTCCGGGTAGAGACGCCGCTGATCGCGCTCTCCAAGGCGGACGTCGTGCGCCTGGCGGTGGAAAGCGGCGCGCCGCTGGCACACACCTGGAGCTGCTACCAGGGAGGTGAACGACCCTGCGGGCGCTGCGACTCGTGCCTGCTGCGCGCCAAGGGCTTCGCCGAGGCGGGCGTGGCCGATCCGGCACTTGGTTAGGCGCCGCGCATCACTATCACCACATGACTACGCCGCCATCCACGTTGATGGCCTGGCCGGTGATGGAGCGGCTGCCCTCGGAGGCGAGGAAGCTGACCAGCGGCGCGATGTCTTCGGGCACCTCGGTACGCCCCAGCGGGCTGCGCGGCGCCTGCTCTTTGAAAAGCTGGCCTGGCGCCTTGCCCAGGCGCTTGCCACGTTCGGCGTCGATGTGCCGCCACATGTCGGTGTCTACGACGCCGGGGCAATAGCAGTTGACGGTGATGCCGTGCTCGCCAAACTCCCAGGCGGCGCTGCGCACCATGCCGATGACGGCGGCCTTGCTGGCCTGATAGTGCGCCTGGAAGGGGGATCCCATCTTGCCGGCAATAGACGCGGTGGCAAGCAGGCGCCCGCCGCCACCCTGCGCGATCAGCTGTTGTGCCGCCACCTTAAAAGAGAGGAATACGCCGCGCACGTTCACGGCGAACATGCGGTCCCAGTCCTCCACCGCCAGCTCCACGATAGGCGCCACGTGGATGATGCCGGCGTTGGCCACCATCACGTCCAGTCGGCCGAGCTCGGCCACGGTGCGGGTCACCAGCTCCCGCTGGCTTGCCTCATCCGTCACGTCTACGTGCGCGCCCAGAACGCGTGCGCCTGTCTCGCGCAGCGCGGCGGCGGCCTCTTCAGCGCCCGCGCCGTTGAGGTCGGCTATCGCCACGGCGGCGCCATCCGCCGCGAGCTGGGCGGCTATAGCCCTGCCGATGCCGCGCGCGGCGCCTGTGACGATGGCGACCTTCCCCGCGAGTGTGTCAGTTGTCATGCTGGTGCATCCTCTCTTTCTACTGTTTCCGGCGCAAGGGTAGCCGGCGACGTGGCTGACGGGGGGACGGTCCACGACAGTCTCGCCCCAACCCTCACACCGTGGGATGGCACAAGTCCTGCGGTCTCACCTGCCGACTTCTACACCGGGTAAGGCGAGGCAAAACGATGAAGATTCGGGACGTGATGACGCGGGACGTGGAGGTGATCCACCCCAACGCGACGCTGGCCGAGGCGGCCGAGAAGATGCGCGACCTCAATGTGGGGCCGCTGCCGGTCTGCGATGGTACGACGGTGTTGGGCATGGTGACCGACCGCGACATCACCATCCGGGCGACGGCCGCAGGGCACGACCCCACTTCGACCAAGATCCGTGACGCCATGACGCCCGACGTGGTCTACGTCTATGACGACCAGGACGTGGACGAGGCGGCCACGGTGATGGGGGAGAAGCAGATCCGCCGCGTGATCGTGCTCAACCGCGAGAAGCGACTAGTGGGGATCGTCGCCATGGCGGACCTGGCGGTGGACGGCAACAAGGACAAGCTCACCGGCCAGACGCTGGAGAGCATCTCGGAGCCGGCGCAGCCCAACCGGGCGACGAAATAGACTGACAGAACGTCGCAACGGAACATAGAGAAGTAGAGGACGGAGAAGATGATGGCGCGCGAGGATGCGGCGAGCGTTCGGACGGCAGACCCGACGGCCGGCAGCGGACTGGCGGGGGCGGTGCCGAGCCTGGTGGCGCGGACGGTGGTGGGCGTATTTAGCGATCACGCAGCGGTAGAGCAGGCGTACCGCGACCTGGCGGGGGCCGGCTTCCGGGCGGAAGACGTCTCCGTGGTGCGGCAGGGGGAGCCGGCGCCACAAATGGGGGCCGGCGAGACTCAGAGCGCAACGGGGGCCGCCACGGGGGCCACCGCGGGGGCGGTACTGGGCGGCATCGTGGGACTGGCGGCGCTGGCCATTCCAGGTATCGGCCCGTTCCTTGCGGCTGGACCGATCGCGACGGCGCTGGGCGCGGCGCTGACCGGCGGCGCGTTAGGCGGGCTGGTCGGCTCGTTCGCAGGCCTGGGCATCCCAACCGAGCATGCCCAGGAGTACGAGGCGGCGGTACGGGGCGGTGGGACGTTCATCTCGGTCAAGACCGAAGGTGGCGAAGCGGCCGGGCGCGTGGAAGAGCTGCTGCGCCGCCACGGTGCAGAAAAGGTCTCGTCCTACCAGCCGGCGCTGTAGTTTCCGCCGCCGGGTGGCTCACTGGCACACTCACCAGTCTACGAAGATGGTGAGTGTCAGGACGGCCGGCACGTCTCGACGCCGCGTGGTGGCAACTGTGGTCGCGCTGGCGTGCGCGCCGTTGGCGGCCGCGTGTGGTGGGGAGCCGGCGGTGGCACCGGCGCAGGCGACCCCCGCCCGGCGGGCCAGCCTCTACACGGTGCGCCTGTCTACGTGGGGCAATGAGCCGGACCGGGCGCTGTATGAAGCGGTCACTGCCGACTTCAACGCCGCGCACGGCGACGTCCAGGTGGCGGCGGAGCACGCCGTCACGCACGGGCTGGATGACCATGCGTACCACGCGCGGTTCGCCGCCGCGGTAGCGGAGGGCACGGTGGCGGACGTGGCGCACTTCCGGGGCTGGACCTGGCAGCCATACGCGGCGCGCGGGATGCTGCACCCGCTCAACGAGCTGGCGGCGCGCGACCGCTGGACGCTGCCGTGGGGGAGCGACGACGCCTACGAGCTGCAGTCGCGCTTCCGCGGCAAGCGCTACTTCGCGCCGTCGTCGGCGGCGCCACAGCTACTGTGGCTCGCCGTGGGCCGGTTCCGGCAGGCGGGGCTCGCGCTGCCGCGCTCCGACTGGACGTACGCCGACTTTCAGGACGCGGCGCGCCGCCTCACCGGAGCGGTAGATGGAAGGCCGGTGTTCGGCTATCAGTGGCACCGTGGCTACCGGCGCAACATGCCGTGGTGGCGCATGCACGGGCAGCTGGAATGGGACCGCGTGGCCGAGCCGCGGCGCGCTGTGTGGACCGCTCCGGCAGTGGTGGAAGCCTTCCAGTATCAGCTGTACGACAGCCAATACAAGCTGGGCGTCTCCCCGACGCAGGCTCTGCTGCGCGCGGAGCCTGAGGCATACCGGATCGAGCAGGGCGGTGTGGCAATGGTGGTGGACGGGCCGCCTGATGCGGTCGGTGCGAAAAGGACGGGCGGTGACGCACCAGACGTGCGGAACGAAGGTGAGACTCGCGCTGGTGGTGGAACGATAACGCTGGACGTACAGACCTTACCGCGAGGCAAGGCGTCTCGGCCCCAGCACCTGAACCTCCTGGAGGGGCAGGTGATGACGCGCACTAGCAAGGACCGTGACGCCGCGTGGGAGGTGATGAAGTGGCTCGGCGACGAGCGCGCCCAGCGACGCGTGGTGGAGAGCGGGCGGATGTGCCACACAGCGGACCTGTGCCGCACCCTGTGGCTGCCGGTTGCGCGACGCGCTAATCGGGTGGCCAACCTCGACGCGTTCGTGCGCGCCATGGAGGGATCAACAATGTACCTGGTGGGGGAGCTGCAGGAGGAGGCGTTGGACCGCAATGCGGGGCTGGGGGCCGCCCTGGATGCGATCCGCGATGGCGCCCTCACGGCCAAGCAGGCGCTGGAGCCGCTCCAGGCGCGGCTCCAGCAGACGTTGGACTCGTTCTGGGCCGCCCAGCAGGGGCGCTGACCTTCCCATCCAGAGGGCGGCGCCACGGCACGCCATGGGCACACGCAGGGGCGCTACGTCACGATAGTGCCCAGGGTGACGGGTGGTTGCAGAAGCTTTGGCATAGATTCAGTTACGGCCCAGTCGCGGCTCGGTTAAGTGGCATACCGCCTGCACTTGCAGTGCTGTGAAGGCGCGACGACTGCGCCAGCACCATGAACCAGGCCGATCCTGGCGAGTCAAAATCAATGCAGTCCATGCCATCTAACTTTTCAAGCTACAGCGACTACGCGCAGCGCGAGCGCAGCAGTCAGCGGATGAACGACACGCCGCACCCTGCCGATGCCGAGCTGGCCGCGTCGCTCCGGCGCCTGCACGAGCTGCGCATGGCGGCACTCGCCGGCGGGCACTACGACGCCGATGAGTTCGACGATGCGGTGCTGGCGTTCCGCCGCGCGTGGGACGATTCTCAGGATAGCGCTGTGCCTGACCGGCGCCGCGTAGCCTGAGCGGCAATCACTTGCCGAGTGGCATGCCGGGCGGCGGGTTGTAGACTCCAGAGAGACCTCTACCGAGGACCACTTCCCCGGCAACGCCCGGAGCTCAGGAGCACCGCAGCCGCATGGCCAGAACGCTCAGTGACACCCTCATCATTGCGATGATTGAAGCCGCTACCCGCCTTACCGCGGGGCGCGGGCCCATTGGACCAGGCAGCGCCGGCGCGGCCGCCGCGGCCGCCGGCGGCGCAGTGGCCGCTCCTGCGACGGGTGAGACCGGCGCCACCGCCAATACGATCCCTCCTGCAACCGGCACCGGCTCTGGTGGTTCGGGCGGCGCAGGTGGCGCCGCCGGCGCGCCGGGCGGCGAGCAGGACCCGCGCACGGCGGAGCAGGTGGCCGCGGACTTCCGAACGATCTACGCGCAGATCGAGGACGTCGTGCGCGTCTCGGCCGAGCAAGAAACCAAGAGCGTCGGCTTCGCGCCCCGCTAGACGATTCGCCCTGTCGGCCCGGCTTGGTGCCGGCGGTCAAACGTGATCTAGCCGACGCTTTCGATCCGCAGCACGTTGGCGAGCTCGCGGACGGTACCCAGCGCAGTGAGTTCGCGCACCGCGGCCTGCATGTCCGCCTCGCGGGCCGGGTGGGTGACGATCACCAGCTCGGCCGCGCCGGCGGACTGGTCGGTCTCCTTCTGAATGCAGGAGGCGATGCTGATGCGGTGGTCGCCGAACACCTGGGCGATGTTGGCCAGCACTCCGGGTTGGTCGGCCACCCAGAGGCGCACGTAGTAGCGCGTCTCCAGCGCGTCCATTGGGCGCACGGGCAGCCGTCCGGCGTAGTGGAAGGGGATGCGGTTGGCTACGCCGGCGTTCAGGTTGTGCGCCACGTCAATTACGTCCGACACGACGGCGCTCGACGTCGGCTCGGCGCCGGCGCCGCGGCCGTAGAAGAGCACGTTGCCCACCAGGTCCCCCTGCACGTGGACGGCGTTGAAGACGCCGTTCACGCCGGCCAGCAAGAAGTCGTGCGCGATGAGCGCCGGGTGGACGCGCACCTCGACGGTGTCTCCGGATGGGGTGCCGATGCGCCGGCCGATGGCGAGCAGCTTGATGACGTAGCCCAGCTCGCGCGCGTAGCGGAAGTCGGCGGCGCGCAGACGGGTGATCCCCTCGCGGTAGATCTCATCCGGTGGCACCTGAGTGCGGAACGCCAGCGAAGCGAGGATGGCCAGCTTGTAGGCCGCGTCGATTCCGTCGACGTCGTTGGTGGGATCGGGTTCCGCGTAGCCTAGGGATTGCGCCTCGGCCAGCGCGGGGGCGAAGTCCATGCCGTCCTGGGTCATGCGGGTCAGGATGTAGTTGGTGGTGCCATTGATGATGGCGTGGACCTGGCGCACTTCGTTGGCCACTAGGTCCTGCCGGAAGACTCCGATCAGCGGGATACCGCCGCCGACGCTGGCCTCGTAGTAGACGTCCACGCCACGCTCGCGCGCGGCCTGGAGGATCTCCACGCCGTGTGTCGCCATCAGGTCCTTGTTGCCCGTCACCACGTGCTTGCCCGACCCGATCGCACGCAGCACGTACTCGCGCGCGGGGTTGATGCCGCCCATGAGCTCCACCACGATGTCGATCTCAGGGTCATCCAGCACCGACGAAGGATCGGTGGTCAGGATGGCGGCGGGCAGCTCTACGCTGCGCGCGCGCGCGGGATCACGCACCAGCACACGGCGCAGCACAAGGGCGCGGCCAATCTCTTCCGCCAGAGCGGCGGACTTCTGCGACAGCAGCCGGGCGACGCCGCCGCCCACGTTGCCTAGGCCGAGCATGCCAACCTGGATGGGGCGCGAGCCATGAGCAGCGTGAGCAGCAGCGCCCGCGCCGTGGGCCGCTGTGGGCGCCGCGTTTGGGAACTGGGGATGTGGTTGGGAGGGCACGTTGGTGGTAGTCATCAGAGTCGGGCGGAGAAGAATACGGCGACCTCGTGGTCGCTGTAGCAGCAGTCGTTGAAGCCGCAGAAGGCAAAGCCGGTCTTTTGGAGCAGGCGCAGGGCCGGGTAGTTGCGCGCCGGGGCATCGGCGATGAGGCGCGCAGCACCCTGGGCGCCGGCCCATCGTTTCGCCTCGGCGATCAGCCGGCCGCCCACGCCCTTGCGCCGGTGGGCTCGGTCCACCACCAGCGCGCGGAGATAGGCGTTCTCGTCGCGCGGGGCACACGCCACCGAGACGTACCCCACCACCTGGCTGGGCATGGACCCTGGGGGGCGCTGCCCTGCCGGCGCCGGTGGCAGGCTGAGCTGAACGCTGGAGGCGCCGCGGCCGGAGCGCACGGCGTGGCTCCAGGGCGGAACGGCGTCAAGCGCCGCGCGTAGCTCGTGCTGCGGGATGGGCGCTGCCTGAGATGCGCGGTTAGAAGGACTGGAGGGACCGCCGACCTCTACCTCCTCCGCTACCAGCCAGAGCAAGCCGCGGCGCTGGCCGCCGGCCGGCAACGTGGGCGGGCGGTGCGGCGCGATCAAGGTCAGCTCGCGGGGCAGGCGGAGCTGACGGAAGCTCACTCGGACCTCTTCACTGTCCTGGCGCGTATCCAGCTGCCAGATGTGGGTAGTGGTGTACGCGCCGTCCAGCAGCGTGCAGGCGGGCGCATCGGCGGCGGTGGCGGCGCGCACGACGATCTCGCGCCGCATGCGCGTGCGTGTGGACGGACGCGGCAGGCGACTCTTGGACAACACTCGCGCCGAGGGCGCGTCGGGCTCAGGTAGGGAAACCATAGGGGGACCGTGGCGCTGCGATGTTGCGATTGCAGTCGCACGGGGTGACGCGCCGGAGGGCACTCTACCACGGCCTCTTAGGGCCGTACAACGGTTTGGGACCACTCTCTAAACGGGTGGCTGCTGGTCCCCACCGCCGGTGCCTGCCTCACCGCCGGCGCCCGCGCCACTGCCGGCGGCCTGCTCGCGCCGGCGGCGGCGCTTGCGGGTTCCATCCTGGCTCTCCTGGCTGCCCTGACCGCCCTGACCGGGGTTGGCCGCAGCGTCGCCGGAGCGTGCGTTCTGGTGCGCCCCAGAGTAGCGCTGGACGGGAGGGCGCGCCGGGTAGATGCCTTGCACGACGCGCGCCTTGATATTGGGGTTGAGGTCGAGTCCGACCCGACCCTCGTGCCACAGCTGCCCGACTACGTCGGCGGCGTCCTGGGGCAGGCCGATGTAACACGTGCCCTCGCTGGACCTGATCGCCGCGGCGCCGTCTACGTCCATGGTGAACAGGCGCCGGATATCGGATATTGACGCATAGGGCCGGCTCTGGATGTAGCCCCAGAGGTTGCCTTTGGTGATTCGTTTGGCCACGCCGACCTACGTCCTCAGATCCTTGCTCATCGCGGCGGCGCGCCGGGCGTCTTCAGGGTCGCCGAGCAGGAAGTCGAAGTCGCAGCCCTGCGGCGCCTGGAGCACGTGGTCCAGGAAGAGGCGGCCGTAGCCACGGCGGTAGGCCGGGGCGGGCAGCGTGTGCTCGGCCAGACGGCGCGCCAGCTCGTCGTCGGAGATCAGCAGCTGCAAGCGCCGGTTGGGCACGTCCAGCTCTATCTCATCTCCGGTGCGCACGGCAGCGAGCGGTCCCCCAATGGCCGATTCTGGCGCTACGTGCAGCACGATGGTCCCGAACGACGTGCCGCTCATGCGGGCATCGGAGATGCGCACCATGTCGCGGATGCCCTGCTGGAGCAGCTTACGGGGGATCGGTAGGTTGCCCACCTCCGGCATGCCCGGCGCGCCGACGGGCCCCTGGTTCTGCAGCACCAGCACGGTGTCGGCGGTGACATCCAGGTCGGGGTCGTCGATCTTGGAGGCGAGCTCGGCCAGCGATCCAAAAACGAGCGCCTTGCCCCGGTGCTTCAATAAATTTGGTGAGGCGGCCACGTGCTTGATGACGGCACCGTCCGGGCAGAGGTTGCCGCGCAGGATGGCCAGCCCGCCTTCAGCATCGAGCGGCTGAGCGCGCGAGGCGACCACCTCGCGGATGCGCTCGGCGAACGTGCCTCGCCCCTCCACGGTGGGCGCGGCGGCGAGGTTCTGGCGCACGGTCTGGCCAGTCACCGTCAGGCAGTCGCCGTGCAGCAGCGGCTCTAGCTCCTTCATCACCAGGGGGACTCCGCCCACCTCGAAGAGCGCTTCCATCTGGAACTTGCCTGAGGGTCGGAGGTTGGCCAGCCAAGGCGTGGTGCGCGAGAGCTCGTCGAACAGATCGAGCGGCAGCTCCACGCCCAGGCGCCCGGCGATGGCGACTAGGTGCACCACCGCGTTGGTGGACCCGCCGACGGCGTGCAAGACTCGGATGGCGTTCTCGAACGCCTCACGCGTCATCACCTGCGATGGGCGGATGCCTTCACGCGCCAGCTTCACGATCTGCCGGCCTGACGCCTCAGAGAAGCGGAGGCGACGGCTGTCCGGCGCGGGGATGGCCGCGCCGCCCGGCAGCATCATGCCCAGCGCCTCGGCGCACGCCGCCATGGTGGAGGCGGTGCCCATCACCATGCAGTGGCCCTCGGAGCGCGCCAAGTTGTTTTCCAGCTCGCGCATGGTGTCGGCAGTCACGGCGCCCGCACGGTACTCGGTCCAGTAGCGCCGGCAGTCGGTGCACGCGCCCAGGTCTTGTCCTTCGTAGCGGCCGTTGAGCATGGGGCCGCTGGTGACCATCAGCGCGGGCACGTCGGCGCTGCCGGCGCCCATTAGCTGGGCGGGGGTGGTCTTGTCGCAGGCGGCCAGCAGCACCACGCCGTCCAGCGGCTGGGCGCGGATCATCTCCTCAGTGTCCATCGCCGCCAGGTTGCGGAACAGCATGCTGCTGGGGCTGACGAAGACTTCGCCGATGGAGATGGTGGGGAACTCCAGCGGCAAGCCACCGGCCTGCAGCACGCCGCGCTTGACCGCCTCGGCCACGTCCTTGAGGCGGTGGTTGCAGTGGTTCAGCTCGGAGTAGGTGTTGCAGATGCCGATGATGGGGCGGTCGAGGTCGTCGTCGTCATAGCCCATCGCCTTGGTGAAGGCGCGGTGGATGAAGCTGGCGACGTCGTTGCTTCCGTACCACGCCTCGCCGCGGCGACGGAACGTGCCGGAAGTGGTGCCGGCGCCTGCCACGGGCGCCGGATTGGGTCGGGGGAAGGTCATAGGGCCTGATCCTCGGAAGGAGACTTCGGCCCGATGGTAGCGCCTTGGCAGCGGCTTCCAGCGTCCCCGTTCGTGGTGAGCCCCTTCGGCTTCGCTCAGGACAGGCTTGTCGAACCATGCCCTTCGACAAGCTCAGGGCGAACGGACTTGGTGAGACTAGCTAGGCTGTGGCGTCTACGACTTCTTCCGTTGCAGCGAGGGCGCCTGGCCGATGGACGAACTGGTAGCCGGGCCGCAGGGGGAACACTTGTAGATGTTCGCCCGTGCCGTAGGGCCAGTTCTCGTGACGAACGAGCACGGTGCCGTTGTCATTGACCGCGGCGACGACGCCGACGTGGCCAACGCCGCTGGCGCCGTAGTAGCCTGGCGGCCAGGACATCACCGCGCCCGCGCTGGGGGTGTCATTGACCAGGAACCCCTGGCGGCCCAGCGAGGAGGCCACACCGGCGGCGTTGGAGCCGCTCTCGATGGCGCGGCGGTACTGGCCCCAGAAGGGATCGCGCAGCACGACGTTGACGCAGTTATAGGCGAAGGCGGGGGCAGGGTTAGAGAGCGATGCGGCCGCGGCGGTGGAGCCGAACAGGGCGGCAGCCAGCAGTGAGCCGGTGGACCGGCGCGTGTGGGTACGAGTGAACGATGAACGCAATACGTCCTCCTTGGAAGGTGCGGAGGACGTAATGCTAGGTGCGCGATTGTTCTCGGTCGAACCGTTAGCCCACTAGGGCTAGTGCTTAGGAGCCATGACCACCAGCGGTGGTGGTCGTACTTAGATCTCCAGCGCCTCGGCTTCGGCGACCGCGGCCGCTTGCTTGATCGACTCAGACAGGGTGGGGTGTGAGACGATGGTGTCGATCAGCTCGCGGCTGGTGCCTTCCAGCACCTTGTAGGGAGTGATCTGCGAAAGCAGCTCGGTCGCTTCCGGGCCGATGATGTGGCAGCCCAGGATCTCCCCATACTTGGCGTCCACTACCAGGCGCACGACGCCCTCTGTATCGTTTTCGGCCACGGCCTTGCCGAGCGCGCTGAACGGAAATTCGCCGACCTTGACCTCGTGCCCCTGCTCCTTGGCTTGCGCCTCGGTGAGGCCGATGGCCGCCACCTGCGGGTTGCAGAAGATGGGGCGCGGCACGTCGTTGTATTTGATGGGGTGGACCGGCTTTCCGGCGATGGCGTCGGCGGCGAGGTGCCCCTCGGCAGAGGCGGTGTGCGCCAGCCCGAACGGTGTGGCAGCCACGTCGCCGATGGCCCACACGCCGGGCACATTGGTAGCCATCGTCTGGTCCACCTTGACGTAACCGCGCTCCAGCTGCACGCCCAACGCTTCCAGGCCCAGGTTGTCGGTGTTGGGCAGGGTTGCCACCGAGATCAGGCAGCGATCCACCTGCAGCGTCTCCTGCTTGCCCTCGCGGCTGTACACCACGTTGGCGCCGTCGCCTTCTTTCTTGGCAGATTCGACCTTGGCGTTGAGCAGCAGCTTGATCCCCTGGCGCTCGAAGGAGCGCTGGAGCACCTGCGTCACCTTGGGGTCCTCGCGGCCGGCCAGCAGCGCGCCGGCCGCCTCTACGATGGTGACCTCGCAGCCGTACGAGCGGAAGACGGTGGCCATCTCGCAGCCGATCACGCCGCCGCCGACGATGGCGATCTTCTCCGGCTTGCGCCGGTCCACGATCAACTGCCAGACGTGCTGCACGCGCTCGCCGTCGACCTCCATGCCGGGGAACAGGCGTGGGCGTGCGCCGGTGGCGATGATGATGTTCTTGGCCTTCACCTGCTGCGGCTGGCCGCCTTGCGTGCCCTCGGCGCTCTGGCCGCCCGCGGGCGTGACGCTGATGGTGTCCTTGGCAGTGATCTTGGCTTCGCCGCGGATGTAGTCCAGCTTGTGCTTGCGGATCAGGAACTCCAATCCCTTGACCATGCGCGACACCACCTGGCGGCTGCGGTCCACGGCCACGCCGTAGTCGGCTTTCCAGTCGCCCACCTCGATGCCCCACGTCTTGGCGTCGCGCAGGCCGCGCAGTACCGAGGCATTTTTGAGCAGCGCCTTGGAGGGGATGCAGCCCACGTTGAGGCACACGCCGCCGAGCCACTCGCGGTCGATCATCGCGGTGCGCAGGCCGTTTTGCGCCGCGCGAAAGGCGGCGATGTAGCCGCCGGGGCCGGCGCCAATGACGACTACGTCATAGATGCCTGAGGGCTCGGTGGTTGGCGCGCGGGACGGCTGCCCCGCTGGGGCGGCGGGGAGCGCCGAGGGGGACGGTTCGCCCGTGCTGGGCGAAGAAGGTGCGGATTGGGTCATGGAAGGGTGCTTTCTAGGGATGACTAGTGCGGCGACTGTGCCTGCGTACCCGGGCCGGCTGGCCAGTTACATCACCAGCGTCAGCGGGTGCTCCAACAGGCGCTTGAGCTCCACCAGGAAATCGGCGGCATAGACGCCGTCGGCGGCGCGGTGGTCCACGGAGATGGTGACGCGCATGACGGTGCGCACTTCGACGCGGCCGTCACGCACCACCGCCTTCAGCGCGGCGGCGCCGACCGCCAGGATGCCGACTTGCGGCGGGTTGATCACGGCCTGGAACTCGTCGATGCCCCAACGGCCAAGGTTGCTCACGGCAAAGGTGCCGCCAGAGAAATCGTCGGGCCCTGGCTTGCCGCCCTGGATGCGGGCATAGAGCTCTTTGGCCTCGCGTGCGATCTGCCCCAGGGGCTTGCGGTCCACGTCCTTCACCACGGGGACCATGAGGCCCTGCTCGCCGGGAACCGCGACGGTCAGGTTGACCTGGTTGAAGATGCGCAGCCGGGGTGGATTGCCATCCATAAAGTGGGCGTTGAGGTCTCGATACTTGCGCAGTGCAAGGGCAGTGGCCTTGAGCACCAGGTCATTGACCGACAGCCGTGACGGTTCGTCCTCGATTAGGTCGTTGAGCTGCTTGCGCAGCGCCATGGCCGCATCCATCTCGATCTCCATGGTGAGATAGATGTGCGGCGCGCCGGGCTTACTGAGCGCCAGGTTGCGTGCGATGGCCTGGCGCACGCGGTTGAGCTCGCGGTCTTCAAAGGGTGCGCCTGCCGGAGCAGTGGAAGTGGTTGCCTGCGCCGTCTGCGGGGTCGGGGCGCTTGGGCCACGCTTGGCTGCCTCTTCTACGTCCTGACGCACGATCCTCCCGCCGGGACCGCTGCCGCGTCCGGCGAGGGCGCGCAGGTCCACGCCCGCTTGCTCGGCCATGACGCGGGCCAGTGGAGATGCCTTGACGTCACCCGCGTCTGGGGTGGGCTCCTGTGGCATGGCCGTGGACGTCTCGCCCGCATCAGCAGACGAGCGAGTGCCCGCGCTCCCGGCGGCGTCAGCGGCAGGCGCCTCACGGGTCGGCGCCACGACGGCAGGGGGGATGGCCTCCGCCTCGGCGGGTGGCGCGGCTGCCGGGGCGGCTGCGCCGTCGGCCGGGGACTGGTACGCCGAGGTGTCTACCTGCTCGCCGTTCTTCGCGAGCACACCGACGACGGTGCCGACGGGCGCGCTGCCGCCATCGGGCAGGAGGATCTTGGCCAGGATGCCGTCATGGTAGGAGTTGAGCTCCATGGTGGCCTTGTCGGTCTCCACCTCCATGATGACGTCGCCGGTCTTGACCGCGTCGCCTTCCTTTTTCAGCCACCGGGCGATGGTCCCCTCCTGCATCGTGTCGGAGAGGCGCGGCATGACGATCTCTTCTGGCATGTGACTATCTCGCGGCCGCCACTGCCTGGCTGCCCTGACCCGAGGCGCTGCCGTTGCTGCCGTTGGCGCTGCCGCCTCCGGAGCCGCCGACGCCGCGCCGGAGCATGCCGCTCTCGTGCAGGAGCGCCTGGGCGGCCTGGTAGATCTTCTCGTCGTTGACGAGCGCGGCGCGCTCCAGCGGGCGGGCATAGGGCATGGGCACCTCGGCGCCGCCGAAGCGCTCTACCGGCGCGTCCAGGTCGGAAAAACAAGCGCGCTGAATGCGCGCCGCCAGCTCGGCGCTGACGCCGTAGGAGGGCCAGCCTTCCTCCACGCACAGCGCGCGATGCGTCTTGCGTACCGACTTGGCGACCGTCTCCATGTCGAACGGACGCAGGCTGCGCAGGTCGATCACCTCGGCGCTGATGCCCTCTTTCTCAAGCCGGTCGGCCAGCTTCAGCGCGCGCACCACGGCGTACGAGTGGGCAATCACCGTCAGGTCGGTGCCTTCGCGCGCCACGTCGGCTACGCCAATCGGGATGGTGTACTCGCCTTCCGGCACCTCGCCGCGCGTGGCGTACAGCGGCAGGCTTTCCAAGAAGAGCACCGGGTCGTTGTCGCGGATGGCGCTCTTGAGCAGCCCCTTGGCGTCGCGCGGCGTCGCGGGCGCCACCACCTTGAGTCCGGGTGTGTTGGCAAACCACACCTCGAAGCTCTGCGAGTGCTGGGCGGTGAGCTGGCCGCCGCCACCACCTGGGGTGCGGATCACCAGCGGCACGGTGGACTCACCACCGAACATGTAGCGCACCTTGGCGGCATGGTTGATGACCATGTCCATCGCCACCAGGATGAAGTTGAGGGTCATGATCTCCACCACCGGGCGCAGGCCCAGCATGGCGGCGCCGACGGCCGCGCCGACGAAGCCCTCCTCGGCGATTGGGGTATCACGCACGCGCTTGGCGCCGAACTCCTGGAAGAGGCCCTCGGTCACCTTGGAGGGGGTGATGGTCACCTTGCCAATCTCTTCCCCCATCACGAAGACGTTCTCGTCTCGCCGCATCTCCTCGCGTAGGGCCTGCTGAAGGGCCTCGCGATACGTCATCTGTGCCATGTGTCCTGTGTACCTCTCGGGCCGGCGCGCGCTTCGCAGCGGACAGCCGGCAATGTGGGGCTTCGCGCCGGGGCTTCGCCTGAACGGTGGCGTGCTCCCGTAGCGGGCCGGGCGCCGGTAGGTCCCGGCCCGGAGCGTGCGAGTGGCTAATGTGTTCCTTAGTTCAGTTCCCGCGCGCTCCGGCGCCCTGCCCCGGTGGCGGCGAGGGCAGCGTGGGTGGCGCGGGGGTGGCGCTCCAATCGGCCGCGATGCTGCGCTCGCCATATGGCGCGCCAATCGCCATGCGCGCGAACTGCTCATCGCCTTCCGCGCCGTACATGTGCTGGTACAGCGCGGCCGGGTCGGGGTCGGGGCTCTGGAGCGAGAAGTCGATGGCGTCCTGGACCTCCTGCTCCACTTCCGCAGCCACCGCCTGCGCCGCTGCGTCGTCCAGCAGGCCGCGCTCGCGCAGCTTCTGGCCGAACAGGATCAGCGGGTCGCGCCGCTTCCAGGACTCGATCTCTTCCGGCGTGCGGTACCCCTTGCCGGGGTCGGCCACTGAGTGGCCGGTGTACCGGTACGTCAGGCACTCCAGGACGCACGGCTGGCGCTCGTCACGCGCCAGGCGCATCAGGCGCACCGCCGCCTCGCGCACCGCCAGCAGGTCCTGGCCGTCTACACGCTCGGCGGGCATGCGGTACGAGGCGGCGCGCTTGTAGAGCTCCGGCTCGGCCGACCCGCGCTCCACCGACGTGCCCATGCCGTACCGGTTATTGGTGATGACGGTGAGCAGGGGCAGGTTCCAGACGCCGGCAATATTGAGCGACTCGTGGAAGGCGCCGATGTTCACGGCGGCGTCGCCCAGCATGCACATCACAGCGCCGGGACTGTCTTTGTAGTCCAGCGCCAGCGCCGCGCCGGCGGCGATGGGCACCTGGCCGCCGACGATGCCCCAGCCGCCGAGGAAATGGCGCTGGACGTCCAGCATGTGCATGGAGCCGCCCCGGCCGTGGACCATGCCGGTCTCCTTGCCGAACAGCTCGGCCATGGCGGCGCGCGTGCTGGCGCCGACCGCCAGCGCTACCCCGTGGTCGCGGTAGCTGGTGATGACGTAGTCGTCGGCCTGCAGCGCGGAAACCAGGCCGACCACGGTGGCTTCTTCGCCGATGTTGTTGTGGAGGTAGCCGCCAATGCGGTCGCGCGTGTATTGCTCTTCGGCGCGCTCCTCAAAGCGGCGAATGAGGGCCATCAGCCGGTAGAGGCGGCGCAGCTCATCATCCGGCAGGCTCTCTGTACGCTGGTGGGACTGTTGGGCGGTGCTCATTTGACCGTATCTTCTGTACCACATTGTGCAACGCGCCCTAAGTGCGTCACAAGTCGAGTTTGGGATTTACGAGTGTTGCAGCGATGGCAGCGATGTCGGAACGGTCGCCACAGACGCTGATCGAAACGGGCCTCGGGCACTACCGGCAGGCACGGCTGTGGCGATCGCGCTGGGAAACCATGGACGCCCTCAGCAGGGCGCGGGCCGCGTTCAGCCAGGCGGGCAGAACCGAGGCGGCGCAGTTCTGCGAAGACGTGCGCCGGCAAGTGGAGGCAGGCGGCACGGACGAGCTGCCGCCGCTGCCGGCGGCACTGCTGTCTGGCTAGCGTGCGGTTTACGCCATGCCCCCCAGCAGGCCGCGCGTCACGGCCTGGACGGCGGCCTGGGTGCGGTCGCTGACTTGCATCTTCTGGAGGATGTGCTCCAGGTGGGTCTTCACGGTCGCGACACTCACGGAGAGGCGGGCGCCGATCTCCTTGTTGCTCATGCCGGCGGCGATCAGCTGCAGCACCTCCAGCTCGCGCGGGGTGAGCCGCTCCGGGCCGGTGCCGCCCGTGCCGCGCATGGACGGGCCGCTGGTCTGTTGGGCATCCGCTGCCAGCTGACGGAGGAACTTGCCCACCACCTCCTGGTTGAGCAGCGAGCCGCCGTCCATCACGGTGTGGATGGCGTCCAGCAGGTCCGGGCCGGCCACGTCTTTGAGCACGTAGCCGCTGGCCCCGGCCTTGACCGCCTCGAAGAGGTACTCCGGGTTCTCATACATGGTCAGCATGATGACGCTCGTCTCGGGCGCCACCTGCTTGACCTGCCTGGTGGCGGTGATGCCGTCACCATCCGCCATGCGGATGTCCATCAGCACAATGTTGGGCCGCAGCCGCTCCACCGCCCCAACCGCCTCGCGTCCGCTGCGCGCCTCACCTACCACGTCTATCTCCGGGTCGGTGGACAGCACCGCGCGCAGGCCCTCGATCACAAGGTGATGGTCGTCCACGAGTAAGACGCGGACAGGCTGCCCGGCGCCCTGGCTGCCCTGGCTGCCCTGGCCGGCGGGAGCGCCTTGCCCGTTCTGCGCCTGTCGCTCATTGGCCGTGCTGGTCATTCTCGTTGTCCTCACGCTGCGCGTCGGCCCCATCAAACGGGTCTGAATCGCCCTGCGGTCCCGGCACAGGGACCGCGCCCGGCTGCCCGTCTGGTGCCGGCCATCCCGAGAAGGCGCCACTGGCGGTCACGACGGCGCCGCCGCTGGCCACCGATTCCGGCTCACCGCCGCCGTTGATGCCGGCGTGGCCGGGCAGCGCGCGGCTCTCCCCATCGCCGTTGAAGTTGAACGGGAACGGCGTCGCCGGGTCGGCCCCTTCGGGTATGGGAAGTGAGACCCGAACGATGGTACCTGTCCCGACCGCGCTCTCGATCTGGAACGTTCCGCCCAGGAGGTTGGCGCGCTCCCGCATGCCGTGCAGACCCACGTGGCGGCCGGCCTCGCCATTGCCTGTCACGCGTCCATCCACGGTCGCCACGTCGAAGCCGCTGCCCCAGTCCTGCACCTCGATGTGGAGTGTGCTGCCGTCGCGGCGCAGCTCCACGCGGGCGCGCCGGGCGTCGCCGTGGCGGCGGGCGTTAGTCAGCGCCTCCTGGATGATGCGGTAGGCGGTCACCTCGACGGTCGCCGGCATGCGCTCCTTGCCGGTGTCTTCCACCAGGTCCACCTGCCAGCCCAGGTCGTCGCGCATGGACTGGATGTGCAGCTGCAGCGCCGGGACCAGGCCCAGGTCGTCCAGCTCCGCCGGCCGCAGACCGGCGATGACCTTGCGCACCTCCTCGATGGACTTCTGCATCATGAACAGGCCCTTGGCGAGCGCGCCGTCAGCGCGCTGGTCCTGGCGCTGGTGCAGCATGCCGAAAGTCTGCAGGTGCTGGTGCGCGCTGACCATTAGCTGCGCCAGGCCGTCATGGATGTCGTATGCGACGCGGCGCTGCTCTTCTTCCTGCGCCTGGATCATGCGCTCCACCAGGTCCTGCAGGTGGCGCTCCTTCTCGCGGACCTGCTGGTACAGCTTGGCATTCTCGATGGCGATGGCGGCCTGGGTCGCCAGGCCGTTGAGCAGGTGGCTCTCGTCGTAACGTGGCGCTGCGCCGCGCGAGTACACCTCCAGCGTGCCGATCACCTTCTGGCGCACCTTGAGCCCGATGCACCAGCCGGTGACGGGCGGGATGCCCAGCGGGCGCAGCGCGCCATCGCGCAGCACGGCGCTGATGGTCAGGCGGGCGCCCTGCGTCACCCGGTAGGAGAGCCAGTCGGCGGCGCCGCCGGTCTCGGCCAGCACCACCGATTCACCGGCGTCACCCATGCCGGTGATAAGGCAGCAGTCTGCGTGGGTCAGCCGCCGCCCCATCTCCAATATGCCGTCCAGCACCTCGCGGATCTCCAGGCTGGACGATATGGCCTGCCCGGCACCGTACAGCGTGAGCAGCTCGTCGAGCGATCGTTCAAGCTGCTCGTGGAGCTGCGCGTTCTCCACGGCCGGCGTGATAGTCCCGCCGATGGCCTGCAGCACGTCCACATCTTCGGGCGCCAGGGGCTGCTGGTACTCCGCCGCCGCCAGGAAGAGTGCGCCCAGCGGGCGGTGGCGCGCCGTGGTCAGCGGCACCATGAGGTACGCGCCGGGGTAGCCGCTTGTGCACACCGGCGGCGCATCGCCAAGCGGGACCGGGTGCTGCAGCACCCGGCGCTCGGCGGTGGCCTGCTCGTAGAGACCCATCAACTGGCTGCGCACCACACTGCCGACCGGCAGCCGGTCGATCCCACCGGACAGCGGGTCACCTAGCGTGGCACGGACCACCAGGCGGTCGCCTGCCGGGGTCTGCACCAGGCCAAGACCAACCTTCAGCCCGCTGAACGCCAGGGCGTGGTCGAGCGCGGTGCGGAGCAGCTCCTCCAGCTCACGTTCGCCGGCCAGCGCCGTCTGGGCGGCCAGCAAGGCGCGCAAGCGCTCCGCGTCGCCGCGCGCGGCACGAAACGGGTGGAAAAGGGTCCGCCCGCGGCGCGTCGCGCTCATCCGGCCAGATTGTAGGTGCGATTTCGCACAGGGCCAGTGACCGGTACTCTGGTGTGATGCGTCTGGCGTACAACCACTCGCTGCTGCCGCGGCTGGCGCCCGTGTGGCGCCGCTTGCCGGACTGGCTGCAGTGGCGCGTGATGTGGTTACTGAATGCCAAGTTCTCGGTTGGCGTCTCAGGTGTGGTGTTTGACGATGCGGGGCGGGTGCTGGTGCTCAAGCACACGTTCCGGCGCCGCTATCCGTGGGGGCTGGTCAGTGGCTGGGTGAAGGGCGGTGAGCCGCTGGAGGCGGCGTTGCTACGCGAGATAGCGGAGGAAACCAAGCTCTCCATTACCGTGGAGCGCCTGCTGATGGTGCGCTGCGACCGCCTCCACCTGGCCCTGGAGGCGGTCTACCTGTGCCGCTCGGTCGGTGGCGCATTCGTGCCTAGCAACGAGATCACCGAGGCGCGCTGGTGCCACCCTGACGCGCTGCCCGAAGGCGTCCACCCGCACCACGGGCCGCTGATCCGCCACGCGGCGGCGATTCGTGGACATTTGGGTGGCAGGGCCTAAAGATTCCGCCGGGACCGCCGAACATCACAGTGG
Organism: uncultured Chloroflexota bacterium; assembly: GCA_902805635.1. GTDB lineage: Bacteria > Chloroflexota > UBA11872 > UBA12225 > UBA12225 > CADCTC01. The sequence goes on from CADCTC010000001.1 coordinate 56,753, forward strand.
AATGCCCGTCTACCTGGACCTGTCGGTCGCGAATAACCTGGCCCTTGGTGGACTGCGCACGCAGCAGAGCGCCTTCTCGGACACCGTCAGCCGGTTGACGTCCGGGCTGCGCCTGACAACGGCCGGCGACGACCTGGCGGCGTTCATGAAGGGCGTGCGCCTGGACAACCGCGAGCGCGGCTGGATTACCGCCAGCCAGAACATCCAGAACGGCATGTCCCTGCTGGAGACCGCCGACGGCGGGGCCAGCACCATCCAGGACACGCTGGGGCGCATCCGCGAGCTGGCCGTAGAAGCTGCTAACGGCGTCTACTCCGACGAAGAGCGCGCGGTCATCAACAATGAGATGACCCGCCTGCGCCAGCACGTCTTTGACACCATCGACAACACCACCTTCAATGGCGACCAGGTGCTCCGCGGCACCGGCACCGTCCCGCCGCCCTTCATCGACCTGGGGCTAGTGGTCCCCACCCCGGCCACCAACCCTGGCCATACCGCGCAGACTCAGAGCGGCAGCTATGTAGTGGACATTACCGCGACGGCGCAGCGGGGCTACGCGCTGGGCAGCCAGCCGGCCACGGCGTTTCCCGGCGGCGAGCCACCGACGGTGTTGACCATCACCACCGACCTTGGCACCGCCACCGCCGTGATCACCGACGCCGACCCGCCGGCATCGTGGCCCGGCATCATCGGCGCGGCCGCGGCCGCTATCGGTGTGACGGCCGAAATCACCACGGCGGCAACTGTCCTCCATGACAACACCCAGGTGGATCCCGTTGGCACGGGCTTCCTGCTGCTGCGCACGACAGGCCTCGGCACCGCTTCCACCGTCACCGTCTCCACCAACAAGTTCGTAGACAGCACTGGCTTCACGGTGACACCGGTGGCCGGCGGCGGCATCGACATGCAGGGCACGCTCAACGGCCAGCCCTTCATCGCCAACGGCCTACGCATCACCGGCGCGGCCAATGCCGGCGGTGCTGCCGGGCTGAGCTTCGACTTTGCTGCCCCGCCCCCCTTCGGCGCTGCCGGCCTGGTGGAGGTGGAGATCGCCGCGGAAGACGTGACCGACTTCAACCACGTCGTGCAGATGGCCCCCGACTACCAGGACGAGCACCTGGTGAAGATCCCGTCCTTCCGGCTTGGCTTCCTGGCCGGCAGCGGCGTGGATACGCTGGGCACGTTGGACCTGACGACTCAGGCCGGCGCGCTGGCCGCGCTGGGCGTGCTGGACTCGGCCAGCGACCAAGTAAGCGACGCGCGCGCCACCATCGGGTCGCACCTCCAGGCGCTGCAAGGCGAGCTGACGCTGGCCGAGAACGGTGCATACAACGCCAGCCTGGCCAACTCGCGCATCACCGACGCGGACATGGCGGCCGAAGCGACCAACCTGGCGCAGGCACAGCTGGCGCAGCAGACGAGCACCTCGGTGCTCCAGGCGATCCAGGCGCAGTCCTCCGCGTCGCTGGACTTCGTGGTGCAGATGCTCCAGTCCAGCCCGCTCCAGCCGTAGTCGCCGCCCTTTATCAGGGGCGCTCACTTCTTGTAAGATGAAGACGCGCCGCTGGCGCCCGGGAGTGAGCGGGCGCAGCCGGCCGATTACGCCACCTGGGGTGTCCGACGGATGCGCCGCCTGCCTGTAACCACGTCCCTTGCTCTTGCTGCCCTGCGCCAACCCCGCCGCCGCGTGCTCGCGTCCGCCGCGAGCACCGGTCTGCTGCTCCCGTTTGCCGGCCGTATGCCGGCTGCGCTGGCGCAGACCACCGGCACGCCCAGCGTAGCCACCGCCGCCACAGTTGCGGATGCGGTGCCGGACTGGCCGATCCCAGAGGGCCATTTCTACACGCAGACGGCTCCAGAGACGGCGCCGAAGGACACCGGCTTCACGGTCGATAACGCCGGCGGGATCGGCCTGTGGCGCGACTACCGCACCCTGGGCGGGCCGGCGCAGCTGGGCTACCCCGTGTCGTCGCGCTTCGATACCGGCGGCGAGACCTACCAGGCCACCCAGGCCGCGCTGCTGTCCTGGAACGCGGCTGCCGGACGGGTGGAGATTCACCCGGTGTTCCGCACCCTGGCGGAGATCGACCTGGACGGGCTACTGGAAGCGCGCGGCATCCCGCCGACTGACCCGGAGCTGATCGAGGACCCGGCACTGCCGGATGAGACCCGGCTGAGCTGGCTGACGAACCCGTACCTGGCTATCGCGTACCGCGGGGCGGCCGAAGGCGACGGGCAGCGTCGGTATGGCCTGCCGATGAGCCGCCCGCTGCGCTACGGGCCCTACCTGGCGCAGCGGTTCGACAATGCGGTGCTGCAGCTGTGGCTGGACGACGTGTCGGGCATCTCCGCGGGCACCGTTACGCTGGCGCAGGTTGGGGAGTTGCTGCGCGAGGTGGAGCTGATCCCGGAGCACGCACTCCAGCCGCACGCTGCCCCTGCGCCGCGACCGGCTCCCATACCGCCGACCGCGATCGTGCCGGCGGTTGCCGGCGCCGCGCCGGCATCGCAGGTGAACGGCAAGCACCTCGTCGTTTCGTTGAGCCGGCAGTGGTTCTTTGCCTATGAGGATGGGCGGTTGGAGTACAACGGCCCGGTCACCACTGGCCGGCCGGAGCTGCTGACGCCGGTGGGTCGGTTCACCATCATGAGTCGCAGCTCACCGTTCACGTTTGTCTCGCCATGGGGGCGGGGCTCGCCCTTCTGGTACGAGACGGCTACCTCCAGCTACGCCATGCAGATCACCAGCAACGGCATTTTCCTGCACGACGCGCCCTGGCGCCCCTACAACGGGCCGGGGACCAACGTGCCGCATACCGACCCGGACGGTGTTTGGCGCACCGGCTCGCACGGCTGCATCAACATGCGGTTGGGCGACGCCGCCTGGACCTTCCGGTGGGCGCCGGTGGGCACTCGCGTCGACGTCATCTCGTAACCGGCTCCCTCTTCCTGTGTGGGAGAGGGGGCTATCCGTCTGATGGCGGATGGGGATTTCCGTCCGCTGCCTGATGCGCGGCCGCGTGACGCGGCGCGAGACTTTGGCGAGAGATGATGGAACCGCCCCGCGCCTTCTCGCTGCCGGTGACCGCGCCGCCGCGTGCGGCCGGGCCGTGGCCGCGCCGCGTGCTGCTGGTAGGGGGCGACTCGGTGGTGACGCGCACGCTGCTGATCTATCTCCGTAAGGAGGGTGTGGACGCGGCCATCGTCTCCGACGAGCCGTCGTCGTGGACGGGTGAGCTCGGCGGCCGGCCGCATGGTGGCGCTGCCCAGGCGATCATCCTTTCCCCCGGCATCACCGGCAGCCAGCGGTCTACGCTGTGCCGGCGGCTACGGCACGACACGCGCTTCGGGCACGTGCCCATCCTAGCGCTGCGTGACGCAGGAGACGAAGCGCCGGCGGTGCGGGCCGGTGGGGCGGGTGTGATTGCTGCCTCAGCTGGACCTGGAAGCGTAGACGGCCGCCTCTGCCTTTTGTGCAGGGCGGAGCGCAGGGGCGCGCTTAGCGTGACGCGCGGAGGTTGAAGGGGGCGGGTAGTCGCGGCCGTGCGTCCGGCGATGACCGCGCACCGGCACGCGGTGCGGTAAGCAGTCCTCAGCGCCACGTGAGATTGGCGTCGCCGGTGACTCCCCGCACGCCGCAAATCACTGTTAGAGTCTGGTGAATGGGCGCTGACAACGGCGGGGACGCCGGTGAGGCGGAGACGCCGGGGAATCAGCTGCTGGCCGCGCTCGGCCTGACGCGGGGTGAGGCAGCCGAGGTGCTGCATCAGCACTTGATGACGCGCCGGAAGCGCGTGCTTCGCCCGAGCGGTCCCGCATCGTCCGCGGAGCTGGTGCAGGTGTTGCGCACGTACGCCGCACGCAAGGCGGCGTTTGGCGAGCTGTTGCGACAGGGCAAGCTGCCACCCCGCTCCTCGGACCTACCGTAGCGCGCCTAGAACGAACGTCCGGCATGTCCGCGGCCGCAGACTAGAATTTGTCCAGTCATGGCCGCCGTTGTGCCCCCCATCGTTCAGCCGGCACAGCACGGCCACGTGGCCACGCTAGCGCCGCACCGGGAGACGATCGTCATCCTGGACTTCGGCTCGCAGTACAGCCGGCTCATCGCGCGGCGCGTGCGTGAGTGCCGCGTCTACTGCGAGCTGCTGCCGTGGGACGCGCCGGCGGAGCGCATCCGCGAGCTGGCGCCTAAGGGCATCATCCTCTCGGGCGGGCCATCCAGCGTCTACGAGGCGGGGGCGCCCACGCTGCCCCACGTGGCGCTGGAGCTGGGCGTGCCGGTGCTGGGCATCTGCTACGGCATGCAGCTCCTGGCGCACCGCCTGGGCGGGCGCGTGGTGCCGGGCGACCGGCGCGAGTACGGCCACGCGGTGCTGGACGTCCGGGACGGCGGACACGCGCTGTTCAGCGGCCTGGCGTCGGCGCCCTCGGTGTGGATGAGCCACGGCGACCAGGTGTCCGAGGTGCCGCCCGGCTTCACTGCGCTGGCCAGCACGCCGACGTGTCATTACGCCGCCATGGCCGGTGTGCTGCCGGGCGGCGCGCCGGTGCTGGGCATCCAGTTCCATCCGGAGGTAGCGCACACGCCACAAGGGCTGACGCTGCTCCAAAACTTCTGCTACACGCTGTGTGGCTGCGAGTCGACCTGGACGCCCGGCTCGTTCATCGCCGAGGCCGTCGAGCGCATCCAGGCGGAAGTTGGCTCGGCGCGCGTGCTGTGCGGCGTCTCGGGCGGCGTCGATTCGTCGGTGGCGGCGGCGCTGATCCACCGTGCTGTCGGCGACCAGCTGACCTGCGTCTTCGTGGACAACGGTCTGCTGCGCAAGGACGAGGCAACCACGGTGGTGCGCACCTTCCGCGAGCACCTGGGCTTCAAGCTGAGCCACGTCGATGCGGGCGAGGACTTCCTGGAGTACCTCAGTGGCGTCACCGACCCGGAGCAAAAACGACGCGTGGTAGGTGAGCGCTTCATCCGCACGTTTGAGCGCGAAGCCCGTACCTTGGCGGCGCAGGAAGGCACGTTCGACTTCCTGGCCCAAGGCACGCTCTACCCCGACGTGATCGAGTCGGCCACACCCGGCGCAGACGAGACCAAGGCGGCGGCGAAGATCAAGACCCACCACAACGTGGGCGGGCTGCCCAAGGATTTGGGCTTCAAGCTGATCGAGCCACTGCGCTACCTCTTTAAAGACGAAGCGCGCGCCGTTGGCACCGAGCTGGGCCTGCCCGATGAAATCGTGTGGCGCGACCCGTTCCCCGGCCCCGGCCTCTCCGTGCGCGTGCTGGGCGAAGTCACCGACGAGAAGTTGGCCGTGCTCCGTGAGGCCGACGCCATCTGGGTGGAAGAGATCAAGGCGGCCAGCCTGTATCGCGGGCTGGGCCAGGTCTTCGCCGTGCTGACCGATTCCCGCAGCACCGGGGTGATGGGCGACTACCGCACCTACGGCCAGGTGGTCGCGCTGCGCGCCATCACCACCGACGACTACATGACCGCCGACTGGGCGCGCATCCCCTATGAAGTCCTGGGCCGCGCCGCCAACCGGATCGTGAACGAAGTCAAGGGCGTTAACCGCGTGGTCTACGACGTGACGTCCAAGCCGCCCGGCACGGTGGAATGGGAGTAGTGCGCCTTCAATGAAGGTTTTGGTGGTTGGGTCGGGCGCGCGCGAGCACGCGCTGGCCTGGGCGGCCGCGCGCAGCCCGGTAGTGTCTTCGGTGGTCCTGGCGCCGGGCAATGGAGGCACCGCGCCAAACGTGGCGGTAGACCCCATGAACGGAGCCGCGGTCGTCGCGGCGGCCCGTGAGGCCAGGGCGGACCTGGTGATCGTCGGCCCGGACGACCCGCTGGCGGCCGGCGTGGTGGACGCGCTCCAGGCGTCGGGCATCCGCGCCTTCGGCCCCACCGCGGCGGCGGCGCAGATAGAGGCGTCCAAGGTGTGGTCCAAGGACTTCATGCGCCGTTACGGAATCCCGACGGCGCCGCACGAGTCCTTTGACGACCTGCGCGCCGCGCATGCGTTCATCGACCGGCAAGCTGGTCCCCTGGTGGTGAAAGCAGACGGGCTGACGCGCGGCAAGGGCGTCATCGTCTGCGATACCTCGGACGAGGCGCACCAGGCGCTGGACCAGGTGATGGAGCAGCGCGCCTTTGGCGCCGGCGGCGCACGCGTGGTGATCGAGCAGCGGCTGAGTGGAGAAGAAGCGTCGGTCTTCGCGCTGTGCGACGGCGAGACCGCGCTGCCGTTCGAGGCGGGGCGCGACCACAAGCGCATCTTCGATGGCGACCGCGGCCCCAACACCGGCGGCATGGGCGCCTACAGCCCAACGCGCCTGGTCCCGCCCGACGTACTTGACGACGTCATGGAGCGCATCGTGCGGCCCACGATACGCGGCCTGGCGGCGGAGGGACGGCCGTTTACCGGCTTCCTGTACGCCGGGCTGATGTTCACGGCGGACGGTCCGCAGGTGATCGAGTTCAACGCCCGGATGGGCGATCCCGAAGCACAGGTGATCCTGCCCCGGCTGGAGAGTGACCTGGTGGAAGCCATCCAGGCGGCGGTTGACGGGAAGTTGGCCGGCGTGCGCCTGCGTTGGAGCCAGCGGCACGCGTGTGGCGTCTGCCTCGCCTCGGCGGGGTACCCGGAGACGGTGCGTGATGGTGTGCCCATTGTCGGCCTGGACCGGCTGCCGCCCGGCGCGCTCGTCTTCCACGCCGGCAGCGAGCGGCGCGGCGACCGGGTTTTCAGCAAGGGCGGCCGCGTGCTCACGGTCGTGGGGCAGGCCGACTCGTTGGTCGAGGCGCGCGCCGGGGCGTACCGGCTGGCCGAGCAGATCAGCTTCGAGGGTGCGCACTACCGTAAGGACATCGGCGCGCGTGAGCTGGCGCTCGCCGCGGCCTGATCGAGGACAAAATCAGCGTGACGACCCAAACACTGCCCGCCGGAATCAGTGAAACCAGCCTTCCGGGCCTGGTGCGCTTCGCGCGCGGCAAAGTGCGCGACATCTATGCCGTTGGCGATGACCAACTGGTGATCGTCACGACAGACCGCGTCTCCGCCTTCGACGCCGTGATGCAAACGCCGATCCCGGAGCGCGGCAAGGTGCTGACTCAGCTCTCTGCCTTCTGGTTCGCGGAGACGCAGCACCTGGTGCCGAACCATCTGCTCTCCACCGACGTGAGCGCATTCCCCGCTCAGGTGCAGGGCCAATCGGATATGCTGGCGGGCCGCGGCATGCTGGTGCGCCGCACCAGGCGCATCGACGTGGAGTGTGTCGCGCGTGGCTACATCTCAGGCTCTGCGTGGAGCGAGTACCGCAAGCAGGGCACCGCGTGCGGTATCCGGCTGCCCGAAGGGTTAGTCGAAAGCCAGCAGCTCCCAGAGCCGATCTTCACACCGGCCATCAAGGCGGACACCGGACACGACGAGAACATCAGTTTCCAGCGGCTGGTCAGCATCGTCGGCGCGCCGCTGGCCGAGCGGCTGCGCGCGACGACGCTGGCGGTGTACGCCTACGCCGCCCAGGTGGCGCGCGAGCGCGGGATCATCATTGCCGACACCAAGATGGAGTTTGGCCTGCTGCCAGCTGGTACCGGCACCACGGATCGCGGCGCCGACGCCGGCACCGCGGGGACCACTACCGAGACGGTCCGCAACGCGCAGGACGGGGCGGAGGGCGAGCTGATCTTGATTGACGAGCTGCTGACGCCGGATAGCTCTCGGTTCTGGGATGCCGGTGTCTACCGCCCCGGTGGCACACCAGCCAGTTTCGACAAGCAATACCTGCGCGACTGGCTGGAGCAGAGCGGCTGGAACAAGGAGCCGCCGGCCCCCGCGCTACCCGACGACGTGGTCGCCGCCACGCGCGAGCGGTACGTCGAGGCGCTGCGGCGATTGACTGGAAAGGGACTGTAAGTGCTGGCCAAGATCCACGTGACGCTCAAGCCGGGCGTCAACGACCCGCAGGGGCTGGCGATCGCCGGCGGGCTGCACAGCCTTGGGTTCGGCGACGTACACGAGGTGCGGTCGGGCCGCTACCTTGAGGTGCGCATGGAGGGCGTCGACCGCGCCACCGCCGAGCGGCAAATCGAAGAGATGTGCCAGAAGCTGCTCGCCAACACCGTCATCGAGACCTACCGCTATGAAGTGGCGGAAGTTCGGGAGGACGCGGGCGTATGAAGTTCGCCATCGCCGTTTTTCCCGGCTCCAACTGTGAGGCGGACACGCACCACGTGCTGACCAGCGTGATGGGGCAGCAGGCGGAGTACGTCTGGCACGCCACCGAAGGACGCAATTCGCTGGACGGCTACGACTGTGTCGTGCTACCCGGTGGGTTCGCACACGGCGATTACCTGCGCGTGGGCGCCATCGCCGCGATCTCGCCGGTGATGGAGGCGGTGCGCGCCTACGCCGAGCGCGGCGGCCTGGTGCTGGGCATCTGCAATGGCTTCCAGATCTTATTGGAAGCGCAGCTGCTGCCCGGCGCCATCCAGCAGAACCGCTCGCTCCAGTTCCGCTCGCAGTGGGTCCACCTGCGCGTGGAGAACGACCAGACGCCGTTCACTCGCGCCTACGAGCGCGGCCAGGTGGTGAACTACCCCGTGTCGCACGGCGACGGCAGCTACTTCGCGGATGCCGCTACGCTGGCCGAGCTGGAAACCAATGGCCAGGTAGTCTTCCGCTACTGCGACGCGCAGGGCAACGTCACGCCGGAGGCGAACCCCAATGGCTCCTCCGGAAACATCGCCGGCATCCGCAACCGGCGCGGCAACGTGCTCGGCCTGATGCCGCACCCCGAGCGTTGCTGCGAGCCAATCCTCGGCGGCACCGACGGCAAGGGCATGTTCGAGTCGGTGGTAAACGCGCTGGTGACCGCCTGATGACGACTACAGCCACAGCGGCCACAGCAGGCACAGCAGCCACTGCAATCGCGCCGGAAGCCCTGATCGAGCCGACCGACGCGCAGCTGCGCGAGGTGGCGCTGACGCGCGCCGAGTTCGACGAGTTCTGCCGCCGTCTGGGGCGCCGCCCGACCGCGGTGGAGCTCGGCATCTGCGGTGCGATGTGGAGCGAGCACTGCGGCTACAAGAACAGCCGGCCACTGCTGCGCCGCTTCCGGTCCCAGGGAATGGAGGCGGCCACGCGCATCCTGGTCGGCGCGGGGGAAGAGAACGCCGGGGCGGTGGACGTGGGAGACGGGCTGGCCGCCATCTTCAAGATCGAGAGCCACAATCACCCCAGCGCGGTCGAGCCGTTCCAGGGCGCCGCCACCGGCGTTGGTGGCATCGTGCGTGACATCTTCACGATGGGCGCCCGCCCCATCGCCACGCTCGATTCGCTGCGCTTCGGGCCACCCGACGACGCGGACCCGGCGCGCGCCGCGCGAAACCGCTACCTCTTCGAGGGCGTAGTAGGCGGCGTCGGGCGCTATTCCAACTGCATCGGCGTGCCCAACGCGGGCGGCGAGGTGGTGTTCGCCCGCAGCTACGCCGACAACCCGCTGGTGAACGCCATGTGCGTCGGCATTGCTCGCGCCGACAAGCTGGTGAGCGCCCGCGCCAGCGGCGCGGGGAATAGCGTGCTGCTGGTGGGGGCGGACACCGGGCGCGATGGCCTGCACGGCGCGACCTTCGCCAGCGTGGACGACCCGCAGGCGTCCCACCGCGGCGTGGTGCAGGTGGGGGACCCGTTCCGCGAGAAGCTGCTGATCGAGGCGTGCCTGGAGGTGCTGGACGCGCCCTGGCTAGTGGGCATGCAGGACCTGGGCGCGGCCGGGCTGACCAGCTCAACGGTGGAGTGCGCCAGCAAGGGCGAGAGCGGCATCGAGATCGATGTCGCCAAAGTCTCGCGGCGCGAGACCGGTCTGACGGCGTACGAGGTGATGCTCTCCGAGAGCCAGGAGCGCATGCTGGTGATCGTGGCGCGCGGACACGAGGCCGAGGCGCAGTCGGTCTTCGCGCGCTGGGGGCTGCACTCGGACGTGATCGGCCAGGTCACCGACGACCAGCTGGTGCGCGTGCTGGACGGCGACCGTGTGATGGCCGAGCTGCCCCACACCATCCTGACCGAGCCACCGCTGTACGTCCGTGAGGGCGTGGAGGCGGAGCACATCCGCGCCGCCCGCGAGCGCGACCTCTCCGGCCTGCCGGTGCCGGCGGACCTGAACGACACGCTGCTGCGGCTGCTGGCGGCGCCCAACATCGCCAGCAAGCGCTACGTCTACCGGCGCTACGACACCACAGTGCAGGCGAACACCGTGGTAGCGCCGGGCGGCGACGCGGCGGTGCTGCGCCTGAAGGGGACGCGCCGCGCTATCGCGCTGAAGACCGACGGCAACGGCCGCTACTGCTACCTGGACCCGCTGATGGGCGGGCGCATCACGGTGGCCGAGGCGGCGCGCAACGTCTCGTGCACCGGCGCGCTGCCACTCGCGGCGACAGACTGCCTCAACTTCGGCAACCCGGAGAAGCCCGCCGTCTACTACCAGCTGCAGCAGTGCATCGAGGGCATGGCGCAAGCGTGCGAGGCGCTGGGCGCCCCCGTTATCAGCGGCAACGTGAGCCTCTACAACGAGAGCGGCGGCGAGCCGATCTACCCCACACCCATCGTGGGCGTCCTGGGCCTGCTAGAGGACGCGGAGCAGCGCTGCACCAGCGATTTCAAACGCGCGGGCGACGTGGTGGCGCTGCTGGGCGAGACGCACGAGGAGCTGGGTGCATCTGAATATCTGGAACTGGTTCACGGGTTGGTAGCCGGCCACGTCCCGAAGCTAAACCTGGACGCGGAGTTCGGCATCCAGGCGGCGGTGCGAGAGGCGATCTCGCAGGGCCTGTTGAGCTCCGCGCATGACTGCTCCGATGGCGGTCTAGCCGTCGCGCTGGTGGAAAGCTGCACTGCCCCCGACGGCATCCCAGCCGATGACGCCTCACGCAACGTCTCGTCCATCGGCGTGCGCGTCACGCTTCCCGACGCCTGGCGTGCCCTTCGGCCGGACGCCGCGCTGTTCGGGGAGAGCCAGTCACGCATCGTGGTGTCGCTGCCGGAAGCGCAATGGGGTGCCCTGGAAGACGTGGCCAAACGCCACGGCATCCCGCTCTCCCGTCTGGGGATCACGGGCGGCGACCGTGTGGCGATCGAGCCCTACCTGGACGTGCCGCTGAGCCAGGCGAGGACGCGGTACGAGACGGGGCTGGAAACTGCCCTCGGCCGACCTGCGCGGCCAGCGGCCGGCGGCTGCGCCTGAATGCCTGTGGGCCGAATGCCTGTGGGCCCACAGGCGCCGCCGCCGGGGATACAATTGAATGTGAATAGAGGCCCAGCCTTCCCGGCTTCCGAGCAGATTGACCTCGCACACGATGTGCGCGACCCACGCGATGCGCGTGGTGCAGGCAACGCGATCAGCCCGGACGACGCTGAGCAGGCCGGGCACGTTGGGCAGGGTGGGGAAGCCGAGCAGGAGGAGCAGCCGCCGCGCGAGGCGTGCGGCGTGTTCGGCATCTACGGCAAGGACGTGGAGGCGGCGCGCATCACGTACTTTGGGCTGTACGCCCTCCAGCATCGCGGGCAAGAGTCGGCCGGCATCGCCGTGTCTGATGGCGAGGCGATGCGCTTCTACAAGGCCATGGGGCTGGTGTCACAGGTGTTCAACGAGGACATCCTGCGCCAGCTGGAAGGCTCCATCGCCTGTGGCCACAACCGCTACTCCACCACCGGCGGCTCGCGCGAAGAGAACGCGCAGCCCGTCTTTGCCGACGTCGATCCGTCCACGAGCGCTGGCGGTCCAGAGGGGCGCATCTTCATCGCCCACAACGGCAATCTGGTCAACTCCGATTCGCTGCGCGAAGGGCTGCTGGCGGATGGCTTCGTGCCCCGCACGTCCACCGACAGCGAGCTGATCGCGGCGCTGGTGGCGCGGGCGCCCGGCGCCACGTGGGGCGAGCGGGTCACGCGCGTCATGCCGCGGCTGATTGGCGCCTACTCGTTGGTGATGCTGACCAAAGACCAGCTGATCGGCGCGCGCGACCCGCTGGGCAACCGCCCGCTGTGCATCGGCAAACGCGACCACGCCTGGGTGCTGGCCTCCGAATCGTGTGCCCTGGATACCGTGGGGGCGCAGTTCGTGCGCGAGATCGATCCCGGAGAAGTGGTGGTGATCGACGCCAGCGGGGTCAGCAGCTACCGCGCGCCGGTGGATACGCGGCGCCACGCGCTGTGCCTGTTCGAGTTCATCTACTTGGCGCGCCCGGACAGCGTGATCGAGAACAAGCTGGTCTACGAGACGCGCTACGCCATGGGCCGCCAGCTGGCCAAGGACTACCCCGTGGAGGCGGACCTGGTGATCGGCGTGCCGACCACGGCGCTGCCCGCGGCGCACGGCTACGCCGCGGAGGCGGGCTTGCCCTACCGCGACGGCTTGATGTCCAACCGCTATATCCACCGCACCTTCATCCAGCCGGACCAGAGCATGCGCCAGGCGGCGGCGCGCTTGAAGTACAACCCGCTGCCGGAGGTGCTCAAGGGCAAGCGCGTGGTGGTGGTGGACGATAGCATCGTGCGTGGCACGTCACAGGAGCAGATCGTGGGCATGCTGCGCCGCGCCGGCGCGCGCGAGGTACACCTGCGCATCTGCGCGCCGCCGCTGCGCCATCCGTGTTTCCTGGGCGTGGATATGGCCACCTATGGCGAGCTCATCGCGCATCGGCTGACCGAAGAGGAGGCCATCCGCCAGAAGGTGGGCGCGGACTCGCTGGGCTACCTGACGCTGCAGGGCGCCTACCAGGCCGTGGGGCTCGATCCGAAGGGCTTCTGCACCGCGTGCTTCTCTGGCGACTACCCGGTCCCAGTGCAGCTCGGCTTCGAGCGCGCCAACCCCAAGCTGCGCCTGGAGAACCCCGCCGCCCTGGACGTGGACAAGCCGTCGTCCGCGGAGCTACCTAAGACGGAAACCATCGCGGCGGCGCGGTAGCTTCCTCTAGCGAGAGGGCTGCCATGCTAACGCCGTGATCTCGTCGTCCACCGGATCCTGGTGGGCATGGAGGGGCCAGAACAGGCCGGTCCAGCGCCGGATGGGGTGGGAGCGGTAGACAGGGAGTGGTTGATCTGGCCGGGAAGGGTCGTAGACCGCCAGGCCGCCCTTGGTACCGATCCACACGCGGCCGTCGGGCGCGACGGCAAGCGCCTCTACCCAGGCGTGAGGAAGCTGTGGTGCGGTGGCACGGCTGCCTGGCGTGCCTTGAACGTTCGGCGTGGCTGGGGAAGCTGGCGTGGCTGCCGTGCCTGGCGCGCCCGCAGTGATGACCGTCCATACGAGTGAGGTCGGAACGCGGTCGTCCAGGATGGCAAGACCACGATCGGTGGCGAAGTAGATCCGGCCGTCGCGGCCTTCGGCGATGGCGTGCACGGCGCCTCCTGGGAGCGGTGTCCCTCCCGGGAGGAAGGTGCGCCAGCGCGACGCGTCGCCGCTGCCGAGCGAATATTCGCCCGCCGCGGGGTTCAACACCGCCGCGCCGCCGTTGGCGCCAAACCACATGCGACCGCGGCTGTCCTGCATGATGGCGTACACCAGGTTGGCTGGCAGCGCATCGCGCGTGCTGGAGCCGTTGAAGCCCGCCACCCAGTCGCCCGGGTCGTGCGCCACACGGCCAGGCTCGTAGACATTGACTCCGCCGGCGCCGCCCGCCCAGATGCGGCCGGTGTTATCGATGAACACCGCATCAAGCACCTGGTGGAGCAGGGGCGCGTTGTGCAAGCCATAGAAGCGCCCGCTGCCGCGCTCGTCGACAGCTGCCAGCCCTTTGCCCGTGCCGGTCCAGGCGACACCGTGCGCATCAACCGCGGCGGCGAGCGCCACCGGATCGGGCAGTGCTCCCGTGCCCGACGACGCCGTCCGCCAGCGCGTGTCCGTCGCGCCCGTCTGGAGCCGCGCCAGACCCGTGGGCGTGGCGAACCACACGTCGCCCGCAGGCCCCACGGCAATATCGGTGATAGCGTTAGACGGCAGCGGCGCCCATGGCCGGCGCACGGCCTCCCAGTGCGGCGTGCCATCGGCCGCCCAGTGCAGCCGGCTGGCGCCCCGCGGTGTGCCCACCCACAGCGATCCCTCGGCCCGGCGAGTCACCCCAGGCAGCCCAGCGGGCGCAGCTACGGGTGGCGCGGGCTGCGCTGACGCGCCAAAGGAGCCACCCACGACCACGACGGCGCATCCCGTCGTGACGCCGGCGAGCACCGCGACCAGCAGGCGCAGCGCCGGAAGTGCGCGGCGACGATAGAGAGTGGCCAGCGCCGCCTGCGCTTCCAGACGCTCGGCGAGTGGCGCGCGACTCTGCCACCAGGCGTGGCCGCCGGCGAGCGTCGCCAGTACGGCGGCCACGCTCCCGGCCAGGACGATCGGCGCTGGGTATACCGTCCGCCCCACCCCAGATTCCTCGGCGGCGATAGACACGGCAAGAGTAGTCGCATCGTCGGCCGGGCCGGCCGCGAAGTAGACGGCGCCACCGGCCACGAGCGCACACAGTGTGAGCGCGGTCCACCAGCGCACCGCGCGCCCCACCGGGCTACGTCCGGCGGCGCGCCAGAGGCGCCAGCCAAGATAGAGCAGCGCCAGGGCGACGAACGGTGCGAGCAACCGCAGCGTGGAGACGCTGGTCATGCGTGCCCAGATGCGCAGCGCCACGTTCAGGACGCGCAGTATCTGGCGGGGCAGCTGGGGCCCGGCGCCGTCGATCGTTACGTCATCCATTGCCTGTCCGGAAGATCAGCACCCGTTGCACGATAGATTGTGTACGATGGCCGGGGTGATCGCCCGGCAGATGGGCGCACGATCGATGGAACAGGAGAGCGGTTCATGAAGTTCGGTACGCGGACGCAGGTGCTCAAGCAGCCGGCAGAGGGCGCATTCCACGCTGCAGCCAAGCTGGGGTTCGACGGCCTGGAGTTCGACCTGGCGCGCGAGTACACCGGCGACATCCTTTGGACGGCCGAGGGGCGCCGGCGGCTGCTGGACCTGGCCAAAGAGACGGGGGTGGAGGTGTCCTCGGTGTGCCTGGGCGCGCTGTGGGGGCAGACCTTTGCCTCCGATGACCCGACCGACCGGGAGCGCGCGGCGGAGGTCGTGACCGAGGCGGCGCGCTTCACGCCGGAGATGGGTCCCAAGGTCATCCTGGTGCCCATCGTCGGCGTGGACAACCAGCCTCCCTCGCTCGGCGTGGAGCGCTGGATCGAAGGGTTGCGCGCGTGTGCGCCCGTGGCCGAGCAGACCGGCGCGGTCCTGGCGCTGGAGAACGTGGGGCGCTCCCCCGCGAACTCCGCGCCCGCCATGCTGAACATCATCGACGCGGTAGGCTCCCCGGCGGTGAAGGCGTACTACGATGTGGGCAACGGCGCGAGCCTGGGCTACGATCCGATCGAGGAGCTGCGCCTGCTGGCGCCGCACCTGGCGCAGGTGCACATCAAGGGCGCCCGCGCGGCCCAGCTATGGGAAAACACGCTGGACATGACCGCGGTAGCGCGCACGCTCAAAGAGATTGGCTACGACGGCTACCTGGTCTTCGAGACGAAGGCAACCGAGCCCGACGCCAGCGAAGGCGCCGGGCGCAACCTGCAGCTGCTCAAGGAGTACGTGCGCGAGGCGTACGGGCAATAATCAGTGGCCGCTGCGGCGGTCCCAGTTGAGGACGCCGCCGGCCAGGAACGCGAAGAAGAGGCCGATCACGATGCCTGCCTCTCGCAGCGCGGGCTGAAGCAGTGCGACCACGACACAGATCGCGGCGACGACGGCCAACGTACCGGCGAGTTGCTGGGGCTTCACATCTGGCCCCCGTGGACCCGCTCCATGTCGAAGTGTTCGCGCAGCAGGTCCCCGGCGGCGCCCAGCTTCCAGAACAGCTCGCTGTCCAGGTGGCGCAGCACCTCGTCTTCACCCACCGCAATGGCGCGACGGTGGACGGCGGTGAGCAGGCGCTCCGCCTCGTTGAGGTCGATGAGCATGTCGCCCAGGGCGCGCAGCTCGTCTTCGGTGTCGATGCGTCGGTCTCGACTGCTGGCCAATAGGGGTTCCGGTGGAGCGGACTCTGCGGCTATGATAGCAACGGGTCCGCCACGCCCAGGTGTGAGCGCGCGGCCACTTGACGACCAGGACACTACAGCTTTGATGCGCGACCTACTGGGCGAAGGCGGCAGCGTCTCCATCGATCTCACGCGCACCGAGCTGGAGGACCTGATCGGCCACCTGCGGACAGGGACCCGCTTGCAGCCGGGCCACCCACGCCAGCAGCGCCTGCTGGCCAAGCTGCGCGGCTTTGGGCCGGTACGCACGGCGGATGATGAAGAGGGAGGCGACACGCCGGACGGCGCGGTGTGCCCGCTGGAGCGCGACACGCCGGATGACGTATCTTGGCTGGCGGACTGGATCCATGGCCGCCTACACGAGCTGACCGACGGCGATGAGCGCGCCGTGATTTGGAAGCAGGCGCACCTGATCCGCTTCCTGCTGGGCCGCCTGCACGACTGGCTGGAGGACAACAACTACGGGACGGTAGCGGTCACGACGTTCCAGGCAGAGGCGCTGGCGGCGCACATCGCGCGCTACCTGGAGCACGTCGCCGCGTGTCCAGTGGACTCCACCGAGGCGCAGGACAGCGACGCTGACGAGGACGCCCGCTCCCGCTAGCGGTCGCTTCGGGGTCTCTGTTCGCCCTGAGCTTGTCGAAGGGCATGGTTCGACAAGCCTGTCCTGAGCAGAGCCGAAGGGCTCACCACGAACGGTGGTGACGACAGCTTCAGCGCGCTTGCCGCTGCATCAGCTCCACCGGGTTGCCCTCAGGATCGGCAATGAACAGGCCACGCACGGGGCCGGAGGGGAAGCTCAGGTCAAAGGGGCCGGCGGTCAGCGGCACGTCCCGGGCCTTGAGGTACTCGACCCACGCGTCCAGGTCGTCCACCTGCAGGCAAAAGTGCTGCAGGCCGGCCTGCTTGGCGGGTATGGCTACAGCTTCGGAGAAGTCGGCAGGTCGAGATCGGCCAGGATCCGAGCGGCATCAGCCGCCGGCAGCGACGGCGCGCCCGTGCCACCGGCGGCGGGCGTGCCGAGCGCACCGGACGACCGGCGCTTGGTCCAGGCGCAGCACCAGACGGTCCGGAAACACCTCAGACACCACCAACCGCACGACCTCTCCCTGACGCAGCCCATCCGGAGTCTGCGCTTCCACGCGGCGGCCGGCGAGTGAGAGGATGGCCCGGCCGGTGGCGGCATCCGCGGCGACGAGCACGTCCGCCAGGATGCGCTGGCCCACGCGCAGGGCCAGCGTCTCTAGGTCACGCGACACGCCGGACAGGGCGACACGGACGACCGGAGACGCGCCCTGGACTTGCACTAGCGGCAGGCGCGGACGACGACGCGGGTGTCGTAAAGACGGGTGGCGGGGTTCCAGCGGCCGCCGCAGGTAATCAGCGTCAGAGCAGGGCGGTCGATTGGCTCGAACACAGTCGCCAGGGGCGCCGTGCCCACCTGCCACTCGCGGTTCCACTCTACGGCGTACGTGCGCTCCTGGCCGTCCGCGCCGCGCACTGCCACCGAGTCACCGGCCTTGAGATCGATCAGGCGGCGGAAGACGCCGGGCGCGCCCATCCAGTCCAGGTGGCCGGCCAGCACGCTGTTGCCCAGCACGCTGTTGCCCAGCACGCTGTTGCCCTTCATGCCGGGGCGGGTGCTGTATTCGTACCAGCCCACCTCTTTGGCGCGCTGAGGCACGTCCATGGCCAGCTCCGGCGTCAAGCCGACCGCGATGACTGGAGCATTGACCGAGAGACGCGGGATGGTGAGACGGAGCGGCAGCTCCATGTAGTCCACGCGCGGCCGGGGCTTCCCGGCAGCGGTGTACGTCTGCACGTCTTCGGTGGGGATGGGGAGAAAAGCGACGGGCGTCTCCACCGGCGCCGCGCCGCGTCTGCCGGGCGCTGCGCAGGCGCCGGTAGCCAACCCGGCAAGCGGCACGGCGGCGGTGAGAAACGAGCGTCGTCCAAGCGAGCGCGGCACGGTCTGTCTACTCCGAGTATCGGTTGAAAGGAGCCCCAGCCGTAGTATGGCATGGCCCGACACCCGGCGCAGTCCGGCCCTACGCTAGAGCGTAGGTCGGATGGTGGATGGGACGAGGCGCAAACGCGACAGCACACCCAGAGCGGCCAGCGCCGCCGCACCCATCAGCGGAAGTGCACTGCCGGCGGGCAGCCCGGTCGCGGGGAGGCCGGTTGCGCCGACCACGCGGGCCGCAGCGGCGGGATCGGCAAACGTGGCGGGGGATGAGGCGGGCTGCCCCGCATCGAGCGCGAAGAACACCAGCGCGTTCAGGTCAGTCGTGCCGGTATTCACTGCCTGGACGGGAGTGCCGCCGGCCGGGCCGACGAAGGTGCGGCCGGCGGGCACGCGGACGGTGCCGCTCTGGGAGCGGGCGCCGAATTCGCTGGCGATGATGAAGTACCCCTCCGCACCGGGATGCGAGTGCACAGCCGACTGGCTGCCCATGCCTCCGGTAAGCGACGAGATCCGCAGCGCAATCTGCGCCGCGGTGCGAGGCACCGGCACGGCGCCCGTCTCGGCGACCCTCGTCCCGCCCGGCGTCGCCCCGCCTGGAGGCGCCAGCGTGAGCAGGTAGTTGCGCCCGTTGTACGCCGCGGCCACTCCCGCGTTTCCGGTCGCCGCCACCGCGGCATCGCCGGTAGGGAACGTCTCCAGGCGCCATACCAGCGTCCCGGCCGGCAACTGTGCCGGCGTGACCGTGCGCTCCGCCAGTGTCGTCACAGTAACCGCGGGCGGCGTCTGCGCCCACACGGCGGTCCCGCCGCCTAACAGGAGAGTCGTCGCAGCGGCGCTGGAGACCAGCGCCCGACCGAGTGACCGTCGTTGCATAGTGTTTCCCTTCGTGTGCGTGGTGTGCTTCGTGCGCGAAGCGGGGCTGGTGTAGTGGTGGTTCGAGTACCCGGCACCGCACCCCGACCTAAACGTGCACCCGCACGGGCGGTCGTGTTGGGCGCCGGCGCTCCGCACCTAGTCCACATGTACGCCGCCCGGCACCTGCCGGTCGCATGGCGCGCAACAGTGCCCGCCTCTACGCCCCGCCCGGGCAGTGAAGCCCTGGTGCAGCCAGCGCCTCGGAGTGGGGGCGGAGGTCGTCCGGACAGTAGTCTCGACGCCGCGGCCGCGCCATAAGTCGCGACGGTCTCCTGGTCTGCACCCGCCCTCCGCGACACGTGGTCCCTTATCGAGTGGCTCAGGACCGAGCACGGACCACAGACGGCGATCACGTCCGTGCGCAGCCGTTGGGCGGTCAGCGACGACCCAGCGATTCGGAGCGCCGAGAAGAAGGACATTGGCGAATCTCCAATCCAAAGAAAAAGCTGGGCCTATGCCCAGTCCGAGTACTCGGCACAAGGATAGACCCGGCTGGGGCCCGGTCCTATGAAAGAGTCCCTAAAGGTACTCCCCCATGTGACGGATAGGGTTACGCTTCGGCGGCGAGCTGGAGCTGGCCGGGGTTGTTCTCCACCACCGTGAGGCGAATGCCAGGCAGGTCGGTGACCTGCGCAGCGAGATCGAGCGAGCCGTCGTGCTGGACCTCGAGATCGAGCACGCCACGCTCGTAGCCCAGGGCGCGTGCCTCGGTGACACCCGGCAGCTGCTGAATGGCGCGCTGCAAAGCCAGCGCGCGAGAGAAGCCTGGCACCCGCGAGATGACCACCGAGGTGCGCATCGGTCCCGCCGGCTGTTCTGGCGCAGCCGGAGCGGCCGGCGCAGTGGGGGCGGGTGGAGGTGCCGCAGGAGCGAGAGGCGCGGCAGCGGCCGCGGGCGCTACGGCTTCGGCAGCCGCTGCCGGTTGCGGCCGCGCCGGTGTGGCGGGTGGGGCCGGAGCTTCTGGGGCGGGCGGGGCAGCTACCTCCGATCGAGCGGGCGGGCGTGACTCCTCGCGCGCCTGCGCCGGCCGCTCGGGCGCCACCGGCCGCTCAGGCGGAGTGGAGCGTTCCGGCGTGGCCGGAGCGGGAGGAGTCGCGGCGATGGCGTCCGCCGGCACGGCGGCCTCAGGAGCAGGACGCGACGCTGCAGCTTCAGGCCGTGGACGCTCAGGCGCGGCCGGGGCCTCCGGCGCAGTGGGCGCAGGCTCAGAACGTACAGGCGCTGAGCGTTCCGAGGCGGCAGGTCGCTCGGGCGCTTCAGGGCGAGCCGCCGCCACGGGTTCCGCCGCTCCGGGACGCTCAGGAGCGGACGGCGCTACAGGCTCTGGTCGGGCTGGAGCGGCGGGCGCGGAGGGCGTGGCCGGCGCAAAGGGCGTAGCTTCCCGCACCTCGGCCCGGGCCGGCGCTTCGGCGCGCGCCGCTGAGGCGGCTGGCCCGGGAGTTGGCGCAGGGCTTGGCGCAGACGGCGCGGCGGGTGGTGTAGGTGCAGGCGCGTCACGCACCGGTGCAGGCGGTGGGGCGCTCGGGCGAGCCGGCGGCTCCGCGGTAAACGTGGAGGCCGACGGAGATGCCGGTGCAGACGGGGCCACCGGCGCGGGGCGCTCCTCGCGCGGTGCAGCGGGCGCCGGTGGCCCCGTGACGGCTACCGGAGCCACGGGCGCGGGTGGAGGGGCAGCGGGAGTGGCCTGGACCGGTGCGGGCGCGGGCGTGGCAGCAGGCGTGGCGGGCGATGCAGGTGGCGCGATAGCGTCGGCAGGAGTGAAGCGCGGCGCTGCCGGTACGGCGGGCGCTTCAGCCGCCAAGTTGGGCGTGCTGGGGGCAGCCACTTCGGCTGCAGAGGGCGGCTCTGGGCGGCGTGCAGGGGTGTCTTCGCGCAGCGCGGCAGGAGCGACCGGCGCAGCGGCTGCTGGCGCAGCCGTGCCCTGTGGTGCGGAGGCACGAGGCGCCGCCGGTCGCGGGCGCTCGATGGTCGGTGCAGGGGGCATAGACGCGGCCGCGCGGCCGGTGTGGCTGAGCGTGCCACGCAGGGAGCGCAGTTGGTTGCCAAGCTCGCTGGTGAAGAAGGCGTCGATCAGGCTCTCCATGCGCGCCAGCTGCTCCTCGGCGGAGCGCACTTCGGCGGCGATGGCGGCGCGTCGTGCTTCGGCGTCGCGGACCATCTGGTCGGTCTGGGACTGCACCGACGCGCGCAGCGCGTCTACCTCGTCCTGGGCCTGGGAGCGCAGCTGCGCCGCCTCCTGCTGGATGGCGGCGCGCACGCGGGCAGCCTCTTCCTGTGCCGCGCCGATCTGCTGGGCAATCTCCGCTTGGGACTGGGCACGCAGCTGGGCCACATCTCCCTCGGCGGCGGCGCGTAGCGCGGCCACTTCACCTTCCGCCTGCCGGCGGGCGTTGGCGAGCTCCTCTTGCAGCTCTTGCTGCCGGCGGCTGATGTCCTCGTCCAGCCCGGTGCGACGCGCGTCGATATCCTCAGTCAGCTGCTGCTGCTCGCGGCGCAGGCGCACCACCTCGTCCTGGATGGACTTGCTCTCGGAGCGCAGCTGGCGCAGGAACGACTCGGTGTCGCGCTCCAGGTCGTTGCGGAACTCGGCGGCGTTGCGCAGCGCTTGGGTGATCTCTTCACGGATGGCGCGCTCCATCCTGTCGTACAAGTCCAGGCGGCGCTGCGCCCAGGTGCGCTCGATGGTGACCTCGCCGCCGGCGGATGGAAGAACGGCGGTCGCCGTGTTGCCGCTACCGTCTGGTGACTGTGATTCCTGCGCCATGCTCTACGTCCTTCTCCACGGCCCTCAACGAATGGGCAGTATAGGTGTTCACGATCGAGGGTTCAACGTCCTGAGTGTTCGGCCCACGTCGCGGGTGTACGCTCCAGAAAGTCCTGCCAAGAAGGTCAAACATGTCTAGCTCTTCCTACGGACTCTCGGGATCGAGGCTCAAGTTTACGTTTTCTAAGGCCCTTCCTTCAGGGACCTCCACCTGCACTTGTTGAGCGACGAAGCGGCTGGCCGTGGCGACGACGGTGTAGCGTCCGCCGCGCAGTCCAGCGACGCGCCAGCGCCCCTGGCCGTCGGTGATGGTCGGCACCGGCCCGGACGGCCCCGTGACCAGCACCGAGACGCCGGCGAGCGACCCGTTGGTATCGGCACGCGTGACCCGGCCGGCCAGCTCGGCCGCCGCGGGCGCTTCGGCGGCACCCCCGGCGCCATGCCCTCCCGCAGGGGCGCCGCTCGGCGGTGTGACGCCGCCAAAGGGCGCCGGTGTGGTGGCCACGCCCGCGCCGAAGCGCGACGCCAGCCCGCCGCGGCCGAAGAACAGCCACAGGAGCACGGTCACCACCACGACGGTAATGGCTGAGCGACGTAGGCGCGTGGCCTCACCCCTACCGTTGTCCTGGGCGACCGCGACTTCACGCTCCGTGTCCCCGTGCACGATGGCGACCTCGCCATCTGTGCCACCTTGCGCGATAGTGAGGTCGCCAACACTGACGGTCCGAGCACCAGTGTCCGACGCAGTGGGAATGACCGGCGCCTCAGGCTCAACTAGCT
This sequence comes from uncultured Chloroflexota bacterium, assembly GCA_902805635.1. GTDB lineage: Bacteria > Chloroflexota > UBA11872 > UBA12225 > UBA12225 > CADCTC01. The sequence goes on from CADCTC010000001.1 coordinate 79,239, forward strand.
CAGTTGGCTCGACTGGGGCAGCGGGCCGGATAGCGGAGAGGGCGGCGCGGTCGGAGTCGAGCGCCTCGACTTGGACGCCAGGGAGGTGCGCGGCCAGACGGTCGGCGAGCGCAGTAGCCTGGTCCCCGCCAGCGGCCACGACGAAGACCGGCGCTCCGGTGTCGCCGATGAACTCGCCCAAGGCGCCGGCAGCCAGTGTGGCGTCGGTGTGCTCGAAGGTGGAGGGGTGGACGATAACGGCAGCCGGCGGTGCGGCCGCAGGATCGACGCCCTCGAAGCGCGCCCAGTCGAAGATGACACGCGTCGCGGCTCCGGCATCTTCCAGGGCGGAAACCACCGACTCGACGGCGAAGGGATCGCCGCTCAAGACGAGCACGACCGGCTCGCCGGCACTGGCGCCAGCGGGGTCACCGGGACCGGCGCCGATTTCCCCGCCAGCGACGGCGCCAGGGGTAGCGCCGGTCACGCGCTCTTCCGATCCTAGCGCGGGCTTCTCGGGCGGCACGGCGCTGATGATACGAAGCTGATGGCTACCGAAAGCACCAGAGGCTGGAGCAGGTACGGACTAGGCCAGGCCGCCGGCGATCATGCTGAGCATCTCGTTGGACGAGAGGCCCTGGCCGCCACCCAGGGACCCGCTGCCCAGGATCGGCATCGCCTGGTAGCCAGGGGTGGCCGCCTGGGCAGCGAAGCCGGGAGTCGTGGCCATGGGCGAGAAGCTTCCCGACAGTACCGCCGCGGGAGAGTAGCCGGAACCGCCGCTCATGACCGAGGCGCCGGAGGCCCCACCCGTGTCCATGGCGGCGGGTGCGGATGCCGCTGCCAGCGCGCCGGCCCCACCACCGCCGCCGCCCGCCGACGCGGCTGGCGCGCCGCCGCCTTGTGGTGGCGCGGACGGCTGGAGGAGCACGCCCACGCGGCTGTCGGTGATGAGCTGGAGCGTGCGCGCCGCGTCAGCGTGGATGTACGTGTTTGCGGTGGCGGCCAGGTCGCTCTGCAACTGACCGCGCATCAGCTCCACCGATTCGGCCGCCACGTCGGCATCCATGATGTGGGCGTGCGCGGCGGTCTGGTTCTCCCCATTGATCCCGGTGACGGTCAGCGCCTCGTCCAGCGCCTTCATGTCGGCGGCGATCTGAGTACGGCCGTCGACGATCTGGGTGACAGCGGCGTCGGCCACGTCGATGGCGGCCAGCGCCCCGGCCTGCGTCGTGAGGTCGATGGTGCCGATGGTGTTGGCCCCTGCCATGGCCATGGCGCCGTCGATCATCGGCTTGATGGTGAGCGATTGCTGGTCGGGGCTGTTGGGACCAGACTGGATGTCCAGCACCAGGCTGATGATCTCCTCAGCAAACGCCTCAACCTCAATGGTGCCGGCGGAATTGCCCAGCAGGGGAAATGGGCCGGTGGTGTAGACGGGATCGAGTGGCGTCCCGATGGTGACGACGAGGCCGTCAGCAGGGTCGCCGGGGGCGTTCACCTGGAACACCGTCTGCGTTGGGCCACTCTTCACCTGAGCGGCCACACCGTTGATGGTGATCTCCATGTCTGTGCCGGTGGCGGTCAGCCTCCCGCCGACGGTGATACCCAGGTAATCATCGGGATTGATCGCCGGATCTAGCGTCGTTGCACTGACACTGATCCGCTCAACTCTGCCGCCGGACCCGGTGGTCTGCAGCTCCATGTATGAGTTGGCGCCAATGACGACGGTCGCCGCCTGCACTCCCGTGTTCGCCGTCTCGGCGTTGATCGCAAGAACCCAGGCGTTGATGTCATCCCCGTACGCCAGGTCAATCGTGCGCGATCCAAGCGTGCCGGTGACGTTGAGCTGGACGGCCGTGCCGGCTCCGGCGGGTAGGGGTTGCGTGGACCCAAATCCCAACGCCTTCGCCGGTCCCGGCGCCTGGAGCACCCTGACATCGTAGATGCCGGACTGCGTGTTAGCGGTGCCGTAGGCGAAGTTCGCTCCGATAAGCGCGCTCGCCAGGGCGGAGGGATCCACGTCGGGCGGTGGCTTGAACGTGTCGCCGCGCAGTGGCGTTACACCGTTGAACGTGGTCCCCTCGATGACGTTGGTGATCTCGCCGCGCAGGATGTCCACCTCAGCCTGCATGGCCTGGCGCTCGACATCAGAGTACGTGCCGTTGGCGGACTGGACGGCGAGCTCGCGGATGCGGCCGACGATGCCGGTCAGCACGGTGAAGGCGCCGTCCACCACCTGGGCGAGCGAGATGCCGTCCTGGACGTTCTTCTGCGCCTGGTGCCAGCCGTTGATCTGCCCGTCGATGCGCGACGCGAGCTTGAGCCCGGCCGCGTCGTCTTGCGCAGACGTGATGCGCAGGCCGGAGCCGAGCCGGTCCGCCGCCTGGGCGAACCGCGCCTGACCCACGCCGAACCAGCGGGCGCTGGCCATGGTCTGCGATCTGAAATCGAGTGTTATCGACATGGTATGTCGTCACACGCACGGCGTCCCAGACCCCAGGGTGGGCGCACCCGTGGGGACCGTGAGCCTATGCGCTCTTCTCCACTATCGGAGCAGGGGGTAGTTAACGTGAAGGGGGACCTCACCCTGCGCTTTGCAGATCTCACCCTTGCCTTCGCCCTGTCCCTCTCCCACAGAAGAGGGACACAGGGAATCACGTATGGCTAGAGCTAACCCGAACGGTCGACGAGCTCGCTGGGGTCGATGGCGGTGCGCTGGTACCCGCCGAGGCCGCGGTGGGCGCCGCGCAGCTCGGCCAGCTGGCGGGGCACCTCCTGCGCCTGGGAGGAAAGCAGCACGCGGACCTGCTCGTCTTCGGACAACAGTGCGCGCAGCTCGGCTTCGAGCTGGTCCGTGAGCGCCGGTGAGAGCACCGCGGCACCGGAGACCGGGCGCTGGGCAATCAGCGCGGCGAGCAGTTCCTCGGCGGTCTGAACGCCGGCGGCGCGCTCGTCGGCCAGCGCCTCGAGATCGTCGGTTTGGCCCGACTCGGCGGCGGCGCGCAGACGCGCGGTCAGGTCGCGAACCGCTGCGTAACAGGCGAGCAGCTCGGCGGCGAGCGCATCAGCGCCCGCGGGTTCAGTGGGTTGGTTGGACACGTGATCCTTTATGAGAGGCGATCAGGTTTCGCCGTTCTCGCCGAGCCAGCGCACGTAGTCTGCCAGGGCGTCTTGCCACGGGCGCGGCGAGGGCAGGCCGGCGGCGTGGAGGGCGTCGTGCGCCAGGACGGTGTAGCGTGGGCGCGGCGGGAGCGGCGGCAGGTCGGCCAGCGTGATGGCGTGCAAATCGGGCGCCAGGCCGGCGAGCTCAAAGCTGCGCGCCGCGAAGTCGTACTTGCTGCACGCGCCGGTATTGCTGACGTGCACGGTGCCACGGACGCCGGCCGAGATGAGCTGCCGGATAGTGGTGGCGGCGTCTGGGGCGTAGGTGGGGGAGTGCAGCTGGTCGGTCACCACGCGGATGGCCTTGCCGGCGCGCGCCATGCCGATCATGTCCGAGACGAAGTTGGTCCCGCCCTTGGCGCGGCTGCCGCCGGGGCCGTACAGGCCGGAGACGCGGACGATGAGATGGTCGGGCGCCGCCGCGCGGACCAGGTGCTCTCCCGCTAGCTTGGAGATGCCGTAGACCGAGCGCGGGGCTGTGGGGTCCGTTTCCCGGTACGGCCGGTCAGCCTCGCCATCGAAGACGTAGTCGGTGCTCACCTGGACCAGCAGCGTGCCAGCGGCGGCGCAGCGCTCGGCCAGCAGGCGCGGTCCAAGGGCGTTGACGCGCAGCGCGGGCTCGGGATCTTCGGTCGCCCAGAACGCTGTATTAATGAGTACAGCTGGCGGCGACTCGAACAGCCGGGCGATGGGCGTGACGTCGGTTATATCGAGGTCGCGGCGCAGGAGCGGGCGGACACGCCAGCCGGGGATGCGCTCCAGCTCAGGGACGAGCGCGCGACCGAGCTGGCTGTTGGCGGTCAGTACGGCAATTTCCAATTTCGTAACTTTACCCCTCTTCAGGTCGCGCTAACCCTGCCGATACTCACCGTGAGCGCAACTGCGGACGGAGGCCGGAACCCTTTCCGGTGAACCGGCGCCAGACGCATCACAGCGAGCCACAAGCCACAGCACGGATGCTGGGGCGGCAAACGATCTAGGGAGAGAACTGACATGGGCGCATCGATCAACACCAACATGCCGGCGATGACCGCGCAGCGCCACCTGGGCGCGACGCAGGGGCTGTTCCACCGCACAGTGGAGCGCCTCTCCAGCGGTCTGCGCATCAACAGCGCACGCGACGACGCTGCTGGCCTGTTCCTCAGCGAGCGGCTCAAGAACCAGGTGCGTGGCCTGCAGCAGGCCAGCCGCAACGCGCAGGACGGCGTGAGCTTCCTGCAGACGGCGGAGGGTGGCCTTTCGGTCCAGCACGACATCCTGATGCGGCTGCGCGAGTTGGCCGTGCAGAGCGCCAACGGCATCATGAGTGACGCCGACCGCGCGCTCTCGATCAAGCCGGAGGCCGACGCGCTGCTGGCCGAGCTCTCGCGCGTCTCGCAGACGACGCAGTTCAACGGGACCAAGCTGCTCGACGGGAAGATGGGCGGCGCACAGGTGACGGGTGTCGGCACCGCGGCAGGGTCAAACGCTGCGCTCGTGCTCCCCGACGGCGTCACCGTTGTGGCAGCCGCGTCGGCTGCGCCCGTGTCCGGGGCAGACTTGACGGCCGCGAACGGTATCGAAAACATTCAGGCGAAGTCGGCGCCGACCAACCCGATGGGTTACACGCTTAACGTGGCCGCGCCCTATGCGCCTGCCACCGACAGCGTCGACCTGGTCCTTACCCAGGAGGGTGGCGCCACGCAGACCATTACCGTCAACAACGTGAGCACGATCAACGGTGCCAAGCTGATCAGCTTCAACAACTTCGACGTTGACGTGCTAGTCAATGCCAATCTGGCAACCGGACTGGGCGGCGCCGTGGCTATGACCAACGTGGGCTTCGCCGTCAGCCAAAACGTCGCGCTGATGGATACCGACACGACAACCGCTGGTATCCAGAGCACCAGCGCGAGCCGATATTGACCGAGATGCCGCCCTGGCCGTCTTGGCGGTAGGTGGCGCCGGTGAGCTCGACAAGGCGGTCAAGCAGGCGGTCGCGCTCGTCCATCATGTCGTTGGGTGTGTCGCCGGCGGCCATGAGGTTGCGGATCTGGCCGTTGAGGTAAGCCAGGTTCTGGCCGATGTCGTTGACCTCGCGCGCCTGGAGCGCGATCTGGCTGCTGATGTCCTGGCGCTGGCCGCTCAGGCGCTCGGCCATGCTGTTGAAGGTGCGCGCCAGCGCGTCGCCGGTGGAGCGCACCGCGGAGCGCGCGGCGCCGCTCTGTGGATTGTTGGAGAGGTCGCTCCAGGCGTTGAAGAACGCGCCAATCTGGGTGCGCAGGTTGTTGTCGCCCGGCTCGTTCACCACGGCTTCGACCCCGGCCAGGCCCTGGGCGAGGGTGTCCCACTGCGCCTGCATCTGCGATTCGCCGCGCAGCTCCATGTCCAGGAAGATGTCGCGCTGGCGGCTGACTTCCGACACCATGACGCCGGTGCCGATCTGCAGGGCGGCACCGGCCGGCTTGTTCAGCGCCAGCGACGTGTAGGGCGTGGTGGCGGTCAGCGAGACCTTCTGGCGCGAAAAGCCGTCGGTCCCAGTGTTGGCGATATTGTGGTTAGTGGTGTCCAGCGCCTGCTGCTGCGCTTGCAGCGCGCGCGAGAGCGTGGTCAGGCTGGAAAAGCTGGAGCGCATGGGGTACTCCTAGGATCGCGGGAGGCGCGCCGCACTGGACGCAGGGCCTCTCCACTATTCTCGACCAAAGTGGCCAAGACTAAAGGGGCATAGGCTGAATGGGCCGCCCCTGTCAGGTTGAGCCCGTTCGCTGCGCTCAGAAAGACAGTACGCAGTACCCGCTAGGCACGGTAGTCGGTGAGGCGCGGCCCGGCCTCCTGGGAGGCCCTGGCGCCGCCCTGGGCGTAGCGCGGATCCACCTGGACCACCTGGACGTGCTGAAGCAGGTCCTGGATCGAAGCGTCTACGGAGGCGAGGCAGCCGTCCAGCAGCTGCGCGTTGCGCTGATTGGCGGCGTCCACGCGGCTCACCACCTCCAGCAGCGCATCGCGTGCAGCCAGGACCGCGGCGGCGCGCGGGCGGTCCACGTGCTGGACCAGCTCGGTGACGGTGACGGCCTCGGGCTTGACGCCAAGCTTCGCGGCCCAGGAGCGCACTAACTGCAGCCGCGCGGTCTCTAGGCGGCGCGCCCGTGTGAGCAGGGGCTGCTCGTGCCCGGCCAGCTCTGCCAGCCGTTCGGCATCGGCGGCGACGAGCGCGGCGTGACGGTCGGCAGCAAGCTCAAGCAGCTGGCCATACACGGTGCGCTGCGCCTCGAGCACGGCTAGCAGGTCCGTCACCGGGTCACCGCTCACGCTGGGGTCCACGAGCGAATCCTACCTCGGAATGTCACGCCGCCGGAAAACCGTGAGTCGGCCCTCCGGCGTACGCTGCAACCGCTGGCTGCCGTAGTGCTAGTCTCCCGCGACGTCGTATGGCTGGTACCAGGCGTCCTGACGCTCCGGGTGGTCCTTGCGCAGCTGTGCCGCCGCGCGCCATGCCGCCTCTTCGGTAGCGTACACGCCCGCGATGGCGTCGCTCTCGCGCAGGCCGCCATCGGGATCCTCCCACTTCGCGCCGTGAAACACCACGTAGACCCGTGCTGGGGCCGCCATTGGCGTTCCGTCTTGACTCGCGGGCGACTCGGCTGCCTCTTCGTCGTCATCGCTGTCCATCGGCACAGCCAGCAGCGCCTCGATGTCCGAGCGCACGCGGGTAGCGTCGCGCCGCCTGCGCTGGAGCTCGCGGATGGACGGCGATCCGGTGTCTTCGCTTACCTCGTCGCCGTCCGCCGCTGTTTCACCGTCTTGCGCCGGGCGCACCCGGAACCGTCCATCACCTTGCTGCATGCTCAGACGGTACCACGCTCGGCCATCACCAGGTAGAGGAAGCCTGGCGCCCTTACGCCGCCTGATCACCCGTCGTGGCGACCGCCGCGGGCGCGCTGGTCCCGTCTGGCAACGTCGACCCAGAACCAGGCAGCTCGCGTTCGGCCCGGCGGCGCAGGTCGCCTAGCTGCTTCGCCAGGGTGTCCAGGCGCTCGTGTGCCGCTTGGAGCCGGTCGTGCTCGGCACGCACGCGGTGGGCGTAGGGCGCCAGCACGTCGCGCACGCGCTGCACGGATCGCTCCAGCTCGCTCTCGAACTGGCGCGTCATGCCGTCGGTCAGCCGCTGGCGCAGGTCGTCTGACTTCTTGCGGAACTGCTCGCGCGCCTGCCGGCGGCGCAGCGGGATGATGTACAGCCCCACGCCAAACAACACGCTGGCCGCCAGCACGCCCGTTACGTCGGCCACGGCAGTGGTGGCGAGCCCCACCACTGCCGCGCCCAGGCTGAGCGCGCCTACTTGTGTCAGTGCCGTCTGCGTCACCGCGTCGCGCATGGAGAGCGCGAACCGCTGCGCTTCGGACTCGGCGTCGTACTGCGTCAGCGCCTGCTCGGCGGCACGTTCCACCGCCGCCAGCATCCGCTGCCGCTCCTGGGCGAACGACCAGGGTGGGGCACTGCCGGCGCCTCCCGGCTGCCAGCCGTCAGCGCCACCCGTCGCCACGCCGGTTGCCCCCGCGGCGCGCTGCCCCACGAACTCCGCCACCGAGCGCCACAGGCGCTGCTCCTGATCCAGGATCCAGTCCACCAGCGACTGCACCGCCGCGTCGATACGCTGTCCGCTGTCCGCGATGACCTTACGCTCGAAGTCGGTGCGCAGCCGGTCGGAATTGAAGAGCTCAAACAGCCGGCCGAGCCGCAGTGTCTCTTCGAAGTAGGCATCGGCGCGATCATTCATCTCGTGGACGACGTTGTCCACCTCGTGCAGCCGGCGCTGGAAGTCGCGCCGCAAGTCGGTGCGGAACAGCTCGAGCTGCCCCTCGATGCCTTCGCTGCCCTGCAGATCGGCGCGCAGCACGTCCAAGTGCAGCCGCGCTGCCGCCAGCGCCCTGCCGGACACGCGCTCCGCCACCCCCAGCGGGTTGAGCAGCTTGAGCCGCACCCGCTCCGCCTCGTCCAGCGTCTCCGCCAGGTAGCTCTCCAGCGCTTCGAAGCCGCTGCGCCGCCAGGCATCCGCTCGCGCCGCCGGTTCGAGATTGCCGGTCTTGGCTTCCATCGCCAGCCGCGCCGAGACGGGGAAGATCAGGGGCGCGAACCCAAGCAGCGCCTGCACGTTTTCGACGACGAATGAGCGGATCTGCGCCAGTTGCTGGGCGCTGCGCTCGGAGCTGCCGCTGCTGGTCCCGCTCGCGCCACCCGAATCCAGCATATCCACCTTATTAAGCAGCAGCAGCACCTTCTTGCCCCAGGCGCGGATGTGCTCCATGAAGGCGCGCTCGCTCTCGGTGAACGGCCGATCGACCGACGTGACGAACAGCACCAGGTCGCTGCGCGGCACGAACTCGCGGGTCAGCTCTTCGTGCCGGCGGATGATGGCATTGGTGCCCGGCGTGTCCACGATGGAGAGCTCGCGCAGCAGCGGCGCCGTCAGCGTTCGCTCCACCACGCCTCCTTCGCGCTCGCGCGTGCCGGGCTCTTCGCCATAACGGATGATCGTCACCTCGGCCGTGGTCGGCGTCACGCCTTCCTGCAGGTACGGTCCTCCCAGCAGCGCGTTGAGCAGCGCCGACTTGCCCGCGTTGAACTCGCCTACCACCACCAGCAGGAACAGGTCGTCCAGGTCCAGCGCTGCCTGGCGCAGCGCCGCGAGGTCGGCCTGGTCGGCATCAAGCGACGCGAGCGTCTCACGCACCTCGCCCAGGACGGCGCGCTCGGCCGCCAGCAGCGCCGCCTCGCGCGGCCCCAACACCCGCATGCCACCGCTCACAGCAATCACGCTGGTGTGGTATCGCAAGTTTGGGGCCTCCCTGTCCAGCGTGATCGCTTTGGGTCCCCTCGCTGTCACAATCCGGAGCGCGGCGGTGTGTATGGAGCAGAAACACGCACTGGATGGACGAGCCACATGGTGCAACAGACCCTTGCCCCGCCGACAACCACAGTGAGACGCGACCCCCGCAATCCAGGAGTGCCTGGAGTACCCGGCTTCCCCGACGCCGGGACTCCCGGCCGCTATCCGCTGCCCCCGGTCCCCTCAGCCGACCCCTACGCGCTGGACGCACGCCAGAGCCCGCTGGAGCAGGACCTGCTGGAGCGCCTGCGCCGCGGCGATGAGCTAGCCTTTGCCCGGCTCTACGACGAGCACTGGACCGGCGTGCACCGCCTGCTGGCTCGCCTGCTGGGCGATGCCGAGGCGGCCGGCGACCTGGCGCAGGAGGTCTTCGTGCAGCTCTTCCGGAAGCCACCGGAGCCCGGCGGCGCACCGGTGCGCGCCTGGCTGTACCGCGTGGCAGTCAACCGCGGCTACAACGCGCTTCGGTCTGACCGCCGTCGCCGCACACGCGAGGACGCCGTGGCCCGGGACCCCGCTCTGACACCCGGCGACGCCGGCATAGCGGACGAGGCCAATCGTGCCGAAGAGCGGGACCTGGTGCGCCGCACGCTGGTGCAGGTCTCCGAGCGCCATCGCGACTGCCTGGTGCTGCGCTCGGAGGGGTTGAGCTACGCCGAGATCGCCGCCGCGCTGGGCGTGGCGCAGGGATCAGTCGGCACGCTGCTGGCGCGCGCCGAGCGCGCTTTCAAGGATGCCTATCTCGCCCAGCGTGGCGGGATGTAATCGAGGAGAAGACCATGACTACCACCATTCGCCGGGAGTGCCTGGCGGGATACGACGAGGGCCTGCTCAAGTCCCTGCTGGACGGCCAGCTGGCGCCGGCCTGGCAGGAGCAGCTGCGCTCCCATGCCGCCGGCTGCGTCGCGTGCGGCGTGCGCCTGGCGCAACTGCGCTCGGACGGCGCGCTGGTCCAGGGCCGTCTGCTGATGCTCGGCGGCGCGCCCAGCGCCGCCGCGGCGCTAGCGCACGACTACCCGGAGCTGCCGGCCCGGCCGGCGGTGGCCACGGTCCTGGCCCGCGCCAGGGCGGCCAGAGGAGCCGCGCCCCGGGCCGGTGGCTGGAGCGAGCGCATCTCCGCGCTGGCCGGCCGCTGGTCGCAGCCGGCATTTGGCTCGCTCCGTCCGCTACCGCTGGCCGGCGGCGCCGCGGCCGCCGCGTTGCTGCTCGGCGTCAGCTTCACCCAGCCCGCCGTGCAGTCGTTCGCGCAGGGCATCGTACAGTCGCTGCGCGTACAGCAGGTGCAGCCGGTGAAGGTGGACCTCTCCTTCCTGCGTGGGTTGCCCGTGCACGACCGTGACGACCTTTCTCGCCTTGGGACGTTCAGCGGCGCGACCGAGCCAAAGGTGCGCGCCACCAACCTCGCCGACGCCGCACGGACCACCGGCCTGCAGTTGCGCGCACCTACCGCGCTGCCGGCGCAGCTGGCGCAGAGCCGCATGATTTACGTTGGCGAGGCCGCCAACTTCAGCTTCACCTACGACGGCCAGAAGCTGGTCACAGCTGCGCAGGGCTACGGGATCAGCGACGCCGCGCTGCTCAACGAGCTCCGCGCGCTCAACGGGCAGACGGTGAAGGGCAGTGTGCCCGCCTCTTCCGCCTTCATCTATGGCACCCCGCCGATGGGCGACGGCAGCGCCGGCGGCGCCGCGCGGCAGAGCGCGACCCAGCGGCCGTCTAGCCCCTACGTCGCCTTCCTCCAGCTCAAGAGCCCGACGCTGGACGTGCCGCCGACCATCAACGTGGACCGGCTGCGCGACGTGCTGCTCAAGTCAGGCGCCGTACCGCCTGCGCTCGCCAGCCAGCTGCTTGCCATCCAGGACTGGCGCACCACGCTGCCCATCCCCGTCACGCGCGGCACCTCCAGCCAGGTCCAGGTGGACGGCGTCTCCGCCACGCTCATCACCGGCGAGCTGCCGGTGCCGGCGCTGGTCTGGCAGAAGGACGGCACGCTCCACGCCCTGGTGGGCAGTCTCTCCGAAGCCGACCTGCTCGCCGCAGCTCGCTCGCTCCAGCCGGCGCGCTAACCCCGTGGCCGTTACACAGAGCGTGACCGCAGTATCGGAAGGGCACGGCGGGGGCAGCGTCGCCTCCATCCTGCCCACGCTGCGTCCCGTGGCCTCCGCCCTGGCCATCGAAACCACTAACCTGCGCAAGGAGTACGGCCGGCGCATCGCCGTCGCAGGACTCAGCCTGGCGGTGCCTGAGGGCGAGGTGTTCGGGTTCCTGGGTCCCAATGGCGCCGGCAAATCGACCACGGTTAAGATGCTGGTCGGCCTGGTGCATCCCAGCGGCGGGCAGGGACGGCTCTTTGGCCGGCCGCTGGGCGATGCCACGGCACGACGCTGGCTGGGCTTCCTGCCAGAGCAGTTCCGCTTTCACGAATGGCTGCGCGCCGAGGAGTTCCTGGAGCTCCACGCCTCACTCTATGGCGTGCCCAAGCGCGAGCGGGCGCGGCGCATCGCCGAGTCACTCAAGCTGGTTGGCCTGGAAGCGCGCGCACACGATTCTCTGGGCACCTTCTCCAAGGGCATGCTGCAGCGCATCGGCATCGGGCAGGCGCTGATCGCCGACCCCAAGCTAGTCATCCTGGACGAGCCCACGTCCGCGCTCGACCCGATTGGCCGGCGCGACGTGCGCGACCTGATTCGCACCCTGCGCGCCCGCGGCGTGGCCGTCTTCCTGAACTCACATCTGCTGTCGGAGGTGGAGATGGTCTGCGACCGCGTCGCGATCATCGACAGAGGACGCGTGGTGCGCCAGGGACCAATGGCCGAGCTCATTTCGGGCACCCTGGAAGTGGAGGTCCGCGTGGAAGGTGCCACGCCTGCCCTGCTTGCCAACCTCGAAGCGCGCTGGCCCCGCCTTACCCACCCAGCCGAGGCGCTGCCTGGCGTGCCTGGCGGGTCAGCCGGCTCTAGCGACAGCACCGTAGCTACCGTTCGTGGTGAGCCTGTCGAACCACGCCCTTCGACAGGCTCAGGGCGAGCGGACGTGGTGAAAGCCGGTACCGGCGTGCAGAGGCTCCGCTACGCCGTCGAGGACGAGAGCGACACGGCGCGCATTGCCGACGCCATCATCCGGGGAGGCGCCCGCCTGCACGCGCTCGTGCCGCACCACACCACGCTGGAAGACCTCTTCGTGCAGTCGGTGGAGACGCGAGACGTATGAACACCCTCCGTATCGCTCATCTGACCTTCCGCGAGGCGGTGCGCCGCAAGGCGCTGTATGGCGCCATCGCGCTGACCATCGCCTTCCTGGTGCTGTACGGCTGGGGCACCGGTGTCGCGGTGCGCGAGCTGAACGAGTCGCTGCCGCGTGGCCTGGCGCGGGCCAGCGCGCAGATCGGGCAGGACCTCAAGCTGCTGGCGATCGGCGAGCTGTTCCTGGCCGGCCTGTTTGCCGTCTCGAACATCGCCGGGCTGCTGGCCATCTTCATGGCCGCGGGCACGATTGCCCAGGAGGTGGACCAGGGGACGCTGCAGGCCATCCTGTCCAAGCCGATGGGGCGCTGGCAAGTAGTGGCCGGCAAGTGGCTCGGCGGCGCGGCCATGCTCGCCGTTTACGTCACCGTCACCAGCCTGGTCACCGCCGGCATCGTCTACTGGCGCGCCGGCTTCATCAGCGACCAGCTCCCACTCGGCATCCTGCTGTTGATCGCCAAGGCCACGCTGCTGTACTCCGTCACCCTCGTGGGTAGCGCGCTGATGCCGGCCATCGCCAGCGGCATAGTTATGTTCATCGTCTACGTCGTCACCAACGTCGCCGGGCTGGTCGAGCAGGTCGGCTGGGCCACCGAGATCGAGTCGATGATCCGCATCGGCGTGTACGGCAGCCTGGTGCTGCCCGCGGACGCCTTCTGGAAGATGGCCGCCTACGCCGTCCAGCCGCCCAACCCGCTGCCCGCGCTGGGCATTAACCTCTCGCTTGGCCCCTTCGGCGTTACCCATCCGCCCAGTGCCTGGATGGCCGTCTACGGCGTCGCCTACATGTTCGCCGCGCTGGGCGCCGCCGTGTGGGTGTTCGGGAAAAGGGATCTCTAGGGCGCCGCTACGGCACCACCGGCAATCCCATCAGGCCGGCCGTTTCCGGTTGGCCGGTCATGAGGTTGGCGTTCTGGATCGCCTGGCCGGCGGCGCCTTTGCCCAGGTTGTCCTCAGCTCCCAGCGCCACCACCAGGCCCGTCTCCGGGTTCACCACGTAGCACAGGTACTCGAAGTTCGATCCCGTCGCCCACTTGGTGTGTGGCCCACCGCCGCCCGGCAAGTCGGTGGAGTGCGCCATCACCCGCACGAAGGGATGGCCTTCGTAGAAGGCGCGCGCGGCGTCCAGCACGGCTTCGGTGGTCAACTCTCCCGCCGAGCGCACCGGCCGCGCGTAGCACGTCGCCAGCAGCCCCCGCGTCATCGGAATCAGGTGTGGCGTGAACGCCAGCGTGACTTTCTTGCGCGCCTCCGGACGGTCGCCTGTCAGGCGCGAGAGGGCTTCCTTGATCTCTGGTACGTGCGCGTGGCGCGTCAGCCCGTACGCCACCAGGTCCTCGTTGGTGTCGGCGTAGCCAAAGGCCGAGTTGCCACCACGTCCGGCCCCTGAGACGCCGCTCTTGGCGTCTACCACGACGCCCTCGGTCTCTACCAGCCCATTGGCCACCAGCGGCGCCAGCGCCAGGATGGTGGCGCACGAGTAGCAGCCGGGGTTGGCAACGCGGTTGCTCGCGGCGATGCGCTCGCGCGCTCCCGGCAGCTCTGTCACGCCGTATTCCCAGCCTTCGACGAAGCGGTGGTCGCCGCCCACGTCCACGATCTTCACCCCGGCCCGCACCTTCGCCAGTGGCTCGCGCGACTGGCCGGTCGGCAGCGATGCGAACAGCAGGTCCACGCCGTCCAGCTGCTCTGGGTCGAACCGCTCGATCAACAGCGGCCCCAACGGCAGCCCGTTCAGGCTAGGGAACCGCTGCGCGAGCGTCTGTCCCGCGGTGGAGTCTCCATATACCTTCGCCACCTCGAACGCCGGGTGCGCCGCGCACAGCCGCAGCAGCTCGCTCCCGCCGTACCCGTTCACGCCCATGATCCCGATGCGGACCACCATCTGATTCTCTCCTGACCCTTGAAGAAGCACCGAGTATAGCCGTGACAGCCGATCCTTGATTCAGAGGTGGGTTCAATTCCCCGTTCGTGGTGAGCTTGTCGAACCATGCCCTTCGACAAGCTCAGGGCGAACGGAGACTCTGAAACGAACACTGATGTGCTCCGGGCCCGATCCATGCTTGCCGCGTGCTCGGTGCTAGCCGCGCCTGCTATTACCCAGTCATGCGCGTACGTTTTTGGGGCACACGTGGCTCAGTGGCAAAGCCGGGGCCACAGACGGTGCGATACGGCGGCAACACCGCGTGCGTCGAGGTGCGTGCCGACGACGGGACGCTGGTCGTACTCGACTGCGGCACCGGCGCCCACGCGCTTGGCCAGTCGCTCATGGCGTCCGGCCAGGGGCCGCTGCGCGGGCACCTGCTGATCACGCACACCCACTGGGACCACATCCAGGGCTTCCCCTTTTTCGCGCCGCTCTTCGTCCCGGGGAACGAGTGGGACATCTATGCCCCCGGCGCCATCGGCCAGCGTCTGGAAGAGACGCTAGCCGGTCAGATGGAGTTCACCTACTTCCCGGTGACCCTGGCCGAGATGGGCGCCACCATTCGCTTCCATGACCTGACCGAAGGCGTGTTCCAGGCCGGAGGCATCCACGTCACGGGCCGCTACCTGAACCACCCCGCGGTGGTGATGGGGTTCCGGCTGGAAGCGGACGGCGCCACCGTGGTGTACGCCACCGACCACGAGCCTCATGCAGCCTCCTTTCCGGAGTTGGCTGAGAACGGCGAAGCCGGTGAGCACACTGCACGAGGCGCCCGCCACGCGAGCAACGGCAAGAGCGCGCAGGAGCAGCGCTTGCCCGTCCACCAGGAGGACCGCCGCCACGTGGAGTTCCTGCGCGGCGCCGACCTGGTGATCCACGACGCCCAGTACACGCTGGAGGAATACCCCAACAAGCGCGGCTGGGGGCATACTCCAATGGAGCTCGCCACCGACTTTGCCGCGCTGGCCGCCGCCGAGCGGCTGGCCCTGTTCCACCACGATCCTACCCGCACCGACGAAGCGCTCGACCCGCTGGTGGTGCGCTGCCGCCAGCGACCGCTGGCGCTGGAGACCGACATGTCGGTCTTTGCCGCCGCCGAATCGATGGAAATCGACCTCGGTCGCCGCCGCCGACGCCGGCCGATCCAGCCGCTGGCCGGCGCCGCCGAGCTGGAAGGTGGCGCCTTTCGCCCTGGCGAAGAGACCATCCTGGTCGCCGAGGACGACCCGGACATCCTTGCGCTGCTGGGCGACATCCTGGAGCCGGAAGGGTTCCGCGTTCTGCTCGCGTCTGACGGCGACGCCGCGCTTAACGTCGCGCGCGCCGTGCGCCCCTCCCTTGTGCTGATGGACTGGGCCATGCCCGGCCGCACCGGCTTGGACGTGCTCAAGGCGTTGCGCGCCTCGGAGGAGCCCGCGCTACGCGACATGCCCGTGGTGCTGCTCACCGCGCGCGACCGCGCCGAGGACACCGCCGCGGGCTTCGCCGCCGGCGCCACGGACTACCTGACCAAGCCCTTCTCCACCGCCAACGTCCGCGCGCGCGTGCGCGAGTGGGTGCTGCGTGCCCGCGCCGGCCGTGCCGCGGCGGACAGTGCTGCTGGGGGTGCTACGCGGGCTGGTACTCTCAAAACTTGAGCGATCTCCGGAACACCCCATGAAAGCGCTGCGCAAAGTCGCCGTCGGACAAGACCTCCAGCTGGTGGAAGTGCCGGCGCCACGTCCTGGTCCAGGCGAGGTGCTGCTGCGCGTGCACGCCACAGGGATCTGCGGCACTGACCTGCACATCCAGGACGACGAGTACACGGTTGCCCCGCCGGTGACTATCGGCCACGAAACCGCTGGTGTGGTGGTGGCCTTGGGCGCCGGCGTCACCGGCCACGCCGTGGGCGAGCGCGCCACCGCGAAGACCACCATCAGCACGTGTGGGCGGTGCCGCCACTGTCGCGAGGGCTGGACCAACCTCTGTGCCGAGCGCCGCTTCTTGGGTGGCCACGTGGACGGCGGCTTCGCCTCCTATCTCACCCTCCCTGCGGACAACATCCTGCCTCTGCCCGACAACGTGTCCTTCGAGGCGGCCGCGCTCACCGAGCCGTTGGCCTGCTGCGTCCACGCCGTCTACGAGGTGGCCCGGCCCAACCCCGGCGACCTGGTGGTCGTCTCCGGTCCCGGTCCCATCGGGCTGTTGTGCGCCCAGGCCGCCCGTGCGGCCGGCGCCGACGTGATCGTGCTCGGCACCAGCCGCGATGCCGGCCGCTTCGCCATCGCTCGCACGCTCGACTTCGAGCACCTGGTGGACGTGCAGGAAGAGGACCCGCTCGAGGCGGTGCAGCGCCTGGGCGGCGAGCGCGAGGTTGAGCTCGCCATTGAGTGTGCCGGAGCCGGCCCCTCACTCGACCAGTGTTTCAAGCTAGTGCGTCGCGCCGGGACGATCCTCCAGGTGGGCGTCTACGGCAAGCCTGTGACCGCGAACATCGACCTCATGTGGATCAAGGAGCAGCGCCTGGTGGGCTCGTTCTCCAGCACCCCCACCTCCTGGCAGCTCTCGGTGGACCTGATGGCGAGCGGCCAGGTGCGTACCGAGCCGCTCGCGACCAGCACGCGCCCGTTGTCGGAGTGGCGCGAAGCCTTCGTCGCCGCGCGTCAGAAAGCAGAGGGCAAGATTCTGCTGATTCCCGACGAGGAGTAGCGCCTAGCTGCTTCCCTACGGCTGCTTGCCGTGCCAGTCCATGGTGCCTGTCTCCGGGAAGTGCCGCTCCACGTACGGCGACGGGTACATGTAGAGGATCGCCATTGTGCTGTCGCTCTCATTCATGAAGTGGTGCGGCACACCGGCGGGGACGTAGGTGGTGTCATACGCGTGCAGCGTGACGCGCGTCCCGTCGATGATGGCGATGGCTTCGCCTTCGATGATGGTGACCTGCTCCTCCACGTTGTGGTAGTGCAGCGGGATCTTGGCCCCCGGCTCGAAGCGCGTCACGCCGCTCGAGATGTTCTGAGCCCCCGTCTCGTGCGTGACCAGGCGCTGGCCGCGCGTCAGCGGCGCGCGTGCCGGTCCCTCCCAGTTGTTGAACCGAATGATCGGCATCCCCGTTCCATCCTCTCTGCTCGTCTGAGCCGGGGTGTACTCTACCGCTTCTACCGCTGGCGCCACCGGGTAAGCCACTGGTAGCGATGCAGCTGGTTGGTGAGCCAGCTCATGTCCTGGCGGTCCAGATCGTCGAAGCGCACGCTCACGACCCAACGCGGCCGGCGGTGGCTGCCGGTCTGGCGGCTGCCAACCACTGTGCCCATGGCCACCAGCCCGAACGGCTCCAGCGGCACCGGGCAGTCCAGCCGCACCGTGCTGCCCAGCGGGATCTCTGCGTCCGCGAAGAGCGACGCGCCGCCCGAACTCACGTCGCGCACGATGGCCCCGGCATCGTGCCATTGGACCGTGCCGCCACGGCCGGCGCGCGTGAACGCCAGGTGGCGAGCCGGCAGCCACAGCGGCTGGCGGAAGTGGCGTCGTGCCTCGCTAGAGGTGCCCACGCCGGGGTCGGCGCCAACTTCTTCGATACGGATGACCAGCTGCGGGACGCCGGATGTACGCCGGCCGGTCAGCGTCCCGACCAGGAATAGCGAGCCACCCGGCACCGGCAGCTCCAGCTCCACCAGGTCGCCGTCGCGCCGCGGCGCCTCGAGCTCGCCCGCGCCCGGCGCTGCAATCGCCAGCCAGTCCGCATCGAAGTTCTCGATGCGCGTGGCGACGCCGTCCTCCTCTTCCTCCGCAAACAGGAAGATCCGCGCTCCGGGCCGCACGCCCGGTAGGTTCCGCACACCGGCCGCCATCTTCCGCTCAGTCCCGCTCCGCCATGGCCGCGATGTGTCCCGGCTCCACCGGCAGCGTGAACCCGGCTGGGTCGTAGCTCCGCGGTGCGGCGCGGCGCCACTCGGCGCAGAGGGCGGCGAGCGTCTCGCTCACCGCCAGCGCCGGCAGAGTCGTGTGCAGCGAGAACGTGGTGGCGGTCAGCTTGCCGTCGAGCCGTCGCAGGACCGGCCCGAGCGCGTCCCCTTTGCCGTCCACCAGGTGCTCCAGCGCGGCGAGCAGGTCCGGCCAGTGGGAGCCGCGCCAGCGCTGTTCATTCACGGGGGGCAGCGCCGCCGCCCGGCGCGCGGCGGCCATCACCGCCAGCGTCGCGGCGCGAATGTCTGTGGTGAGCCACGCCGCGAATGTCACGAGCACAGCGTGGGCGGCCATGGCCGGCTCGGTGGCGCGGTTGAAGCGTGAGCCGCGCTGGCGGTGCGACGGCGGGGGAGCGGGATACGTGCGCACCACTTCGCCCACGCGCTCCAGCAGCGCGGCGCGCCCGGAGAGCGCCGCCGCGCCCAGCGCCGGCTCCGCGTAGTAGGCGTACGTGCCGGTGGTGCTGCCCTGTGCCAGCGCCAGGTCGAGCAGGTCGTCCGCCGCACGCGCGTACCAGGTTTGCGCCACGTCCGCATTGCCGAGCAGCCAGGCGCTGCGCGCGGCCCGCAGCCACAGCAACGAGTCGAGTGCCGCGTCGTCGTCGGGATGGCGGCGCTCCCACCGCGCGGCGGCCTGTTCTGTGACCTCACGCGCGTGTCGGGCCAGGTCAGGGTGTACGCGAGTGTCCACAGCGGGATATGTCAGGATGGCCACACCGGATCGTGAGCGAGTCCCGTGCCAGGCGGCGGTGCGCCGCGGCGGCCGGCCCCGCTAGTCGGGCCTCTCCCCCAGCCCCAGCGTCTCCTTACCGTAGCGCACGCTGGCCTCGAAGTGCGCCAGCTGCTGCGCCCGCAGCCGTTTCGCCTGCTCCGGCGGCGTGGTGGGGCCCACCGCGCCGGTCAGCTGCTCGAGTGGCCGCAGGTCCCGCTCTGTGCCGTGCCTGGCCATTCCGACGAAGCGCGCCAGCGACCGCGCTGGCATCTCCGGGTACATCCGCCAAAAATCCGAGTCCGCCTCCAGGTACGGCACCACGCGCGGCGCGATGCCCGTGATCGTCTCCAGGCACACCGCCACGTCTTGGGGGCAGCGCTCCGCCAGCACCGCCAGCACGCCGTGCAGGTCGGCGTTGCCCTGCCCCAGCACCGTCCACTGCCCCTCCGCGCCACTGGGATGCTCCCAGATCGCGGTGTCCCGGAAGTGAGTCGTGGCTACGTACGGCGCCAGCACCTCCGCCGTGTAGACCGGGTCTTCCGCCGCGAAGACCGGGTTGCCGGTGTCCAGGGTCACCGCCGCCACGTCCGGCCCGGCGCGCTCCACTAGCTCTTTCAGCTCGCCGGCCAGCAGGTCGCCAAAGCCGTGGTCCTCCACGGCGATCTTCAGCCCATGCTCGCGCGCGAGCGGCGCCACCGCCTGGATGGTGCGCACGCACTCGTCCACATGCTCTTGGATGCTCAGCGTGCCCTGCCGGTCCACTTGCGCCCCCAGGAAGCAGCGCACCAGCGGCGACCCCAACCGCGCGGCCGCGCGGCACATGTCCGCCAGCTGCTGCTCGCCGCTGCCCAGCTCCGGCCGGAAGCTCTGGGCGTGCTTGTCGATGCTGCCCATGCCGATCTCCACCTGTACGCCCAGCCGCACCGCGTGCGCCTTCACCTCGTCCAGGTAACCGGGATCGTGCGAGGCCAGGTTCTCCCGCGTGGAGAACTGCACCACGTCCAGTCCCAGCCGGCCGGCGTAGTCCAGCGTCTGGAACGCGTCCCAGCCCTGGAAGCGGACGCTGAAGGTGTCAATCCCGAGTCGCATACGTCTCTCCATCTGTAGCCACGCGCCCCTGCTGCGCCAGCCGCCCCAGGTAGCCGCGTAGGATGCCTGCCGTCAGCTGGCAGGTCTTCTCGAAACCACGGCGCGCGCACAGCCGGTCCGCCAGCTGTGCCGCCGTGGCGCGGCCGCCCGCGGCCCGCAGCGCGTCCAAGGCCTCGCCGTCGATCTCGTCAAAGAAGCGCCTCGACTCCGCCAGGTAGCGCTTCACCTCGGATGCCGGGTGCACATGGCTGTCGGTGAACGGGAGGTACGGGTGCGCCGCCATTAGGTGCTCGATCTCCAGCGCGTCCAGCTTGTCAAGCGAGCGGTAGTAGCCCTCCCGGTCCTGCGCCCCGGCGATCCCCTGCGTGCTGGTCCCCTGCGCCTGGATGGCGTCGCCCGCGAAAAAGAGCTTGCGCTCGCGGTCGTACAGCCCGATCGATCCCGGCGAGTGCCCCGGGATGTGCACCACCTCGTAGTGCCGGCCGGCGAGGCGGAGCGTCTCGCCGGCCTCAAGCAGTCGATCTGCGCTGTGCGGGTGGATCGGCTCGTCCCCGAAGGCGCTGCCCTGCTCCAGCCCCGGCGCGTCATCCTTGTGGATCCACACCTGGCAGCCGGTGGCCTCACGCAGCTGGATGTTCGATCCCGCGTGGTCGTGGTGGTTGTGCGTGTTCACCACTACCGCCAGCTGGCTTGGCTCGATGCCCAGCTGCCGCAGCGCCGGCAGGATCACCGTCTCGGTGGAACGCGGCACGCCGCTGTCCACGATGACGGGCACCTCCTTGCCTGCCGGATCGGCCAGGAGCCACAGCGACACCCAGCACTCCGGCGTATCGAACACTGGCCCCAGGCTCTCGCGCAGCTCCCAGATACCCGGCAGCACCTCCACCGCCCTGCCAGTCGCCACGTTACGCGTCTCATCGCGCAGCTCAACCGTCGTCGCCATCGTCGCCGCCTAGCCTATCATCTGAGAGATGCCTTCCGACCGCCGTCGCGCGCTCGCCCAGGCGCTCACCGTGGGCGCCAGCGTGGCTGGCTGTACGTCCGCGCCCGCCGCCGCGCCCGCGCCTACTCCCACGCGTGCCGCCGCTCCTGCGGCAGCCGCGTCACCCTCGCCTGTAGCCAGGACCGCCCAGCCCGCCATGCAGACCTCTTTCGTGCGGCAGGAGCCCACCCCGGAGTGGTTCCCGGCGCTGGCACTCACAATTGCCTCGCCGCCGCGCGGGAGCGTGCCAGAGGTGGACTTCAAGGCTGAGTTCGGCGCCGCAGGCGACGGCGCCACGGACGACGCGCCGGCCTTTGCTCGCCTGTCGGAGGCGGTCAACACCGGCAAAGTGGCGCCCGGCAGCGTCATCTTCCTGCCGCAGGGCGGCTACCGGGTGCCGGGCAATACCACCGTCAGCGTGCGCCGGCCCGTGGTGCTGCGCGGCGCCGGCCCCGGCCAAACCGTGCTCCGGCTGGAGTACACCCAACAACGCAGCACGTTCCTGCGTGTGCAGGGTGACGGCGTCTACCAGGCGCACAGCACCAGCCTCTACGACGGCCGGCAGGAAGCCAACCGCTACCCCAACGGGCCCTTTGCGGCGGTCGAAATCGGCCAGGGCTCCCCGAAGCGCGGCGACGTGGCCGTGACCGTGGACCGGCCCGAGCTGTTCAAGGCCGGTGACAACGTCTACCTGCTCTGCGACGACTACGGCGACGAAACCACGTACACCGCCAAGAACAAGCGCTTCAGGCACTACCTCCTGAAGCAGTACCTCGCCGTCACGCGCGTTGACGGCAACAGCGTCGCGTTCGACACGCCGCTACGCCATGACTTCGCCGGCGCCGCGCCACGTCTCTACCGCTGGCAGCCGGTGCCGCGCTTTGGCATCGAGCATCTCTCCATCGAGGACCGCAGCACCATCGCCGACACCGAGGCGTCAAACACCTTCAAGGCCATCAGCTTCGACGGTGTGGTGGACGGCTGGGTGTGGGACGTGCACTTCCTGGACAACACCAGCATCCCGTTATCGGTGGGCAAGTCCCGGCGTGTGGTGGTGAGCGAGTGTGTCTTCGACCGCGCTCGCCACGTCGGTGGCGGAGGCAACGGCTACCTGCCCGAGCTCTACTACTCCGACGACTGCTTGGTGGAGTACAGCACCAGCGTGCAGGGCCGCCACGCCCTGATCACCAACTGGTCGTGCTGGGGCAACGTCTTCCGCTTCAACCGCGTGTCCGGCACCCCCAACACCGAGACGCACGGCGAGTACAACGTGGAGAACCTGTACCTGCGCAACGACGCACGCGGCTCGCGCATGGAGGTCGGCGGGGGCGGCACCACCGTGCACGCCCACGACGGCCCGTTCAACGAGCTGCGTGAGAACTACGCCCGCGCCATCCGCATCCTCAAGCCCGCGGACCGCGCCAACCGCTTGATCGGAAACTGGCACGTGGACGCGCCAACGCTCAATGGCGCCGAAACCTTCCAGGAGAACAACCAGCGCGTCCCCGCCGCCTGGCCGGACTACCCCTACGCCGCCTACTGCGGCCACGACCACACCCAGACGGCCGAGACTGCCCGGCCTGTGTGACGGATTGGCCACGCGCGTAGGCCGGAAGCGAACGGCGAATCACCGTCATTCCGAGCAGAGCGAGGAAGCGGGGCCGCACAAGAACACCGGTGGCCAGGTGCCTGGTTGTGCGGCTCGGGTCCCTCGCGAGCTCGGGATGACGGGCGGACCTACCGCACTGGAAGCTAACCCTTCGGAAAATCGTTCCGAGTGAAGATGCAACGCACCTCGTAGCCCATCTCGCGCAGGCGGGCGGATCCACCTTCTTCCCGGTCCAGGATCACCACCACTCGCGCTACCTTGGCCTGTGTCTCGCGCTCCACCGCCTGGATCGCGGTGAGCACCGAGCCGCCCTTGGTCAACACGTCGTCCACGATTGCCACCTGCGCTCCCGGCTCCTGCGGGAATGCCCCCTCCACCTGCTTGCCCATGCCGTGGCCCTTGGGCTCCTTTCGCACCATGAACATTGGGAGCTCCTTGCCGCTGCCCAGCGCCGGGTCCAGGCTGGAGAATGCCACCGCCGCTGCGATGGGGTCGGCCCCGATCGCCAGTCCGCCCACGCTCCGCACGTCCGGCCGGTCGGCCAACTCCCGCAGCATCAGCGCGCCTATCGCT
Organism: uncultured Chloroflexota bacterium; assembly: GCA_902805635.1. GTDB lineage: Bacteria > Chloroflexota > UBA11872 > UBA12225 > UBA12225 > CADCTC01. Next base: position 102,327 of record CADCTC010000001.1, read on the forward strand.
CGCATCGCGCGCGGCATCGTCGTCACCACCCGGCAATCGACGTAGAAGTCGCTGACTTCGCCCGACGCCAGCGTGAACGTCCCGTGCCGCACCGCGTAGCGCGTCAGCAAGTCGTGCAGCTCGCCGCGTAGCTGGCTCAGGTCCACGCGATCCACAGTCGCCACCATGCTCCGGTTCCTTTCCATTCCTACTGGTGCCGGGCGTGCCGGTGCGGCCGCCCGGTGTCTCAACGCCTTTCGCGCATGATACGCTCCGCCCACCCTGAATGTTTTGGGGTGCAGGGGCAAAGTCCCTGCAGGGGTGTGGGGCGAAGCCCCACAGAAAACCATTCCCCCTCTCCCTGGAAGGGAGAGGGCGGGAGCCCATCCAGTGGATGGGCAGCGGGAGAGGGTCAATGCCAAGAATCAACAAGATCATCGATCTGCTGGAACAAGACGAGCCCGTCTACTACACCGGCCCGAGCTCGCGTGGCTACGAGGGCGGTAAGCAGGACGCGCAGACCTGGGCCGACTTCATCAATTACGACTTCGAGCACGGCCCCTTCGACATGACGGCGCTGCGCGCCTACATGCAGGGGCTGGTGGACGGCGGCCCCACCAAGAGCGGCCACCGCACGCCCGGCGTGGTCGTCACGCTGCCCGTGACCGGCACCAGCGAGGCCGTCATACGCGCCAACGCCTGGCAGATCGCCCACGTGCTGTCCGCTGGCGTGCACGGCATCCTGCTCTGCCATGCCGAGGACCCGGCAGCCGTGCGCGCGCTGGTGGAGGGCGCCCGCTGGCCCACCGCGACGATTGGCGTTGGCGAGGGCGGCCTGGGCCGCGGCCGACAAGGCAACGGCGCGCAGGGCTACGCTGCGCGCATCTGGGACGTCTCCCCGGTGGACTACATCAAGAAGGCCGATCCCTGGCCGCTCAACCCGGACGGCGAGCTCTTCCTGGGGCTAAAGATCGAGAACCGCCATGCCCTGGAGCGCTGCGAGGAAAGCCTGGCCGTCCCCGGGATTGCCTTCGCCGAGTGGGGGCCCGGCGACATGGGCCTCTCCTTCGGCCACCTGGACCGCCACGACCCGCCCTATCCTCCGGAGATGACGCAGGCCCGCTCGCGCGTCATGGCTGGCTGCAAGGCCAATGGCCTCCGCTTCTTGAACAGCGCCCGCCCCAACTCCGTGGTGGATATGATCAAGGAAGGCGTCCGCGTCGTCGCCGGCGGCCAGGAAGCCTCCGAGATCGGCCGCAAGCACACCAGTCGCAAGGTGCCCTGGTAATTTAGACTGCCTCGCGCGAGGCGAGTACACTTTCCATAGCAAATCACCCGGACCGATCTCGTCGTGATACCGGTCCGGGTGTACGCGGAAGTGGTGAAATGGCAGACACGCCAGCCTTAGGAGCTGGTGCCTGAAAGGGCGTGAGGGTTCGAGTCCCTCCTTCCGCACTCTAGTTACAGCCCGCTGGTCATCATCCTTATGTATAGTCTCCACCTTCCGTGGAGTCGGGTGAGTCGGGCGTCAGGACGGTACGGCCGTGGTCGCGCGCCGGCGAGCGCTACGCCGGTCCATCGTGGCCGCGAGCGGAAGAGAGGGCGCGCGGCCCGCGCGTGCGGGATCGACGGACTGCGTACCGCACCGCGTCCGCTGACGCACTTGAGACGGTGGCACGCTGGGACGCTCTGATCCGCGAGGCGGAGCGCATCTTCACTGCCCCTGATTTCTCCGAGCGCGAGCTGCACCCCGTCCTGGACGTGGCCGAGCTGCTGCGCCGGGCACGCGGCGGGGCGCTCTCACGCGCGCGCCGCCACACCTGGCGCACCCACCTCCAGCGCGCCCTCGACGCGGCGCTCGAGGCCGGCATCCCGCCACCCGAAGGGGCCGGAGCGCGTCTGCTGGAGTGGTGCACCACGGCGCCAGACGACGCGCGGGAGACGCTGCGCGCGCTGTGGGAGGATGCCGGGATCTCCCCCGTCGATCACGTCAACCTCTTCCTGCAGGTGCTGCCCCCCACCGTCGCGCGCGAGCCCGACACTCGATTGGCGCTCGCTTCCTTCCTGCTCAGCGCGCTCGATCCCACCCGCTATCCCCCCTACGAGCCGGCCGCCATCGCCGCCGGGTATGCACTGAGTGGGAGTGACGCTGTTCCAGCGGATGATGACGGCGGCACGGTCTACCGCCACGCCCTGGACGTGCTTGACCGGGTTGTCTCGGAGGCCGCCGCCCGCGGCCTGCCACTCCGCCACCGGCTGCACGCATCGGCCATCCTGCGACGGTTCCCGCCGACTTCCGAATTGCGCCCACACGCCGCCGGCATCGCCGAGGCGCGCGCCGACTACCACGCGACAGACGCTGCGCCACAGCCCGCCACCCTGGCCGAGCTCGCCCAATCACTCTTCGTCGAGGAGGCGGAGCTGGCCAAGGTCCGGCGCCTGTTGGAGGACCGCGGACAGTGCGTCTTCTACGGCCCGCCGGGCACGGGCAAGACCTACGTCGCGCGTGCCCTGGCGCGCTTCCTGTCCGTTGGTGACGCGCGAGTCGAGGTCATCCAGCTCCACCCTTCTTATGCTTACGAGGACTTCGTCGAGGGCTACCGCCCCGTCGTGGCAGCGGATGGCAGCCAGGCGAGCTTTCAGCTTGTGGATGGGCCGCTAAAGCGGTTCGCCGCCGCTGCGCGCAGTGACCCTGGGCACACCTATGTACTGGTCGTGGACGAGTTGAACCGTGCCAACGTCGCCAAGGTCTTCGGCGAGCTCTACTACCTGCTGGAGTACCGCGACGCCGCGATCACCCTGCAGTACTCCGCCGCGCCGTTCGCCTTGCCACGTAACCTGCTGGTCATTGGCACCATGAACTCAGCCGACCGCTCGATCGCGCTGGTGGACCTGGCGCTGCGCCGCCGCTTCTATTTCATCCCGTTCTTCCCGGACGAGCCGCCTGTGGCCGGACTGCTGCGCCGCTGGCTAGGCGTGACCCACCCCACGCTGCTCTGGCTCGCGGACGCGGTTGACCGCGCCAATGCCCTGCTCGGCAACCGCGACGCCGCCATCGGCCCCAGCTACTTCCTGCGCTCCGACCTGGACGAGTCCTGGATCGAGCTGATCTGGGAGCATTCCATCCTTCCCGCGCTGGCGGAGCAGCTCTCCGGCGACCCGCGCGACCTGGCCGAGTTCCAGCTGCTGCGCCTGCGTCAGTCACGCCCGGCGAGCCCCACGCGCGGCTCTCGCGCCGCACGCCGCTGAGCGCCCCACGCTTATGGTGGCTTCCATGCGCCGCCTGACGCTGGTCGAGCATCAGACCGCCCACGCGGTCCAGTTGACGCGTGCCCAGCGCGCTGCGCTTCAAGGGGCGGTGCCGGAGATTGCCATCTCTCCGGGCGTTCGGGCGGGCTGCTTCGACGTTACTCCCGGCGCCTGGGTCGGCGTCGTCGCCCTGGACGGGCTGGCCGTGGAGATCCGCCCTAAACTGCCGTTGCGGAACGTGCTCTTCCTGGCATCGTATGCTGCCGGCTCCGACGTGTGGCGCGATACGCGTGTGGACCTCGCCGAGCAGGACTCGCTGGTCGAGCTTGTGGCCTCGCTGTTCGCGACGCACGTCCGCCGCGCGCTGGCGGTGGGGTTGCTCCAGGGTTACCGCACCGAAGATGCGGCGCTGCCCACGGTGCGCGGGCGCCTGCGCTTCGACCAGCAGGTGCGCTCTCGGTTCGGGCAATTCCCACCCGCCGAGGTGCGCTACGACGTGCTCACTGAAGACATCGTCGAGAACCGGCTGCTCAAGGCGGCACTCGTCCACTTGCTCGGGGTGTCGCTGCGGTCCCCGGACACGGTGGCCACGCTGCGGCGCCTGCTCTCGCGGTTCGAGCGGGTGGAGCCGTGGCGTTCTCACCGCGCCGGTGTCCCCACTGTGGCCTATTCGCCCCTCAACCGGCGCTACCGCCCCGCGCTCGAGCTCGCCCGGCTGATCCTGCGTGATGCTTCGCTCGACCTGGGCGCCGGGAGTGCGCCCGGCGCCTGCTTCCTATTGGACATGGACCGCGTCTTCGAGGACTTCATCACGACTGCGCTGCGCGATGCCCTCGATCTCTCGGTCCGCGCCTTTCCGCACGGCTGTGCCGGGAGGCAGCTTACGCTGGATGCCGCGTCGTCACTGCCGCTGCTGCCGGACCTCTCGTGGTGGGAGGATGGACGTTGCGTGTTCGCCGGCGACGTGAAGTACAAGCGCACCCGCCACGGCGAGCAGGCCGACCTGTACCAGGTGCTCGCCTACAGCACCGCCGCGGGCCTCCCGGCCGGCCTGCTTGTCTATGCCGCCGGTCCCGACCATCTCGCCGCCACGTACGGCATGCCGGGCCAGCTGGCCGTCCACGAGGTGCCCCACGCCGGCAACACCGGCAAGGCGCTGCACGTCACCGCACTCGACCTCAACGGCTCTCCCTCCGACATCCTCGCGCAGGTCGCCCTGCTCGCCCAGCGTGTCCGCCGCCTACGGCTCGCCGTCCGCGACCACGCAGTGGCCTGACGCCCCCCCTATGTGCGCTTCCTCTGAGAGAGGCCGCCGCATGATTTACGATCAATCCAGATTGGTGCCCCCTGGCGTGCCGGACACGCCCATCGCGCCCGGCATCAGCCAGCTTGCCTCCACCCTGGGCGAGTACGCCCTGCCGCCGGTGGTGCGCGGCAAGGGGCGCCTGTTCGTCACCCTGCTCAACGCCTCCAGCCGCGTCTTCGGCCGTTCCGGCGGCCGGAACAGCGAGCGCGCCGTCAACCAGCGCACCGAGGCCACCGCGCCGCTACTCGGCGCGCCGCTACTCGGCGCGCCGCCGGTGGCCGCTCTGCCTGCGGTCAATGGCACCGCCGAACACGCGCGCCCAGAAGTCGGCGAAGCCGTCTCTCCGTAGACAGCCACGGCTGGCACCGTCCTCTGAGGTGCTAGGTGAGGCGCCTGAAATACTCCATTGACATAATCCAGCATTCCGCATAAGATACGTCTCCGGTGTACCGTCACGTGACGCCTCATTTGCCCGTCTTGAAGACCCAGCGGCGCAGCCAGAATCGCCAAGCCACGCCGGCCGCAAGCCGGCCGGTGCGCCTCGCGGGGCGGTGGCGTGCTGCAGGCGCGCGTGCGAGCGGAGGCTCCCTCCGTTAGTCGCGCTCCCGCTGCATGTCACCTGATTAGCCCGCTACGGCGCCACCCGTAGCGGGTTTTTCTTTGCCGGCCGGCGGCGGGTCCGCTGAAGGCCCGACACGTGCGGAAGACACCAGGACACCACAGACAGCACAGCACTACACGGGGACAAAGGAGTCACCCAATGCGCGTCATTTTCGAACCGGATACGCAGGAGGTCCCGATCCATGCCTGGCTCGAAGAGCTGGAGCCGGGCGCTCACGAGCAGTCGCGCCACCTGGCACAGCTGCCGTTCGCCCATCACCACGTCGCCCTGATGCCAGACACCCACCAGGGCTACGGCATGCCGGTTGGCGGCGTGCTCGCCGCGAAGGGTGTGGTGATCCCGAATGCTGTGGGCGTGGATATTGGTTGTGGTATGGCTGCGCGGCGTACGAACGTGAAGGCGAAGTCGCTCGCGGCGCGGCACCGCGCGCACGGGACGCTGCTCAAGGCCGTGCTCAACGGCATCCAGCGCGACGTGCCGGCGGGAGTGGGGCCGGGCGGCAGCCACCGCGCGCCCCAGAGCTGGGATGGTGGCCTGGCCACACCCGACGAGGCCGCGCTGGTGGCGCGCGCGCCGGATGCGCTCAAGCGCGCCTGGGACAACGGCACGCGCCAGCTGGGCACGCTGGGAAGCGGCAACCACTTCCTGGAGATCCAGGAGGACGAAGAGGGCTACGTCTGGGTGATGCTGCACTCGGGCTCGCGCGCGCTGGGCAAGGAGGTCTGTGACCACTTCAATGCCCTGGCGCGCACGCTGAATGAGCGCTCGGGCGCCACCTCAGGGGTGCCCACGGCATGGCAGCTGTCGTACCTGTCACTCGATAGCGACGAAGGGCGCGAGTACGTCGCCTGGATGAACCTCTGTCTCCGCTATGCCGAGGAGAACCGCCGCCGCATGGTCGGCGTGGCGCTGGAGCGGCTCTTCGGGGAGGCGGCGGTTAACCAGCCGGAGAAGGACTTCGAGGTGGACGTGGCGGTGGACACCCACCACAACTACGCCGCGCTCGAGCGCCACTTCGGGGAGGACGTGTTCGTCCACCGCAAGGGATCGGTGCGCGCCCACGCGGGCGAGCTCGTGGTCATCCCTGGCTCGATGGAGACCGGCTCCTACATCGCGCGCGGGTTGGGCAACCCCGAGTCGTTCCAGTCGTGCTCGCACGGCGCCGGCCGCCGCCTCTCGCGCGGCGCCGCCAAGCGCGCGCGTACACCGGAGCAGGTGGTCAACGGCCTGCGCCAGAGGGGGATCGAGCTGGCCAAGCGCAGCGTGAAGGACGTGGCCGAAGAAGGCGGCCACGCATACAAGGACATCGAGGATGTCATGCGTCACCAGCGCGACCTGGTCGAGCCGGTCCACAAGCTGCGCCCGCTGGGCGTAGTAAAGGGGTAAGGCCACATGGCGTCGTCTGGTGGCGCTGATCCGTAACGGTCACATGCTCGCACGCCACGGCAGATGGGTGAACTGAACGGTCCCCACCTGCGCAGCCTCCAGCTACGACTGCATACTCACCCGAAAACTGGCCCCACTCGACCGTTCTATCTCCATGGAAGCCTCGCGGATAGTGCCCGAGCGCGGGAAGCGCGACTCGACGTATGCCGGTACCGGCAGAAAAGTAAGAGAACTTGCAGCAAACTGCGGCAAGCTGTTGCATCAATCATCCACACCGCTTCCGAGTGGCTCCTGCCGGCGCCAGCGAGACCCGAAAGCGGTCACAAGTGCTACGCTCCCGCGCCGAACCTAAGCACTAAAGAGGCACGCATGGGCAAGTTCTACGACGAAGCGCCGATCCCCGACGTTCTGCGCCGCAATTTTGACGTCTACGAGCGCGTCAAGCAGCTGGTTATCAACCTGGGCACGGCCGGCGAGCACGTGCGCTCGCTCGAAGGCCGCAACATCGCGGGCGCGATCATCCACGAGAGTGGACTGGTCTACCTCTCCGGCACCGGCACAGGCAAGCTGCCGATGAACGACGACCCAGAGCGCGTGAAGCACGGCCAGGCAGCCGGCCAGGAGGCGGCCGACCAGCACGTCCGCACCCTGCACTGGGCGCTCTCCTGCGGCGGCGAGGGTGACCTCAACGACGTGCTCTACACCGTCAAGGCCCTGGGCATGGTCGTCTCCACCGACGTGGACTTCAACTCCGGCCCAGCCGTCGTCAACGGGTACTCCAAGCGCTGGCAGTCGATCTTCGGCGGCGGGTTCGGCGAGTTTGCCGAGAATGGACTGGATGCCGGCGGCTACGCCGGCGTGCACGCCCGCAGCGCCATTGGCGGCTTCACCGGCCGCTTCTCACTGGAGCCAGAGATGATCGTCGCTATCCCGTCTGCCCTGGCGCAGGCCATCATCCGCTCCCGCGGTTGGGTCTTTCCGCTCCCACCGGCTATCTTCGAGCAGGTCACAGCCAAGCAGGGCGGCCGCGGGTAGCGGTAGCGGCCCAGCGTAGGTCACAGCCGGACCGGGAGGCGGACGAGCGGACGAGATTTTGATCCTTACGGTGGTGGTGCACTGGGTGCACGTCGTATCGGCGGTCCTGTGGGTCGGCGGCGGGATCGTCTCCAGCCTGCTGATCCTGCCGGTGCTCACGGCGCTGCCGCCCGCCGACCAGCGCCGCATCGGCCGGGCAATTGCCACGCGCATGAATCGCTTCTACCCGGCCGTGGCGGGCGTGACCTTCCTCTTTGGCCTCATCCGCCTGCTGCTGGTGGGCTACACCACCGGGTGGGACCGGCTCATTGGCACGCCATACGGCCACACCTGGATGACCGCACTGGTGCTCACGCTGCTGCTCATGGTGCTGGGCGCGCGCTTCACCGGCCCCACGTCGCTGCGCATGTACTCGGATGACTCGCTTTGGCGCTTCGGCCCCGGCGAAGCGCCCCCGGCCGGCCTCATGGCGCACGTCCAGCTCCTGCGCACGCTCAGCTTAATCGAGATTGCCGGGTTCGCCGTGGTCATCTTCCTGATGGTGCTGATGCACTTCGGCCTATAGAACCGATCACGCCGCGCACGATCTCTTCTATTCCCGTCGCGGCGGGTTCTGAGGCGGCGACGACCTGGTCGTGGGTCAGCACCTCCGGCTGGTCATGCAGCGCCAGGTTGGCAATCAGACTGATGGCCAGCACGCGCAGTCCGGCGTGGCGCGCCACCACGACCTCCGGGCACGTGCTCATGCCCACCGCATCGGCCCCAGCCAGGCGCAGGAAGCGCAGCTCAGCGCTAGTTTCGTAGCTGGGACCGGACACCATGGCGTACACCCCCTCGTGCAGACCCATGCCGCTCGCGCGGCGCACGCCTTTCGCCAGGTCCCGCAGCCCCGCGTCGTAGGCTCCCACCATCGCCGGGAAGCGCGGGCCCACGCTCTCGTCGTTCGGCCCGCGCAGCGGATGGTGCCCCGCCATACCTGGCAGGAAGATGTGGTCCGCGATCAGCATGGCGTCGCCTGCGTGGTAGTGGGGGTTCAGCCCACCCGCGGCGTTGGTCAGGATTAGTGTTTCCACCCCCAGCCGGGCCAGCAGGCGCACGCCGAAGGTCGCTTCCGCCATCGAGTGCCCCTCGTAGAAGTGTGCCCGCCCGGCCAGCATAGCGCACGGCACTCCTGCCACCTCGCCGAACAGCAGCTGTCCCGCGTGCCCTATTACCGCCGCGCGCGGCATGCCCGGCACTTCCGCGTACGGGATCGCCTCGTCGATCTGCACCGCCCGCGCCAGCTGCCCCAAACCCGAGCCGAGCACGATGCCTACAGTCGGAGTGCCGGTCACGCGCTGCCGCACCGCATTTGCTGCGCGCTCAATAATTGCCGAACTCGATGTGCCTGCTGGGCCCTCGATGGTGGGTACCAAGATCATCCCACCTCTACCCGGCACGGCGCCGCGTAGTCAGCCTGACGCGCAGCCACGTTTGCCGCTTCCGCGTCGCCATCGTGCACGTACACGCGCTGCTGAAAGCTGAACGGGCCGTTGGGCGCACTCGCGGGTGGATAGTGCACCTGGGTCAGCTGCGCCATGCCGCGGCTGCCGGCGTACTTGCCGATGGTGTTGGGATAGCCCTCATTGGACGGGTGGTCCAGCAGCGCGATCCCGTTCCACGGTCCCTGGCCCGGCCCCTTCTTAGGCGGCTCGTAGCCCGGAAGGTCAACCAGCACCTCCGGTGGCGCTGTCGCCGGAGCGGCGGGCGGATCGCCCGTTGGGCCGGAGCCATCTACCCACGACGCGCGGAACTCGCGCGGCTGCCCCTCCGGCGCCGGCACCGGGTAGCCGGCGCCGTTAGTCACGCGGCCCGTCTCCGGGACGCCGAAGGAGCTAGGCAGGCGGATCGCCCACAAGAAAGGCTGCGTGCCGCGGTCACGTACCCAGAGCACATCCGACCGTACATCCAAGAAGCGCGCTTCTCCAGAGGCCCACCAGCAGCGGATGGTGCGCACCTCGTCGGCAAACGGCTCGCCGTAGGTGTCGACGTAGGTGAGGTCATGCACTACCTCTCCGTAGACTGGGCCGGAGAGCACGCGACGGAACCCGCGGTGCACCATCCGGCCACCGGGCCCATAGGGTGGCTCGTCCCAGTCCGACCAGATGTTGACAGAGCCTCCCTCGCTGTGACCGCCGTAGGCCAGACCCATGCCGGTGTGGTGCGGGTGGTCGCTCGTCCCTTGTCCGCGCACCACGCTCGCGCCGCTCGGACCCAGCACCGGCCAGAAGTACGGCCGGCGCCCACCGGCCACGTTGTAGTTGGCGAAGGGCTGCCCGCCCACCAGGAAGACGACGCGGTCCAGCTTCTGGACGACGGCGACGTGACGACCTGCCGTCGCGGCGGTGACGGCCTTGGCGTCATGGTCTGTGAAGATGGCGAAGCGCCGGCTGGTGCCGGCGGCGAGTGAGCCCTGGGGCAAAAACGTGAGCTCGCCGCGCCCCTGGTCGTACTGCGCTACCGCGAGCCGTGCCTCGTCACCCGGATGACCGCCGCTCACCTCGCGCAGGATCACGGCGCCACTGTCCTGCTGCCCGGTGATCGGACCTCCTGTGCTCGCGTCGAGCGCCCCCACCAGCTGCTCGCGCGACAACGGCACGGTAACCAGCGGTGACTCCCGGTCAAGCTCCCCCGCGTGGACTGTCAGCTCAAGCATTGCTCGCCGTCCGCTGCACTTTCGCCGCTGCTTCCACGATGTCCGCCATGTCCTTCTCCTCGCCCAGCAGGATGTTCTGAGTCAGCCAGATACCTTCGCCGCCGCACACGCGCTCTGTCACAGGCAGCGCCTCTTCGTCCGGTGAGGTTGGACAGTTCACCTCGCGTCCCGCAGCGCGCGCAAGCTCCGCCCACTTGCGACGCTCCGAGATCACCGCGTTCATCCGGTAGAGCGGCGTCGTGTAGCCCGCTGAGCACGGGACCCCCTCGGCCCGCATCGCATCCAGGAACCACGCGCGGTCCTTGCCGCCGAAGTGCTCTGAGTCAAAGCGCAAGAGATAGAGGTGGTGCGCGTGCCCGGTGACGCGCTCGTCCCGCGCCTGTGGCGTAAGGCCCCGCACACGGACGAGCTCGCGGTCAAGGTAGCGCGCGCTGCGTTCGCGTCGCTCGAACTGCTCCGGCAATCGCTCCAGCTGCGAGAGCAGCAGCGCGCCCTGGAGCTCGGTCAGACGCAGGTTCGATCCCATGCCTTCGTGTTGGTACCACGCCCCCTGGCGCACGCGGCCAACGTTGGCGATCGACCAGGCCCGCTCTGCCAGCGCGTCGTCGTCGGTCACCACCAGGCCGCCCTCCCCCGCGGTGAGGTTCTTACTGGACTGGAAGCTGAACGTCCCTGCGTCGCCGATCGCTCCCACCTTCCGTCCCCGCCAGGCGGCGCCATGCGCCTGCGCCGCGTCCTCGATTACCTTCAGACCGTGCCGCTTGGCCACGCCCAGCACTGCGTCCATGTCCGCCGGCTGCCCCGCGACGTGCACCGCAAGGATCGCCCTGGTGCGCGGCGTCACGCGCCGCTCGGCGTCGGCCGCGTCCATCAAGAACGTGTCCGGCAAGATGTCGCAGAATACCGGGATGGCGCCCAGCGACAGGACGGCGGTGGCCGACGCCACGAAGGTGTACGGTGGCAGGACCACCTCGTCCAGGGGCTCCACCCCTGCGGCGCGCAGCGCCACCTCCAGCGCCGCTGTCCCGTTGGTCACGGCTACGCCGTGCCTGGCGTCCTGGAAGGCGGCGAACTGCTCGGCGAACGCCGCCACCGTTCCCGACTGTGCGTGGGACCCCCACTTCCCCGACCGCAGCACGCCGAGCAGCGCGGCTTCGTCGCGCTCGTCCCACACCGGCCACCTCGGAAACGGCGCCGTCCGCACCGGCGTCCCACCGTCAAGCGCGAGCTGTCCCGACTTGCTTTGCTTCGCGGCCATCAAGTTGCTCCTCTCTGCAGCCTTAGTGCTGGCCTCAAGATCGCCGTTCGCCCTGAGCCTGTCGAAGGGCATGGCTGGACAAGCCTGTCCTGAGCCTGTCGAAGGGCTCACCACGAACGGGGAAGTGAAACCGCCTCTCAGAGCAGCGCCGCCGAGTCCTCGTCGACGAATAGTGTCGCGTCCGGGTGGCGACGCAGCACGCTGGCCGGGCAGCTGGTGGAGATTGGCCCGCGCAGGGTGTTGCGCACCGCCTCCGCCTTGGTAGGGCCCGGCACCATGCACAGCAGGTGCGGCGCGCGCGTGATTGCCGGCATGGTCATGCTCAGCGCCGTGCGCGGCACGGCATCCAACCCGAGGAACATGCCGTCATGCACCTGCTGCTCCCTGGAGCGCTGGTCCAGCTCCACCACCTTCACGGCTTGCGGGTCGTCGAAGTCCGCTACGTGTGGGTCGTTGAACGCGATGTGCCCGTTCTCCCCAATCCCGACGAACGCCACGTCCAGCGGCTGATCCGCCAGCAGGGCAGCGTAGCGCGCGCACTCCTGCTCCGGGTCCGGAGCATTGCCGTCCAGGTAGTGCACCCTGCCTGGCCTCACGGCGCGAAACAACCGGTCGCGCAGGAACTGGCCAAACGCCTGTGGCGCCTCGACCGGGAGTCCGACGTACTCGTCCATGTGGAACGCCGTGACTCTTGACCAGTCGATCCCCGGCGCCTCGGCCAGTCCCGCCAGGAACTCGTTCTGGGACGGCGCCGACGCAAAGACCGCGCTGACGCTCCCTCGCTCCGCGATCACCCGCCGCAGCGCCGCCGCCCCAGCCTCTGCCGCCGCCTTGCCCATCGCCGCGCGGTTCGGAAAGACCAGCGTCCGCGGTCGTTCCACGTCGGCCAGCCGCCACGGCTGCGTCTCAAACCCACTCACTTCGATGCCCTCTCGCTCTGCGTCGTTACGTGCTCAGTCCCCGCACTCATGCCATCGCCATGATGCGCCCGATCCGCTCCGCCGTGTCCCGGATGCCCTGCCCCTTAGGCATATGGCCGACGCTCACTTCTGACGTGAGGTAGTCGTCGTAGCCGGCGCGGCGCAGCTCCGCCATCACCGCGGGATAGTCTGCGTCACCATCCAGCAGCTGGCAGAAGCCCTTGCCCGTGGCCACGGCGCGCTTGAAGTCCTTGACGTGGACTTTCTTAGTGTGCTCGCCCAGGATCGCCGCCCAGTGTTCCGGATAGCCGTACAAGATGCAGTTGCCGACGTCGAAGTACGCGCCAATCAGCGGATGCCCAACTTCGTCCAGCATGGCGCGCATCTCGGTGGGGCTTAGCAGGAACTTGTTCCACACGTTCTCGATCGCCAGCGCCACGCCGTGGCGCTCGGCGTGCGGGACCACCGCACGCAGCGCCTCGCGCGTCCACGTCCAGGCGTCGTCGTAGCGCGTTTCGGGCTTGAGCTGGCCGGGGTGCAGCAGGACGGCCGTCGCCCCGAGCCACTTGGCCCGCTCCAGCGCCTTGCCCAGGTTCTCTACGCACGCCGCCCGCACGGCAGGGTCCGGGTGCAACATCGGCGTGGCCCGCGCCGCGGTGCCGCCCATCAGGCTAGGCAGCTCCACACCCACGCTGGCCGCCGCGTCGCGCAGCGTCCGAGTATCGTGCTCATCGGTCTCAAGCGTCAGCGGCCCTTGCCCCACCTCGTCCAGTGTTGGCTCCACACCGTCGAAGCCCGCCTCCTTCGCCGCGCGTAGCCGCGCCTCGAACGTACCCTCGGTCTGGCCCGCGCCGGAGTCCGCGGGGATGCACCCCCAGCAAATGCCCTTCTTCATTGGCTCAGAATTTCCCGTCACGCGATTCGAACTTGGTTGGCTTGCCCAGTGTGCGCCCGCCGCCGCGCAGCCAGTCCGCCGTCCACCGGACCAGCGTCTCCAGCGCCACCTCGGGGTACCCGAACAGCCCGTGCTGCCGCGCGCAGTTGGAGAGCAGCGCGGTGTCGGTCTCTGTACCCGTGATCGCCGGCGCCGGCACGTCGAGCAGCTCGGCCAGTCGCTGAGCCAGTCTCCTGATAGAGACGGTCTCGGGGCCACTCACGTTCAGCACGAATGGCGGGCTGCCGGCGTGCTCGAACGCGCGCAGGATGGCCCGGTTGGCGTCTCCTTGCCAGATGACGTTGGCCATGCCCATCGTCACGTCCACTCGTTCTCCGGCCAGCACCTTCTTGGCCACGTCCACAACCACACCGTAGCGCAGGTCATTTGCGTAGTTCAAGCGGATCAGCGCCACCTGCGTGCCGTGGGCGCTGGCGGCGTGCCCGAACATGCGCTCGCGCCCCAGGCACGACTGCGCGTACTCGCCGACCGGCGCAGGCGGATCACTCTCCATCGCGCCGCCACGCCGCACATCCGTTAGCCCGTAGACGTTGCCGGTGGAGAGCGCCACCACCCGGCCGCCGCGGAAGCGATGGGCCACCAGCCCCGGCAGGAGCGTGTTGAGCGCCCAGGTGGATGCCAGGTCACCGCTGCTGCCGAACTTCATCCCCGCCAGGAACAGCACGTTCGGGCAGTCCGGCAGCCGCTCCAGCGCGCCATCGGCCAGGAGGTCCGCCGCCACGGTCTCCACGCCGGCCTTCCCGAACTCAGCTGGCGCGCCGCCGCCGAAGCGCGACACCGCCACCACTCGCGTTCCCTGCTTGCCCGCGGCGTCCAGCGCGCGGCGCAGCATGCGCGAGATCGATAGGCCCATCTTCCCACCCGCACCCAGCACCAGGCAATCGCCGTCCAATCGCGCTGCCGTGGCGATGGTCCCCTCGTCCGGGCGGCTGAGCCGCTCCTCGAGCCCCGCCTCATCCCGCGGCGCCGCCAGGTCCCGCTGCTCCACCAGCAGCGGAGGATCGCTCAAGACCGCCATATCGACATGGACTATAGACACACGGTCACTCGCGCGTCATTCTTGGTGCTCGCCGAGCATTCTGCCGGGAGCCTCCCCTCTCCTCTGGGGGAGGCCCAGAGGCAGATGCAGCGCATGGATGGGATGGGTGAGGTCCAACCGAGTACCCTCTTTTCATCGTGACCGGCGATACTGCTCTACCAACAGGGTTACCCACGCCACCCACACCAGCGACGCTGCCACTCACTCGCTCGCTGGCGCTCTGGCAGGTGGCCGAGACCCTCATCCCCGGCGGGTCGCAGACCAACAGCAAACGGCCACAGGCGTTCGCCTTTGGCCGGTATCCCATCTTCGCGGCGCGCGCCGAGGGTAGCCGCATCTGGGATGTGGACGGCAACGAGTACGTGGACTTCGTCAACGGCCTGGGACCGATCACGCTGGGCTACCGCCACCCGGCGGTGGACCAGGCGGTGCGGGACCAGCTGGAGCACGGTGTCATCGCCGGACTGCTGTGGCCGCTGGAGGTAGAGGTGGCGCGTGGTCTGGTGGAGGCCATCCCCTGCGCAGAGCAGGCGCGCTTCTTCAAGGGTGGTGGCGAGGCGACCGCCGCCGCGGCACGCATCGCGCGCGCCGCCACGGGCCGCAGCGTCATCCTCAACGCGGGGTACCGCGGCTGGCCAGACCCGTGGGCCGCCGGTCGGGACGCTGCTGTCCCCGCGGAGCTCGAGCGGTACGTCGTGTCGTTCCCCCATGGCGACCTGGCGCAGCTGGAACAGTTGCTCGATCAGCATCGCGGGGAGGTAGCCGCGGTCTTCACCGACGTGCGGTACGATGCCTCGTGTGACGCCGCGTATCTGCGCGGCGCGCAGGAGCTCGCCCGCGCCCACGGTGCGCTGCTGTGCTTCGACGAGATCGTCAATGGCTTCCGGCTGGCGCGCGGTGGAATGCAAGAGCATTTTGGCGTAACGCCTGACCTCGCCTGTTTCGCCAAGGGCATCGCTAACGGCCTGCCGCTGGCAGCGGTTGTCGGACGACGGGAGGTGATGGCGCACGCCGCCTCTTCCCTGATCTCACTCACCTACGGCGGCGAGGCGCTCTCGCTGGCGGCCTGCCGCGCCGTACTGGACATCTACGCCGCCAATGACGTTATTGGCCACCTCTGGCGAGTGGGCCGGCGACTGATGGATGGCCTGAACGCCGCCGCGGCAGGGGCCGGCGTGCCGTTCGCCTGCGTTGGCTATCCACCGATGAGCGCCATGGAGCTCCGCTTGCCAGCCGAGCAGGTGGGGCCGGCGTGGGAGCTATTCCTGGCCGAATGTGCCCTGCGCGGCGTCCTCTTCCGGCGTGGCGGGCTGAACATGATGACCTACTCGCACCAGGAAGCGGACGTCGACGCTTCGGTCCACGCGGCGGCCGGAGCGTTCGACGTGCTGCGCCGGGCCGGCTATTCCACGGAAGCAGTGGGCGGCGATGGCCAATCGCGCGGCCAGCAGGTAGGGCCGTGGTCCAGCGCTCAGGCCGCGCCCGTAGCCGCGGGAACGGCGGTGCGGCCGTGACGAAGACACCGTTTGGCGACCTGCCGCCGCTGCTGGACGTGCACGGCCACCCGCTGGCGCCGCCGCGCGGCCAGGAGCAGGAGGACGCGCTCATCGCGGCGCTGGAGCGCTTCGACTCGCGCCTGCTGGTGTCCGACCTGGGCTCGCGCAGCGCCGGCTGGGCCTATGAGCCATCGGTGGAGCACTGGCGCGAGGGCAACCAGCTGTGCGCCGAGCTGGTGTGCCGCCACCCCGACCGGCTGGCGGCGTATTGCTACGTGAACCCGGCGCACACGCGCGAGGCGCTGGACGAGTTGGAGCGCCGCCTGGTGGGCGAGGCGGACACGTTCGTCGCGCTGAAGCTGTGGGTGGCCGTGCGCTGCTCAGATACGCGGCTGGACCCGCTGATGGAGCTGTGCGCCGCCCACGGCGTGCCGGTGCTCCAGCACACCTGGCTCAAGGTCGGCGCCGCCGGTCCGGGAGCGGACAACCTGCCCGGCGAGTCCACGCCGCAGGACCTGCTCGCGCTGGCGCGCCGCCACCCGCGGGTGAAGTTCTTCGCCGGCCATACCGGCGGCGACTGGGAATGGGGCATCGCCGCGCTCAAGCAGGCCGACAACGTCTGGCTGGACGTGGCCGGCGGCGAGGCGACCGGCGGCTACGCGGACCTGGCTCTGCGCGAGGTCGGCGCCGGCCGCATCGTGTATGGCACCGACGTGTGCGGCCGTTCAGTCCCTTCCCAGCTCTCCAAGCTGCTCGCGCTCGACCTGCCGCCCGCCGACCTGGAGCGTGTCCTGTGGCGCAACGCGGCCGGCGTGCTCGGTGACCGCCTGCCGGCTAGCTGGAGTACGGTGTTCCGGTGATCGTTCCGTCCGATGGCCGACATTCCCTTCTCCCTTCGGGGGAAGGGCCAGGGGAGGGGTCCTACTTCGACGCCAATAGCTTCCTCGGCGAATGGCCGTCGCGCCGGCTCAACGGCTCGCCTCCCCCGGAACGTGACGCGCTCGTGTCTCAGCGCCTGCGCCTGATGGACCGGCTGGGGATCAAGCGCGCCGCCGTGTCGCTCCTGGAGGGCGTGTGGCTGAAAGACTCCGGCGTCGCCAACGCGGAGCTGCACGCGCTGCTGCGGGGCCACGAAGACCGGTTCCTGCCCCTCTACACGCTCAACCCCACTTTCCCTACGTGGGAGGAGCACCTCTCCCGCTGCGTGAACGAGTACGGTTTGCGTCCCGGCGCCGGCGCCGTCCGGCTGCTGCCCGCCTACCACGGCTACGCGCTGGAAGACGCGGCGCCGCTGCTCGACGCGCCGGCAACACTGGAGGTGGCGGTGGTGCTCACGGTGCAACTGGAGGACATGCGCATGCAGCATCCCGGCATGCGCGTGCCGGACGTATCCCCCGCCGATGTCGTAGGTGCCATCCGCCGCTGGCCCCGCCAGCACTGGATCGTCGCCAACTGTGTGTACAACCAGGCGCGGGCCATCGGCGCCGACGTGCCGGCGGAGGCGCGTGTCTGGTTTGACCTGGCGCGCGTGCAGGGGCCTATCGACTGCGTGCGCCTGCTGTGCGACCAGCTTGGCGCGCACCGGCTCGTCTTCGGCACCAACCTGCCGCTGCACGTGCCGCACTCACCCATCCTGGAGCTGGCCGATGCCCGCCTCACCCCCGACGTGGACGCCGCGGTGCGCGCGGGGAACGCGCGCACCGCATTTGGGCTATAGCGGCGTCGCCGCACCCGGAGCCTACTTCGGGTTGGCCTTGTTCCACTCGTCCAGGATGCGCTGCATCTCGGTCTGCGCCTCCCGTAGGGCCTGCTCCGCGGTGAGCGTGTTCGCCGGGTTTGTGGCGCTGCCCATCCACTTGTTGTAGGACGCGGCCCAGGCGCCGTTGAGCTTGGCGTAGTCCGGGTGCCCGATGATGGGTGGCGCGTACGCCGCGGCGCGCACGAATGCCTGGATGTTCTTCGGCCGGCCTTCCCCCTGCGGGTTGACGAAGGCCGACTGCGCCGTCTTCTGGTGCGCCGGGATGATGTGCCCCTTATTGCCGGCCCAGGTCAGGTGCTCCGGCCCGGCCAGCCAGGCGGCGAAGTCGGCGGCGGCTTCCTCGTTGGGGCCGCCCTTGATCACGAAGATCTCCTCGGTGCCGCAGAACGCGCCCTTGATCTTCTTGCCGCCGTCCACGAGCGTGGGCACCTCGGCGATGCCCCAGTCGAACGACTCCTTGCGGCCGGGGTCGATACCCCAGGTGCCCATGGGGGCCGTGGCGTACCGGCTGCCGGTGAAGCCATAGGTGGCGGTCGGACCGCCGGTTATCAGGTCCGCGTTTTCCTTCGGCGTGGGCTGGATGGCGTGCCGCTCCCACAGCTCGCGCAGCAGCGTCATCACCTTGAGCGTCTGCGGGTTGTTCACCAGCACCTTGGTGCCGTCCGGGTCGAGCCACGCGCCGCCGTAGGCGGGCGCCCACTGGGTCGTGTAGTATGCGGCGTTGGTGGCGTACACCTTCTGCGGCCCCTCACCGGCAGTCAGGCGCTTGCCCTGCGTGATCAGGTCGTCCCAGGTGTGGTCGTCTGAGAACGGCTGGACGCCCGCCTTCTGGAAGTGCGCCTTGTTCATGAAGACGGCGCTCGTATTGATCCCGATCGGCAGGGCCAGCAGCTTCCCCCGCCACTTCATCGCCTCCACCACTTTGGGCAGGTAGTCCGCGGTGTTGATCCGCCGCGCCTTGAGGAAGTCCTCCATGGGGCGGAACGCCTGGTGGAAGTTCCAATGCCCCACGCCGAACCACCCCAGGTCGGGCGGCTGGCCGCCGGCTAGAGTGGTGGTGAGCTTCTCGGTGGGGTTGGTGTTCCACATCGGCTCGATCGTCACGTGCGGGAACTTCTGGGAGTAGGTGCGCATGGCGTGCTCGGCCCACTCCTGCTTCGGCGGGGTATAGGTGGGCCACTCGAACACCAGCTTCACCGGCTGCTTGGCCGCCGTGCTGGACTGGCCGCCGCTACCCGTCGCCGCGCCGCACGCCCCCAGCGCCAGCGCCCCTGCCGCCGCGAGCCCGCCCGCCAGGCCGCGTCGCAAGACGCGCGCTCGGGTCATGCCACCGCCGCTCGTTCTGCCAATCGCCACTGCTTTCGCTCCTTGTCGCATCGTTCCGCCGCTCCGCCCCATCTCAATCCACCCTACGGCTCGCACGCTGCCCGTGTCAATGGACGGAAAGTACACTCATTGCCGATGACGCAGACCGCCGCCTCCGCTTCAGCAGCGCCGTCCGCCGCACCGGCCGGCGAGCCAATCGCCTTCACGCGCGGCGTGCCGGACCCGGCGCTGCTACCCGCCCAGACGCTGGCCGATTGCTTCACTGCCGCGCTCACGCGTGACCCTACCGGCACGCTCCAATACGGCCAGCCCGCCGGCTATGGCCCGCTGCGCGCCTGGCTGGCCGAGCGCTACGGCGTGACCGAGGGGCACATCTTCATCTCTAATGGCTCGCTCCAGCTGATGGACTTCCTGGCCACGCACCTGGTCAAGCCCGGTACGGGCGCCAGCGTCCTGGTGGAGCAGCCCAGCTACGACCGCGCCATTGGTGCGTTCCGCACGCGCGGCGCGCGGGTGATTGGCATCCCCCTTCAAGACGACGGCGTCGACCTGGACCGCCTGGAAGCGCAGCTACGCCGGCAGGTGCCGGCCTTCCTGTACCTCATCCCGGACTTCCAGAACCCTTCCGGCATCTCGCTGTCAGTGGAGAAGCGCCGCCGCCTGTTGGACCTGGCCGACCAGTACGGCTTCTGGTTGGTGGAGGACGTGCCCTACCGCCGGCTGCGCTACAGCGGCGAGCTGCTGCCCATGCTGCGCGAGATCGACCACCCGGCCGCCGCCACGCGCGTCATCACCATGAGCTCGTACAGCAAGCTGGTCGCCCCTGCCATGCGCGTCGGCCACCTCATCGCGCCGCCGGAGATCGTTGCGGCCATGGCCAGATTGGGCGAAGACACCTACCTCACCCCTGTGCTGCCCACACAGGCTGCGCTCTACGAGTTCTTGAGCCGCGACTTGCTGGACCCTAACCTAGAAACTCTGCGCCGCACCTACGCGCCGCGCAGCCGCGCCATGACCGACGCACTGCGCCGCCACCTCCCCGGCGTCTCGTTCGCCGCGCCCGAAGGCGGCTTCTTCCTCGGACTCACGTTGCCGGCATCAGTCGACACCAACGGACTGCTCGACCGTGCCAAGGCCAACGGTCTACTGCTCTCGAACGGCAGCGCCTTCTTCGCCGATTCAGACGTGGCCGGCGAGAAGCCCGCCACCGAGCGCTTTGTCCGGCTCCCGTTCTGCGCCATCAGCGAACAGCAGATCGAAGAGGGCGTCCGCCGGCTGGCGAAGACGGTAGGCTAGCCGCGAGCTAGCACTCCACGTCCTTGCCCTCGCTCCCGAATACCGCGAGTCGCTCGGCTGGCGTGATGCGCCCTACCTCTGAGGGGATGTAGACGAACTGCAGCGCGCGCCGCCGCTTGGGCGACGCGTTGGCTGGTGTGCCGTGCTGCAGGTAGCTGTTGAAGAGCAGCACGCCACCCGGCTTGAGCGGGGCTGCCACCACGCGGCCGCGCTGCACCTGGTCGTCGCAGATCTGCCAGTCGCGCCGCCGGAAGTGCACTACCGGTCCCTCGCGGTGGCTGCCTGGGATGACGAAGAGGCAGCCGTTCTCTTCGGTCGCTTCGTCCAGCGCGATCCACGCCGTCACCACTCTCGCATCCAGCGGCAGGTTCCAGTAGGCGTGGTCCTGGTGCCAGGGCTTCTCCCGTCCGATCTTGGGCGGCTTGATCAGCGCCTTGTCCTCGAAGAGGCCCGGCTTCTCCACCCCCAAGCGCTCAGTCAGTGCCAGGAGTCTGGGATGCGTCGCGATGGCGTGCAGCCGCGCGTCCCACTGGATGAAGTGGCTGATCTTGCGCACCGCGTCTTGCTTGTTCTCGCGCGAGAGCGTGGACAGTAGCGGTCGCGCCGCCACCTCGAACTGGATGCCGCGGTAGCCGGGGTAATTGCCGTCGATCACGTCGAGCATCCCTTCCAGCGCCGCCCGCACCTCCTCAGGAGAGAACGCGTTGTCGATCGCCAGGAATCCCTGCTCCTCGAAGAGCGCCAGCTCCGCCTCCCCCACCGCGTCGAACCCATTGAGCGTTGGGGCAACCCCGTGAAAGTCGTAGAGGTGCGGGTCATAGGCGCCGCCCGCGTACTCGTCGAACTTGCCATCTACGAGTTCGCCAGTAGCTCCATTGGGCTCGACTTCCTTGACTTGCTCAACGGCGACCATCGAATGTGTTCCTCCCTCTTGCTGCACTAGCTGGGCGCTATCACTTCCTACGCTAATGTCCGTTCGCCCTGCGCCCTTCGGCTCCGCTCAGGACGGGCTTGTCGAGTGGTGTGGTTCGACAGGCTCACCACGAAAAGCGTGGCGCCCCCACGTCGCACGGCTGTACTCAGGATACCGCGATTCCCTGCGCCACACGCGCCGTGCGCATCATCGTTGTCTGCCGCGGTAGACTGCCAGATCATGCCCACCTTCGACCTTGTGATCGCCAGCGGTTCTGTCGTGGACGGCTCCGGAGCGCCCGCCTACCGTGCCGATGTCGGCGTCTTGAACGGCCACATCGAAGCGATTGGCGACCTCAGCGCCGCACAGGCTGCCGAGCGTTTTGACGCGAGCGGCTGCATCGTCTCCCCTGGCTTCATCGATCCCCACACCCACTCCGACCTGCCGCTCCTGGTCAACCCTGAGGCGCACTCCAAGGTCCGCCAGGGCGTCACCACCGAGGTGATTGGCAACTGCGGCTCCAGCCCTGCTCCTATCCTGGGCCCGTACGCGGAGGAAATCCGCACGCGCGTCACCACCGCTTACCTCCAGCCGGACTGGCGGACCTACGGCGATTACCTGGATCGCCTCCGGGGAGTGAGTCCCTCGCTCAACGTGGTGCCCCTGGCCGGACACGTCACGCTGCGCACTGCCGCCATGGGGGTGGCCCAGCGTCCGCCCAGCACTGAGGAGCTGGACCGCATGCGCGAGCACCTCGTGGAGGCGCTCGACGCGGGCGCCTTCGGCATGTCCAGCGGTCTGATGACGCCGCCGTCCAGTTATGCCGATACCGAGGAGCTGGTCACCCTGGCCGAGACGCTCCACCAGCACGACGCGCTCTACTTCAGCCACATCCGTGGCGAGGGCAACACGCTGTTCCGCGCCGCCGCCGAAGCTATCGAGGTAGGTGAGCGCGCCGGCGTGCCGGTCCAGATCGCCCACCACAAGGCCGCCTTCCGCTCCAACTGGGGCCGCATGCCGCAGGTCACCCAGCTGAGCGAGTGGGCGGTCGATCGTGGCGTGGACGTGCGCTTTGACGTCTATCCCTACACCGCCGGCAGCGCGGGTCTCACCCAGCTGCTGCCCGACTGGTCGCACGAGGGTGGGCGCACCGCCCTGCTCGGCCGCCTGCACGACGCGGCCACGTGCTCCCGCGTCCGTGAGGACGTGCTTGCCTTTGGCCGTGAGTGGGACCGCATCTACGTCACCACCGTCCACACCGAGGCCAACAAGCCGCTGGAGGGCAAGACCCTGGCCGAAGTCGCCGAGCAGCGTCGCGTCGAGCCGGTTGATGCGCTCTTCGCACTGTTGGTGGAGGAAGACGCACGCGCCGGCATGCTGCACTTCATCATGGCCGATTCAGACGTCGAGCACGTCCTCAAGCACCCGCTCTCGATGATGGGCTCCGACGGCTCGTCGCTCGCGGTCGAAGGACCGCTCTCTGCCGGCAGGCCCCATCCGCGCTCGTACGGCTGCTTCGCTCGCGTGCTCGGCCATTACGTGCGTGAGAAGCAGCTGCTTTCGCTGGAGCAGGCGGTCCACAAGATGAGCGGCGCCCCCGCGCAGCGCCTGGGCCTGCGACGTAAGGGCTTGCTGCGCTACGGCATGGATGCGGACGTCGCCGTCTTCGATCCCACCACCGTCATCGATGCCGCCACGTACGCCTTGCCGCACCGCTACGCCGAGGGCTTCCGCTGCGTCGTCGTCAACGGACACGTCACCGTGCGCGATGGTGAGCACACCGGTGCCCGCGCCGGCAGCGTGCTGCGCCGGCAAGACCGCTGACGGCCGTTGCGCTCGCGCATGCAGCTTCTTGGGATGCCCCACGCACCGCCCGCTATCCTCACCACGCAGTGGAAAGAGGAGACAGCCCCCGCATGCCCCACGCGTGGAAGCTCACCGGCCAGAAGGTGTCGCTCACGGACTACGACACCCGCGACAATGGCGGCCTGGGCAAGGACGAGGCGCAGCCGCGCCTGGAGAAGCTGAACGACCGCCTGCGCGAGCTGCAGGAGACCATGTACGCGGCCCAACAGCATGCCGTCCTGATCGTGCTGCAGGGCATGGACACCAGCGGCAAGGACGGTACCGTCAAGAACGTGCTGGGCGGTGTCAACCCCCAGGGCTGCACCGTCTTTTCTTTCAAGCGGCCCACCGAAGAGGAGCTTGCCCACGATTTCCTGTGGCGCGTCCACCGCCAGACACCGCGCCGGGGCATCATCACGGTCTTCAACCGCTCCCACTATGAGGACGTGCTCATCGCCCGCGTCCGCTCGCTGGTGCCGGAGAAGACCTGGCGCGTGCGCTATGACGACATCAATGCCTTCGAGCGCGTCCTGATCGACGGCAACACCATCATCATCAAGTGCTTCCTGCACATCAGCAAGGATGAGCAGGCCGAACGACTCAAGGCGCGCGAGGACGAGGTAGACAAGCGCTGGAAGCTCAACGCCGCCGATTACGTGGAGCGTGGCTACTGGGACGACTACCAGCACGCCTACGAGGTGGCCCTGGAGCGTTGCGCCACTGAAGACGCCCCCTGGTATGTCATCCCTGCGGACCGCAAGTGGTTTCGCAACCTCGCCGTTGCCGAGACCATTGTCGATTGCCTCACCCCCTACGAAGCCGGCTGGCGCGACGAGCTACAAGCCCGCGGCGAGCGCAACTACCAGGAGCTATTGGAGAGCCGGAAGTAGAACGACCCAGGCTGCGTGCCTTGGTGGTGCGCGCCTCCGTTCGTGGTGCGCGCCGCCGTTCGTGGTGAGCCTTCCGTTCGTGGTGAGCCTGTCGAACCACGCCCTTCGACAAGCTCAGGGCGAACGGATGCCACCGGGATGGCCGTTACGCCGCGCGCGCCACCAGTTCGTGCTCAAGGCTGGCGGCTGCGCCCGGCGGCACTTCTAGCGCCATCGTCTCGCCGTGGCGGATGTAGCGCACCTTGTCGTCCATCCCAGCTGCGCGCACCGTGCGCTGGAACTCCTCCAGCGGCTCGCGGTAGACGTGGAAGTCGTGGAAGTGGATGGGGACGGTCACCCTCGGCCGCAAGAAGCGCATCAGCTTCACGGTTTGCTCGCCGTTCATCGTCAGCAGCAGCCCGGCCACCCGAGTACCGCCGATGTGCGGCAGCATGTAGTCGATGTCTGGCACGTAGCGCGGGATCTCGCGTAGCTTGGCGTGCAGCAGCGTGTCTCCTGTGATGTAGATCCGCAGCGGGCGCGTCGCCGCCGGGTGGTGGAACTCCAGCAAGCTCCCCATCACCGGCGGGAACAACCACGACAGTCCCGGCCGGTGATTGCCCGGCAGCGCCGTCACCCGCAGACGCGCCCCTCCCTTGACGAACGTCAGCGTCTCCCAGGTGGGCAGCCCATGCGCCTGTTGGAACCCTTTCAGCTTCAGCATCGTCGCGCCGTGCCGGGTGGTGACGATAGGTAGGTCCCTGTCTAGCTCCCGCTCCGCCACCTGGTCGAAGTGGTCGCCGTGGTAGTGCGACAGGTTCACCAAGTCCACCGGCGGCAGCTCGCGGATGGTCATCGCCGGCTCGCGCTCCCGCTCTGTGTGCAGCCCGTACCCAATCGACGCGTGCTCGCCGCGACGGAGGAAGCTCGGGTCAGTCAGCACGGTGAACCCCGCGTAGCGCAGCAGGGCGGTCCCCGCGCCGATATACGTCAGCGTCGCTGCCTCCGGCCCACCTACGTCCGCTAGTGCACTGCCCGCTGCGCTCGTCAGCACGATCTCCCGCCTGCTCTCACTGCCGCTCATGGCGTCCTCCGTACGTACGAACTCTACGCTTCACCCGCGCGGGTAAGTCGTCGCACCGGCGCAAGCCCTGTGCCACCAATCGAGCGTTCCCTCAACCGCTGCGCCATTGCGCTGCGCGCAGTGTTGCGCCACAATGCGCGCAGGAGGAACACCACATGACTGCGACACTCGAGGTCCGGCGGGCGGCGGGCGTTGAAGGACTCAAGCGCGAGCGGGTGACCGTCGGCATGGCCGACATGGATGGTTTCATGGCCGGCGTCGAAGGCGCCACGGAGACAGAAATCGGCCAGGCGCTGCAGGAATCCTATGACCAGTCCGGCGACGCTATCGTCCGGCATGGCGGCCGCATCATGAAGTACCTGGGCGACGCCATCCTGTTCCGCTTCGACGACGCCGCGGCGGCTGTGCGTGCCGCGCATGAGATCGTCGCCACCGGCCCGTTCCGCGCCGGCGCCAACCCGCACACCATGCGCTTCAAGGTCGCGCTCGCCACCGGCGACATCGTCTCCGGCGTCTTCGGCCACTCCTCGCTACGCGGCGAGGACATGTTCGGCCACGCTATCCACCGCGCCGCCACCGAGCTGATGCGGGAGGCCAGGCAGCGCCCGGACCGTGTCGCCATGGACGACGACACCGCCGCGGCCGTGCGCTGACCCGGCGCAGCCCGGTCGGTCCCGTGCCTGGCAGCGTGGGCACTGGCGCGAATCGCGCTGCGGCCCTAGAATGACCGCCGGAGGGTACACGCATGCAAGTGACACTGGGGATGCTGGGTGCTGTTGATCGGCCGCGAGTCAGCCGGCGGCGTCTGAACGCAGGCGCCGTGGGACTAGCGCTGCTGTCCACCGCCGGAGGGGCGGCGTGTGGCGCGGGTGGCTCGGGCGACGTCAAGACGCCAGCGGCCTCACTCGCGGCGCAGAAGAATGCCGCATTAGACGCCTGGGTCCACGCCGACACGCGTTCCGCCTGGCAGAAGCTGACGTTAGAGGACTACAACAAGGAGAAGGGCACCAACGTCACCATCAACTGGACCAAGATGGCCAACGCCGGCGAGGTGGCCGACAAGCTGGTGGTGACCACTGCCGCCGGCAGCGGGTTCCCGGACGTGTGCGACGTCGAGATCAGCCAGATGGGCAAGCTGCTCAAGACGCCCAACCCGCCGCTGGTCGCCTATAACGACTACCTCAAGGGGAAGGAGAACGACTTCTTCAAGCCATCATTCGTCGATCCGTGGTCGCTCAACGGCAAGTATTACGGCTTGGGTAACGAGCTGAACGTGGTGCTGCTGGCCTACCGGCACGACGTGCTCGAGCGGGCCGGCCTCAAGGGCCCATTCAAGACCTGGGACGAGTTTGCCGAAGCGGGCAAGCGCGTCATGGGGGTTGCCCCAGAGGGCATGTTGTTCGTGCGTACCGGCACCGCCGACACCTACC
>CADCTC010000002.1:0-10783 GCA_902805635.1 uncultured Chloroflexota bacterium
GCCTGGGGCATTACCTGACCAACGCCGGATACGACACCATTCTGTCCGGCAAGATGCACTTCGTCGGCCCGGACCAGCTGCACGGCTTCCGGCGCCGGCTGACCACCGATATCTACGCCGAAGAGTTCAACATGCTCGACAACCGCGCGCCGTGGTCGATCGCGCGTGACCCGGCGCTGTTCGACCCGGAGCTAGGGCGTGGGCGCCATGCCGGCAACTACGTCGGCTCCAACGTGCACGTGGGGCGCTGGCACCACCATCTCTCTTACGACGAGGAAGCGCACTTCCGCGGGTTGGAGTACCTGCGCGCACGAGGTGCGGTGAATGCGCTGGCTAAGACCCGCGCGGCAGCGCCCATGGGGGCGGAAGAGCGCAGCGCGGAGCGCGTGCACGCCGGCCCGCGCGGAGGGAGCAACGCCGGCAACGCGGGCGACGGCACGCAGCCCTTCTTCCTATGCGTCTCCTACCACCACCCGCACGAGCCGTTCTGGCCGCCCGAGGACGTGTGGGACCTGTACGAAGGCGCCGACATCCAGATCCCCGAGTTCCCGGAGAACATGGAGGAAACCTACTCCATGATGGACCGCTGGTTGAACTCCAACCACGGCATCCGCAAGTTCAAGGATGAGCTGCGCAGCCCGGAGAGCCTCTACCGCGTGCGGCGGGAGTACTACGCGCTGGTGACGTGGATCGACCGGAAGGTGGGCGAGCTGATCCAGACGCTCAAGGAGCGCGGGCTGTGGGAGAACACCGTGATCTTCTTCTCCAGCGACCACGGCGACATGCTGTGCGAGAAGAGCATGGTTCAGAAGCGCATCTTCTACGATCCGTCGTGCCGCATCCCGCTGATCGCACGCTTCCCGCACGACCAGTACGCCGGCACGGTAGTGACCGAACCTGTCAACCTGATCGACCTGCTGCCGACTTTCCTGGACCTGGCGGGAGTGCCGACGGAAGAGCGGCTGCCGATGGATGGCCAGAGCCTGATGGGCCTGATCGACGGGACCGACAGCGCGCCGCGGACTACCTTTGCCGAGATGCACGTCGAGGACAACCCGGTGCTGTGCTTCATGGTGCGCCGGGGCAGGTACAAGCTGAACTACATGCACGGGGTAGACGCGCAGCTGTTCGACCTGGAGGCGGACCCCGGCGAGTGGCACAACCTGATCGGCGACGGCAACGCCGAGCACGCGCGGATCGAGGAAGAGCTCCGCCAGGCGATCGTGGAACGGTTCAACCTGGACGCGATCGAGACTCATATCCGGCGCACCATTGCGTCGCGCACTCTCATCCGGCAGGCGATGAAGCGCAACGGCACGTTGTGGGACTATCAGCCGATCTTCGACGCGAACAAAGACGCGATGCAGCAATACCTGCCTGGCCGCCTGCCTACCGAAGGCTAGCGATCAGGCTTGCTTGAGGATGGGGTCGGCCAGGTCGCGGATCTGGCGCGCGACCTGGGCGGCCGGCACTTGCCCGGTCCACAGCTGCTCGTCGAACAGCTTGTTGATGTCGCGCTCCAGGTCTGGCCAGCGGGCGTGCACCGGGTCGCGCACGACGTAGTCCTGGCCATCGGCAAAGACGCGGGCGTTCTTAGGCAGCGGGGTGAGGTACTGCTGGCTGGTGCTGATGGAGATGCGCACCGGCGTGGTGGAGCCTTCCGCAAGCTCGTCCAGCTGTGCTTCCTTGCTGGTGATGAAGCTGAGCAGTGCCCAGGCTTCCTCCGGCTGCTTGGAGGGGCCGGAGATGCTCCAGCCGGTGCCGCCACCGCCAACGCCGCGGCGCGCGGCGGCGCCGATGGGGAAGACACCCGCGTCATACGCCATGCCGGTGGAGCGCCAGCGCGCGTTGCCGCCTGGGTTGGTGATTTGCATGGCCAACTTGCCGCCCTGCGCCAGCGCCAGCGCATCGCCCAGCTGGCGCTCCTCGGGTGGGGTGGGAGCAACATTGTGCTTGTAGATCAGGTCCTGCATCAGCTGGAGCGCCTCGACGGCAGGTGTTTCGTGCAGCGCTATGCCGGTGGCCAGGCCGTCGGCGTTCTTCTTCACCAGCGCGCCGCCGTTGCTGTACACAAAGGAGGCCCACAGGCGGCTGGCGCGCGGCACGTAGAGGGCATGACGCTCGCCGGTGCGGGCCAGGCGCTGGCTGGCCTCGGTGAACTTCTGAAAGGTCCAGGTCTTGTCGTTCCAGTCGCCGGGGATGGGCGGCACGCCCTCACGCGCAAAGAGGTCGGCGGCGTAGAACAGGCACTGCAGCCCGTAGGCGCGCGGCAGCGCGTGCAGGTTGCCCTTCCAGCGGTAGAGCTCTACCGCGTCCTTGCGGAAGTCCGCCAGGTCGTACTTGTCGCGCTTGACGTAGCTATCGATCTTGAGGAGCATGTTCCGCTCGACAGCGGCGACGATGGGGAACGTTTCCTGGAGGTAGCGGTACACGTCCGGCGGGGTGCCGGCGGTCAGGGCGGCGGTGATCTTGTCACGTGCGTCCGGGATGCCGGCGGTGACATCGACGTTGACGCCGGTCTTCTGCTGGAAGCGCTTGGCCCAATCCTGCATCACCGCGGTCATGCCGCCTCCCTGGTCATTCCAGAAGAGGAGCGTGCTGCCGGCCTTGAGCGCGGCGGGCTTCGCCTGGTCACCGGCTCCGGCCAATCCACCTGAGCCGCCCGCGCAAGCGGCGGCGAATAGAGGGACCGCTGCAGCGGCGGTCAGGCGGGCGTGCGCAGCGCGGCGGGTCTGGCCGCGACCCGCGTTCCTAGGTGGGGTCAATGGCAAGGGCAACGTGGTCACAGGTTCTCTCCGGGTGCAGAGGATAGGGTGCGCCATGCGCCCGCGCAAGACGACGGTGTGCTTGGCACCATGCTTAGCTGAGCCGTTCCCTGAGCAGCGCCGCCGCCTGGACTTCGCGCTGTAGCTTGGCGTATGCCTCGTCAATCGGAATGGCGGCGGCAGAGCCTGGGGCGAAGCCGCAGTCGGGGTTGAGACTCAGGCGCGCAGCGTCCACGTGCGTGCGTGCTTCCTCCACGCGCGCCGCGATCTCCTCCACGGTGTCCAGCTGCTCGCCGCGCACGTCCACGCAGCCAAGGCCGATCAGCCGGTCTTCCGGCAGCGCGCGCAGCACCGCCATGTCTCCCGCCACGGGAATGGAGTACTCCAGGACGTACTGGTCTACGTCCAGCCGGCGCATAGCCGGCACCAGCGTCTCGTAGCCGCCCGTACCCTTCCATCCGAGCCGGCCGGCGTTGCCGCGGCACAGGTGCACCGCGCGCGTGACGCCCTTCACGCCGGAGAGGATCTGGTTGAGCAGGTCCACCGCCAGGTCGATCTCGCGCTGGGGGTCCTCGTAGCGCGAGCGCACCTGGGGATCGACAAACAGGCAGAGGTGGGTGTCGTCGAACTGCGCCACAGTGACGCCGGTCTTGACTACCTCCTCCAGCTCGCGGCGCAGCACGGGCACCAGCGCCAGCATGAACGCCTCGCGTGTGGGGTACGCCGCCCGCGAGCGCTCCGGGTCCCACATGCGCTGGCCCAGCAGATATGGCGACGGCAGGCACACCTTGGTCATGCGGTCGGTGTGCTGCACCAGGAACCGCGCCTCCTCGGCGATGCGGCCGGGGCGCCGGGGAGTCATCGGCTCCACCACGATGTGGAACGGCCGCGCGGTGCCGAGCTCGTCGTCCACAGTGAACGAGTCGAAGCCGTGCATCACCTCGGAGATGACGCCGATGTATGAGCGCCGTCGCCATTCACCGTCGGAGATGAGGTCCAGGCCGGCCGCCTCTTGCATGGCGATGGCGTACGACGTGGCGGCGTCCAGCCGCTTCTCGTATACGTCCTGCGGCACCTGCCCCTCGGCGCGCGGGTCGAGCAAGTCGCGCAAGAACTGCGGGCGCGGGAGGCTCCCGACGACGCCAGCTGCGAGCGGCGGAAATGGTGAGGGGGAGGTGGTGGCTGTCATCACGTGAATCCCGGTAAAGCCTAGCGCCAATCGTCCTGCGCGATCTGGTAGTCCTCGGTGGTGTCGATCTCGTGGTACTCACCCGGCGTGTCCACGCGGCGCATGTCCACGCCGTGATCGAGCATCTCCTGGAACAGGTGGATCAGGTACGCCATCCGCACCGACGCGGCCCCCTGGAACGCGCCTTCTTCGCCGTGCGTTCCCACAACGCGGTGGTAGTGCTCGCGCAGCTGGGCCGCGCCCCGCGCGGTGAAACGGGCGACTCCGATGTACTCGCCGGCCGCTTCCTCTCCAGGGATCCTGCGGGTCACCTCCAGTATGCGATCGCCGTCGGCGCGCACCTTCTCGGCGTCGGACTCCGGGTGCATCGAGCGGCGTAGGTACCTGCGCCGGAAATCGGTGTCCACTACCAGCGTTATGTCCGCCGGGCTCTGTACCAGCCGGCGCACCGGATCGGGGCGATAGATGATGTCCGCGTAGGAGCAGACGAAACCATCCTGCATGAACGACTCGGCGCAAAACAGTGAGGCCAGGATGTTGTTGCGCTCCCAGTCCGTGTTCTCCACATAGGTGAACTCGGGATACGCCTGTCGAACGACGCCGATCTGGTAGCCGCCGATGAAGACAACATCGCGTGGGGCGAAGCCGCCGCCGGCGAGCGCCTCCAGGACCCAGTCGAGGATGCGCTTGCCGCCCACCGGGGCGAAGCACTTGGGCTGGTTCTCTGTCAGCGGCATCAGGCGCCGGCCGCGGCCGGCGCCGATGATAATGGCCTTCATACGATTCGGCCGTACTATATCTCTATGATGACGATGAGCAAGCGGCGCTTTTTCCAGATGGCGGGCTCCGCCGGTGCAATCGCGTGCACACCGCTCCTGGCGGCGTGCGGTGCGGACGGCGGTGCAGCAGGGGGCGGAGCCGCCGCGAAGCCGGCAGGCAAAGCAAGCGGGAACATCCGGTTCTCCTTCTTTGGGTCGGTCGAGGAGAAGGCGGTCTGGGAGAAGATCGCCCAGCAGATGGTGGAGAAGACGCCCGGGGTGAAGGTGGAGTCGGAGCACATCCCCTCGGACTACTTCACCAAGATCCAGACGGCCATCGCCGGCGGCGACGCGGCGGACGTGATCCTGATGGAGGACAAGCCAACGTCCGGCTACGCCAAGAAGGGCTTCTTCAAGGAGCTAGACGGCTATCTGTCGACGGACTCTAGCTTCAAGCAGAGCGACTACTACGCGGTGCTGTTCGATGGGCTGAAGTACCGCGGCAAGCTGTATGGACTTCCCCAGCATTGGTTGACGCAGAGCATCGCGTACAACAAGAACATCCTGACCGCGGCGGGGGTGAAGCTGCCGCCTAAGGACCCCAACGACACGAGCTGGAACTGGAACACGTTCCTGGACGCCGCGAAGAAGCTCACCGTCAACAGCGGCGGCAAGGTGCAGTGGGGCTTCCCACTGACCGGCTATTCCTGGACACGCTGGCGCATGTGGGTCTGGCAGAACGGTGGCGAAGTGCTGTCCAAGGACCTCAAGCAGTGCCTGCTGGACACGCCGGCGGCGATAGAGGGGCTGCAGTTCTACGCGGACTTGATGAACAAGCACCACGTTGCGCCGACAAACGAAGAGCGCCGCGCCGACGGCAACCTGGACGACACGGCGCTGTTCGCCGCGGGCAAGGCCGCCATGATCGCCACGCCGCCGTACTTCCACCAGCTGCGCACGCGCATCAAAGACTTTGAGTGGGACGTGGCGCCCATGCCGCGCAGCAAGAAGTCGGCGGCGCCGCTGTGGCCGGACTCGATCTCTATCAACGCGGCGTCCAAGAACCCGGACGCTGCGTTCGCCCTGGTGCGCTATGTGATTGGCCCCGACGGCCAGAAGACGGTCACAGAGCTGGGGCGTGGGGTGCCGGTGCTCAAGTCGGTGGCCACCTCTCCCTCCTTCTTGCAGACCGAGCGCGACCCCAAGAACGTGCGGATGTATCTGGATGTGCCACAGAACGGCGTAGTGACGCAGTACACCACCGTCTGGGACGAGATGGAGAGGGCCAACCGGACCGAGCTGGAGCCAGTCTTCCTGGGCCAGCGCACCGCCAAGGAGGGCGTGACCTCGCTGGTGCCGCAGATCAACCGGCTGCTTCAGCAGGCCGAAGTGGGGTAGTCTCGGTAGTCTCGCCGCCCGCCTGTCCCGCGACACCGGTGGCCGGCGCCTGCCTCAATGGCATGAGGCAGAGCCGGTGTCGCGGAACGTTTGCCCGGCTACCGGAATGAAGTCCCAGTCGTAGCCGGCAGCAGCGAGCGTGAGCTTCAGCACACCCAGTGTGCCCGTGCGGCGCACTTCGCTGTTCGGCACCTGGCGCGGGATCGCCCGGGTGCCGACACCGCCGGTGCCCACGACAAACGAGCGTAGTCCCCGCTGTGGGTCCGCTTGGCCGGACGGAGTCTGCGGCGCAAAGCGCTCGTAGTTGTGATCGTGGCCGGCCAGCACAAGGTCGGCGCCCCCATCGTACAGTGCCCGCCAGAGCGGTTCTAAGGTGACGTCGCCGCCGTGCTCGCCCGAGCTAAAGCGGGGATGATGCATGTATGCCAGCGTGCAGCGAACGGGATTGGCGGCCAGGGTGGCGCGCAGCCAGCGATCTTGGGTTGAGCCGGCGCCGCAGCCGCCAACTGCCGCGCAGTTGCTGTTGAGCGACACCACCAGCCAATCGCCCAACCGGTAACTGTAGTAGCCACGGCCCGCCTCCCCGGCCGCAGCGCCAAAGTACGCGAAGTACCCCGCCGCGCCCGGCGTAAGGTACTCGTGGTTGCCTGGAGCTGGGTAGGTGCGCTCGACGTGCCGGCCCCAGGTGGGGGCGTAGCAGCGCTGGAACTCATCTGCGGTACCGGAGTCATACGCTGCATCTCCCAGCACGAGCACCGCGCCGGGGTGAGTATCCAGCAACCGCGCGGTCGCATCGGCCCCGGCGCGCTGCGCGGGTGCGCAGCCGGCGACGTCGCCCGCGGCGAGTACCGTGACCGCCGGCTGCGCGCCGGGCGCCGGCGACGCGTCGATGACTTCCGTGCCGGAGGCGCCGGCATCTCCTTCCCAGTCGAAGCGCTGCGTGTTCAGGCGCCGTTGGACGCCGAGCGGGCCGTTCACCCACGTGACGTACCCATCGGTAAAGGCGGTCCAATTATCCGCCTTCCGCCATACCAGGAGCCCACGTGCAGTGCGCTGCTCGGCGTTGCCGTTGCCGGGATTGAAGTGTTCATCCTCGAGGCACTCGCCAATCGTCTCCGTGCCCACGAGCGTGCGCAGGGCAGCGAAACCGAGGGTGAAGCCGCAACTGCCTTGCGCCGGCAGCACGACCGACTCGAGCGCCTGGGCCGCGGGCACATTCCCTGAGCTACGCACAGGAAAACGCGAGGCTGCAAGCACCACCACGGCGGCAGCGAGGCATACGAGGGCAACGCGATTGCGGCAGAGCACGAGAGACTGTCGGGAACAATGCATCGGGCGTGGAACGAGCAAAGCGTACCGCCAACGGAGGCACAGCGATCGGCGTTAGACACACCTGCCGGGGGCTGCGGCGCGGAGCCGCGGCGGTGGCGTACGGTAGGCTACGGCGCGAGATGCTTTACCCAGACCCCGCCGCCGAAGCTCGTGCCCGTATTGGCCGCCGAGACAACCACGGGCACACGCTCCCTCCCGGCGTCTTGGAGGACGCCGGGCGCCAGGTCACGGCCATGCTCACGGGGCTGAACGACCTCGCAGAGGCGCTACCGGTGCTGGCCGAACCGCTCCGCGGAATCACTGCGGGAAGCCACGCCCAACCCAAACACGATGCACCGCTTATGGCCGGTGCACCGAATGCAGTTCGGGAAAGCGCGGCGCAGCATTCCATCCCAAGCCCTGGTGACCAGCCGCTCCACGCGCTTCCACTGGCAGCCGTAGCAGACTTGATACGCCGCCGTGAGGTATCGCCCGTAGAGGTGACACGCGCCGTGTTAGATCGCATTGAGGTCCACGACGGACTGCTGCGCACGTTTATCGTCGTCACGGCGGAGCAGGCGCTGGATGACGCGCGGCGGGCGGAGACGGAGATCGGCGCCGGGATGTATCGCGGGCCGCTGCACGGCGTGCCGCTCGCGGCGAAGGACCTGTACGACCAGCAGGGCGTGCCGACGACGGCGGGCTCATCGATCTTGCGCGACTACGTCCCCAGCGGCGACTCGGCCGCCGTGGCCGCGTGGCGCGCGGCGGGCGCGGTGCTGCTGGGCAAGAACACCATGCACGAATTCGCTTTCGGCGGCACCAGCGTGAACGAGCACACCGGGACGCCGCGCAATCCATGGAACCCGGAGCACATGTGCGGTGGGTCGAGCGGTGGCTCGGCCGCTGCCGTGGCGGCCGGCTTCGCCTACGGCGCTTTGGGCAGCGAAACGGGCAATTCGGTGCGCCGGCCGGCGGCGTTCTGCGGCGTGGTGGGGCTGAAGCCGACCTACGGGCGGTGCAGCCGGCGGGGCGTGTTCCCGCTGGCATGGAGCCTGGACCACGTGGGCGTCTTTGGCCGCACGCCGGCCGACGTGGCGCTGTTGGCGAACCCGCTGGGTCGCTTCGACGCGGAAGACCCTGGCAGCCGTCGGGCGCTCGCTTCCCATGCTGGCGCGGAGTGGGCCACGCCACTCTCGCGCGAGGCGCTGCGCGGACGGCGGGTGGGCGTGCCGCGCGCGCTGGTGACCGGCATCGACCCGGAGGTGATCGCCGCCTTTGAGGACGCACTAGGCGCCCTGCGGGCTGCCGGCGTAGACGTTCGCGATGTAGCGCTACCCCTCGCGTCGCGCTGGACGGCGCTTGTATCGTCGATCACGATGCAGAGCGAGGCCGCGTCGGTACACGCGCGCTGGCTGCGCGAGCGGCCGCTGGACTACGGCGCCGACGTGCTCGGCCGCCTGGTGGCGGGGCAGGCGCTAACGGCGCCGGACTACATCCGCTCGCAGGAGGTCCGCGGGGCAATCCGTGATGAGCTGCTCGCTGCCTTGCATGATGTGGATACGATCGTTGGCCCCGGCACGCCCGCCCCGGCGCCGCTGCTGCAGGGAGGGGCGCTGGTGGCGGGCGACGCGCCCTTCAGCACGACGGTCAGCGCGTTCCACCTGCAGCGGCTGTCCAGCCTCACGGGCCTGCCGGCGGTCTCTGTGCCAACGGATGTCCACTCCGGTGGCCTGCCGATGGCCATACAGCTCACGGCACGGCCGTGGGAGGAAGGCCTAGCGCTTGGGCTGGCAGCACTGGTGATCAAATAAGAGAGCCCCGCCTGGTAGGCGGGGCCTTCTTGTGAGTAGATCCGGTTAACCATCTGCGCTGCTCAGCGCTGAGCAGCGCAGGAGTCACATGTTAGGAGTGCGGTGTTACTTGCACTCTTGGGCGTTCACGTCGGTGAGGCAGGCCCTGGCCAGCAGAGCGCGCGCCGCACCGGCATTGTTGTTGGGGCCGCCGGCTACCAGCTGGAAGAACTTGCTGAGAGCGTTGCGCACATCGCCGTTGCGGCCCATGCGGTCGTACTGGACCGCCAGGTCGTAGTGGAAGTTCGGCTCACGCGGCTCCAGGTCAACGCGCCGCTGCAGGTCGGCAAGCGCCTTCTCGTTGTCATTAAATATCGCGCGATACAGACCCGCACGGTCCGCGTACGCATCGGCGATATCCAGGCTGCCGGCCCCAAAGCGGGTATCGGCAAAGGCGGCGGCACGGCCCTGACCCCGCTCCTTGCCCTCGAACGCCTCGATGTAGATGTTGTAGTTGGTGAGCGCTTCGTTGCGCAGCTGCGCGATCATGGTTTGGGGCACCCGATTGCGCTCTGCGATCGTCTCGCTACCGAACACGGCCGACCTGACCGTGTCCACGCCCTGTTCGGCGAAGCGGCGCGCGGTGATTCCGCGCTGGCGGGCATTCTCGACCACCTCGACCGGCCGGGCGCGGACGATTTCGAGCGCCTTGGTGTAGTCGGTCGCGGCTGCGCCAGGCGAGCCGAACCGGACGCGCATGACCTCTCCGCGGTCGCGAAGGTCCCCGATACGGTTGTTGTCGAGAGCGATGGCCTTGGTACGGAGATCGCGCACTATCTCGGCGCGCGCCAGGTCAACAACTGACTCAGCAGTTGGAGCAATAAGCGAGTTCTGGGCGCCGGCGATGTCGGCATAGGCGCCGGCAGGAGCGGTCTTGGTCGGTGAGGACGCCTCTTGAAGGTCGACCTGACTCTGGCGATCGGCCAGGCGCTCCTCCAAGTATTCCCTGCCCAGGCAGTCAAAGGCGCCGGCACGGTTACCCAGGGTGGCGACGTGATTCGGCCGCAGCTGGAGCGACTTGTTGTACCACTCGACGGCCTTCAGGCAGTTGGGCGCGCCGCGCAGCTCACGCTGGCTAACGCCGAGCAAACGCAATAGCTCGGCATCCTTGGTGGTGGCCGCAAACGGCGTAAGGAGATTCACCACCTCCTGATCCCGGCGCTGCGCACGCAGGGTGGGCACCTGCTTGAGCGCGTCGGCTTCGGCGGTCTGCGCGCTGGCCGGCAGCCCAACGCTCAGTGCAGAGAGTGCGAGTAACGACGATACCGCGAGTCTTCTAAACTTCCACTTCCGCGACACTGTTTCCTCCTAGCGCTATTCCGTGCGAGTGGCCGCCAAACGGCTGGTCGGCCGGCCCGGCGCATTGTGGGGCTTTCTCATCGGTTTGTGCAACCCCATTGCTACCAACGTCCGTGCGCCAGGCAGGATAGCACTGCTGCGCGCACTTCGCAACTAGAAGAAGTTGATTGCCGGGCGATCGGGACGGCCACGTTAGTTGCTACGGCTAGC
>CADCTC010000002.1:10793-23260 GCA_902805635.1 uncultured Chloroflexota bacterium
CATAAAAGGGCAGGTACTCCCAGAGATGGTCGCCCCAATACCAGCCGTCGTGCTCTCCACTAAAGATATGCCACTCGTGCGCCCAGCCGCGGGCCGTCAGCGCCCGCCGCAGCTCCTCCGCGGCGGGGCGCCAGAAGTCCTTTTCCCCCGCGTCGATCCAGAATAACGGCGGCACGGCCGGCTGCGCGCTGCGCACCAGCGAGACCGGATCGCGCCTTGCGTACGAGTCGCCCGTGCCGAAGAACGCCGGAGCCGTCTCACGCGAACGGATGGACGGGCTGTGCGCGCCCACGGCGCCAAACAGATCCGGGTTATTCAGCGCGAGCTGCACCGCGCCGTGGCCGCCCATGGACAGCCCTCCGATGGCGCGCGCCTCGCGCCGGGCGATCGTACGCAACGAGGAGTCGATGTGCGGGACCAGGTCCTGGGACACGTAGCGCCTCCACAAGGTCGCGCCCTCCTGGTCTACCCAGTAGCCGAGGCCACCCTGCGGCGCCACCATGATCGTATCGACGAACTGGCCGTCGCGCAAAAGCTCGTTGGCGATCATCTCAGCGCCATACCCCGACCATTCGTCGTACCGCCCGGAGAGGCCATGCAGCAGGTAGAGCACCGGGTAGCGCTGGCCGGCGCGCTCGGGTGAGTCATAGCCCGTGGGCAGGAAGAGCCGGTAGGGCATGCGTCTCCCCAGGGAGGCGCTATCGAATGCCCGGTCCGTGAACGTGCCGCCGGGCATCCGCCACTCCGGGGAGTTCTGCGGGAGTGAGGCGATGATCCGGTCGGGAACGTACACCAGGTCCTCCGGGCGCAGGCCGCGGTCGGTCACCCACTTCCAGTCCGGGATCTTGCGCAGGGAATTGGCGTTGAGCGGGTCGGTGTGGAAGACATCGTCGGCCATGCCCTTGATGAGCATGTCTGGAAGCAGGGCCGGCGGAACGGTCTGGAGCACCACCGACTCCACCAGGAGTGGCTCCCCCGCATCTGGGGCAGGCGCGGTAAGACCGAGCCAGACACGGCGTCCGCCTTCTAGGAGGAACGAGCCCGGCTGCCCGCCCGCGCGCACGACGAGGCCGGGCCGCAGCTCCGGCAGCGGTAGACCCTCAGGCAGCACGGCGAGCGTTGCTCCGTCCGCGAGCCACGACGGCGCGCCTTCCAGGCCGAGCGTGCGCCGCGTCTCGGCGTCGAGCCGCCGGCGCTCAGGCCCGGCAGTGGCCCACTGCGTTCCGGCCGCGTCCCGCAGCACCAGCGGACCGAGCGAGTCCGGCGCCGCGACGGTGAGGTCATAGACCATCACCGATTCCGGCGGTGCTGTGGGAGTAGCGGCTACGGCCGGCGCTCCGCCCACCTGCCCGGCCGCGGGTGGACGGGCACGCACTTCTATGCGGTAGCGACCCGGTGGCGGTGGTGGGATGACCACGTCGAGCACCGCGTGGTCGCGCGGCGTGCCGGCCGCCAGCGCGGGGACACCGCCGTGCACGTAGGCGCCGAGCTCGGGTACCGGGACACCGTCGAGCGAGATTCGGACGGCCGAGGCATCCAGCTTGCCCGACGGATCGACGTGGCACAGCAGGTAGAGAAAGACCCCCCCGGGAACAACGACGTTCCAGTTATAGCTGCGTTCGGGCGAATCGCTGGTTCCCATCCAGTTGGGAGCCGGGAGCTGGAAGATTGCCCGACCTGGAAAGAGGCCGGACTGGCGCACGAAGAAGGTCAGGGCATCCATAGCCAGCTCGCGCCGGGCGGTGGCGTCAAACGGCGCCGAAGCCGGCGGCAGTGGCCGCAGCGGCGTGGCCTGGCCGAGGCTCACTCCATCAGCAGCCGGCGCCGTGGCCGCCGACGCTATGCGGGCGCGCGGTGAGAGCGCGATCAATGTCCCGGCCATGCTCGCCCCGAGCGCGCGGCGTGACATGCGTGAGTGGCGTCGCGAGCGGCGAGCGGGTGCGGCGTGTGAATGACGAGACATCAGCATGGCGTGTGGGTAGCGGTCTAGTCTAGTGGACCGGAGGGGTTCCCACCCCCACTTGCCGGTTAACACCTTGCTAAAGGTTGTTGTGTAGATGGGGGATTGGGGCGCTTTCCTGTCTTGCCTAGGAAGGCGGCGTGGAGGCAGCGCGTGTGTCAATCTCAATTAGCGCTACAGGTAGGCGTAGGCCGGCACGATCACAGCGATCAACAGGTAAATCGCGGTGGTGGCCGCCGTAGCGGCGAGTCCGACCACTGCCGGCACGGCGTGACACCGCGGGACGAGCGCCACCAGCCCGGTGGCAAGCAGCACGGCAATGGGTGCGGCGACCGGGAACAAGTAGCGCCCCTGGTAGCAGGAGGCATTACAGCGGGTGAGCACCGAAAGCAGGTAGGCTTCCTGCGCCAGCAGGGCAAGCGCCAGCACCACGAGCACGCCGGCATCGAGCCACGCGGATCCTCGTGTGCCACGCCGGGACCGCCAGAGCCGCCGCGCGGCCAGCCACACGAACCCCGCCACGGCGGCCCAGCATAGGGCGCGCACCCCGGCGTGGAACCACTCCGGCGCCTGCACATTCATCCAGCCGAACGCCGCCCAGTACGAGCGCAGCTGCACTACCAGGAACAGCTGCACTTCCTCGAACGTGAGCCGTTCCTGGCGCAGGTTGGGACCAAAGATGGTGCGGTAGACGCGCCAGCCCAAAGGATCGCCGTAGATCACCACGTTGCGGATCAGCCACCAGCCGCACACCGCGGCTGCCGCGCCTGCCAGTGCGGCGCCCCCCTGCACAAGTACGCGTGGTGAGCGGAGGCGAAGCGCGCCCAGCGCGAGCGCCGCCGCGGCGGCGGCGGCGAACCCGGCGGCGTTCAGCTTCGTGAGCAGCGCAGCGCCGGCCAGCAGTCCGGCGGCGGCCCAGCCGGTCAACTGCTCCGGCCGCCCAACGGCTCGCAATGTCTGCCAAAGGCCGGCACTGGCGAGTGCAGAAACGAGCGTATCGTTGCTCAACGCGCCGTGAATGAACAGGAATTGCGGGTTGAAGGCGACCAATGCGCCACCAAGCAGGCCCACAACCGCCGGCCGGCCAGGCGCGGCGCGGCGGCCTATCAGGATCGTGAACCAGACGGTCACCGCGCCGCACAACACCGACACGGCGCGGCCGAGGTGCATCGCCAGGGCGTGCCCGCGGTAGGGAAACCGCTCACGCCGGTCATGCAGGCCAGCATTGGGCTCCTTGCCTCCACCACCCGCCCATTGGAACTGGGGATTGAGGCGGAATGCCCCGGTGTCGTCCGTCAGGTCGGCCGGCGCGGCCGCCAGCGCCGCCAGCAGGTAGTACAGCGGGGGCTGGTGCGCTTCATCGAGCCGCCCGGGCAGCATGACCGGCAGTGTGCGCCAGCGCAGCAGATGCGCAACAAAGTCGAAGTGCGCCACCTCGTCGGGCGCCTCCCACAGCGGTACCAGCACGCTGTAAGTGCCGGCGAGGCACAGATACGCGGCCACCAGCAGGCCGGACGCCAGCCCAGAGCTTCGGCTCATCAGAATCGAAACGCCGGGACCGGCACTCTGGCCGACCCCGGCGATTTGCTTTGAAATTTTGCAATCGGTGGCGCTTAGGCGCGGACCACCACCGTGCCGGCGAGCAGGTCGTGAACACAGCGCCGGTCCTCGCGGAAGATGAACAGGATGTCGACCAGCCCGTAGAACGGAATGATGCCGAGCAAGCCGTTGACGAAACCGCGCATCAGGACATTGGGGACGAACCCGCCGTTATGGCCGGTCTCACGCTTCACGATGCGGATCTTCATCAACTTCTTGCCGATAGTCTGCCCATCCTTGATGAGAAACCACAGCTGGACCACCAGGTAGACCAGGATGAGCAGCCCGGTGATCGTCCCCGCGCCGGTCATCGCCTCCATCATCGCATCCGGGTCACCCGCCGCTCCTGCAGAGGCGATCCACAGCGGCGCCCCTAGTACGGCGCCGATGAGGCCATCGATGATCGCCGCGATGAGTCGCGTGCCGCGGCCGGCAAGTTGGTCTTCAGTTACCGCCATGCCACCCATCGCCCCCACGCCACTCATTGGTATGGAACTGGACATGAAACCTCTCCCTTAGTGGGTCATACGCACGCGCATTCCGGCGTGTCGCGCCCACTATATAGACAACGCCGCAACTTGTCGAAAATCGCGCGCCGGCTATCAGCGACGGTACGCTGTGGCCGCCGCGAGCGACCGCCAGCGGGCCACCGTAGCAGCTATCATCCGGGCGATGGACCTCTTCGAGTACCAGGGCAAACAGTATTTCGCGCGCTACGGCATCCCGGTGTCCGCGGGCGGCGTGGCGGTCACCGTAGACGAAGCGGTGGCACAGGCGGAGCAGGCAGGCTATCCGGTGGTGGTCAAGGCGCAGGTGCAGGTGGGCGGACGCGGGAAGGCAGGCGGGATCAAGCTGGCCTCCACCGCGGACGAGGTGCGTCACCACGCCGGAAACATCCTGGGCCTGGACATCCGCGGCCACACCGTCGAGCGGCTGTGGATCGAGCACGCCTCGGACATCAAGAAGGAGTATTACGCCAGCTTCACGCTCGACCGGTCGGCCAAGAAGCACCTCGGCCTGGTCTCCGCGCGTGGCGGCATCGACATCGAGCAGGTGGCGGAGGAGGACCCCAGCGCGATCTCACGCATCCACATCGACCCGGTGGAGGGGCTCTCGGCGCAGGCCGCCCGCGGCTTGGTGGACCAGGCCGGGCTGGATGAAGAAGCGCGCGCGGGAGCGGCGGACATCCTGGTGGCGCTGTATCGGTGCTTCGTGGAGGGTGACTGCGACCTGGTGGAGATCAATCCGCTGATCCTCACGCCGGATGGCAAGGTCCACGCGCTGGATGCCAAGGTGACCCTGGACGACAACGCCGCCTTCCGGCATCCGGAGTGGGACGAGTTCCGTGGCGTAGCCAAGATGGACCCGCGCGAGGAGATGGCGCGCGAGCGCGGCCTCCAATACGTGGGCCTGGACGGCGAGGTAGGCATCATCGCCAACGGCGCCGGACTGGCCATGAGCACGCTGGACGTGGTGAACCAGGTGGGTGGCAAACCCGCCAACTTCCTGGACGTGGGTGGTGGCGCCAGCGCCGAGGTGATGGCCAACGCGCTGGAAGTGATCAACTCCGACGAAAAGGTGCGCGCGATCTTCATCAACATCTTCGGGGGCATCACGCGCGGCGAGGCCGTCGCCAATGGCATTGTCCAGGCGCTGGGCCGGGTGCAGATCAAGTCGCCCATCGTCATCCGCCTGGACGGCACCAACGCCGAGGAGGGCCGCGCCATCCTCAAGGAACACGAATCGGAGCGGTTGGTGTCACGGCCCACGATGGTCGAGGCTGCACGGA
The DNA here is from genome assembly GCA_902805635.1 of uncultured Chloroflexota bacterium. Taxonomy (GTDB): domain Bacteria; phylum Chloroflexota; class UBA11872; order UBA12225; family UBA12225; genus CADCTC01. Next base: position 16,142 of record CADCTC010000002.1, read on the forward strand.
CCGCGGTAGAGATGGCAAAGCGAGCTACCCGATGAGCATTTGGGTCGACGAGAACACCAAAGTTGTCTATCAGGGCCTCTCTACAAGCGCCGGCAACACCGCAGCGTTGTATGCGCCGTCAAATCGCGCCTACGGCACCAAAGTCGTTGCCGGCACCAACCCAGGGCGTCCCGGTACCGAGGTCCAGGGCATCCCGATCTTCGCGAACGTGGGGGACGCCAAGTCCGCGACCGGAGCCAACGTCTCATGCATCTTTGTGCCTGCGCCTCGGGTGGAGAGTGCAGTGATGGAGGCTGCCGAGGCCGGGATGGACCTGATCGTCGTGATCAGCGAGGGGGTCCCGGCCCAGGATGAGGCGCGCTTCTTCAACAGACTGAAGCGTGACTTCCCCAGCACGCGGCTGCTGGGGCCGAACTGCCCAGGCATCATTACCCCCGGCAAGTGCAATATCGGCATCACCGCCAACAACATCGCCAAGGCGGGCGGCCCGGTGGGGATCGTGTCGCGCTCCGGCACGCTGACGTACCAGGCGCTGTATGAGCTGACCCAGAAGGGTATCGGGCAGACCACCTGCGTCGGGATCGGCGGCGACCCGGTGCCCGGCACCAGCTTCATCGATTGCCTCGATGCGTTCGAGCGCGACCCGGAGACACGCGCCGTGATGCTGATCGGCGAGATCGGCGGCTCTGCCGAAGAAGAAGCGGCCGACTTCATCAAGGCGAACCTGAGCAAGCCGGTGGTGGCCTATGTCGCGGGTGTCACCGCGCCGGCGGGGCGCAAGATGGGCCACGCCGGCGCCATCGTCTCCGGCAACCGCGGCACCGCGCAAGGCAAGATGGACGCGCTGCGCTCCGCGGGTGTGCGCGTGGCGGTCAACCCCACCGAGGCCAGCGAGCTGATGGCCGAGGTAGTGAAGGGGCTGTAAGCCCCTGGCTGTCTTTTCTCTCGGGAGACGGCCTCACGCCGCCATGCAGCTGACGTCTTCCAGGAGCTTGTAGCCAAAGCCACGCACCGAGACCACACTGGGGCCGGGGATGCCGTGCTGCTCCTGCGACGCCAGCAGCTTCGTACGCAGGCGGTGGACGTGCACGTCGATCGAGCGACCGATGCTAGCGTCTTCGTAGCCCCAGACGACCTGGGCCAGCTCCTGACGGCTCAACACTTCGTCTGGACGGGCCATGAACGTTGCCAGCAGCCGGTACTCGGTGGGGGTGAGCTGCAGCTCCTCACCGGCGAATGCCACGCGGCGCCGGGCGTGCTCCAGGCTGAGCGGCCCGACCGCGACCGAACCGGCGCCTCCGGCCGAGCTGGATGCCGAGCCCCCCGTGGCAGGCTGGAAGGTTCCGTCAGGCGCGGCATGCGTCTCATTGGAGGGGGTGGCGGCTCCATTCGACTGAATAGCGCTTGGGGCGGCGGCAGGCGCAGACCCGAAGGCACTTGGTGCCGGGCGCGCTCCCCACGGCTGCGCGCGGCGCAGCACGGTAGCGACACGAGTCAGGAACTCTTCGACGTCAAAGGGCTTTGCGATGTAGTCGTCCGCACCCAGGCGCAGCCCCAACACGGCGTCACGCTTTCGGGGTGAGGCGCTGCAAATGATCACCGGTGCGCTCAACCGGGTCTTGAGGTCGGCACAGAGCACCAGGCCGTCGGTGTCCGGCAGCATCAGGTCCAGGATGATGAGGTCCGGCTGCGGTTCCGACGGGTCGGCGACCGCGACCCGCGCGCGGGCGCCATTGTCTACGTGGCGCACGTTGTACCCCTCGGACTCCAGCATGTCCTTAATGGTCATGGCCACCGATGGGTCGTCCTCCACCAATAGCACATGGGTCTGGGTGTGTCCAGACGCGGACATCGGCTGGAATGATGCTGTGGTGTTCGGAAAGTTGGTGCCCCCAATCATGGCGTACCCCTGATCAAAGAACCAGCGCAAGAGACGTGCCACTTGAGAAGAAGATGCTGGCGGCAGAGGGCATGGCCGGCGGAACGCAATTAGATCGAGCGGCTGCCCAGGGTGACGCAGGTCGCACACCGGGAGACCGGCGGGACCAGCGGGTGCAGCACGTGGCGCTGTTGATGCTGGCGCCATTCGCGTCGGGTGCGGAGCACCAGACACTGGCGTTGTGTCGCTACCTGGGGCGCCGCACGCGCGTCACCCTGCTCGCAAATGACGAGCTGGCCGGCCTGCTGGTCAGCGACCCCTTCCTGCGCGACTACACGGCAGGGCTGGAGGTAGTCCGGCTGGGGCCCGCCTTCCCCGCGGCGACGGCGCGCACCGCGACCGGCCTGATCCAACGGGCGGGGCTGTACCCACGGTTGCAGCGACGCGCCTACGCCACGCTGCGCCGGTTGCGGCCGGATGTCGTGCACCTGGTCCTGGCGCCGTCGTTCTTCGCGTATCTGCCGCTGTTCCGGCTGCTGCCGTACCCCACGGTGCTCACGCTGGCCGGGGAGATGCGCTACGTGCGCCACTTCTATGGCCCGGCCAAGCGGCTTGCGGTGCGCTACGCGGTGCGGCGGGCCGATGCGCTGGTGGCGTGCAGCGCGGACGAGCTGGCGAACCTGCGCGCCCTGGAGCCGCGCCACGCGGAGCGCGCTGTTGTGCTAGACAACTTCACCGACGTGGCCCGCTGGACGCCCGCCGAGAAGGACCCGGCGCTGGTCACGTTCGCGGCGCGGCTGCACCCGGAGAAAGGCGCCCTGCTGTTCCTCGACGCGGCGGCACGCGTTGCCCGCGATCTTCCCGACGCCCGTTTCCAGCTCTTTGGCCGTGGGGACCAGGAGCATGCGGTGGCAGAACGCATTCAGGCGCTTGGACTCGCCGATCGCGTGCGTCGAGGCTTCACCACCGACCTGGCGCCCTACTTTGCCCGTTCGGCGGTGTTCGTCTCGTGCCAGCGGCACGAGAACCTGGGAAGCTCCAGCTTGCTCGAAGCCATGGCCAGTGCCAACGCCGTCGTCGCTACCGATGTGGGTCAGACGCACCGCATCGTGGACGAGACGATAGGAGAGCGCGTACCGGTAGACGCTGGCGAGATCGCGGCAGCCGTGACCCGGCTGCTCGCGGCGCCCACCAGGACGGCGCGGCTCGGCAGCGCGGCGCGGGAGCGCGTACTCGGGACATACGGACCAGAACAGTACGTTGAGGCGCTGCTGCGCGTGTATGCCGGTGTGGTGTAGATGGCTGTCTCACCGGCTTGGGATTGCGGGCGCATCGCTGCTATCCTGATCTGGAGATGACCGCCCTGGCAGGCATGCTGGAAGCTGCACCGAACGACCCACTAGTGCTGGCTGGCGTGCTGGTCGCGTTCTGGCTGCCGGTGTGCGCCGTTGGACTGCTGGTGCTGTGGTCGCTGGCACAGACGCAGGAGTTCTTCGGCCACCGGCGCAAGCCACGTTCCGGCATTGTGCTGCCGCCCGCGGAGGTGCGCCCGCTGGCTACCCGGCGCTACGTGACGCCCGTCCAGACGGGCAGCAGCCGCGGGATGATTGGCCTTACGCGTGTCGCCCTTGCGGTCGGCGCGGTGGCCAGCCTGACCTTCCTGGCACTTTCGGCAAACGGGCAGCTGCTGCTCTCCGCCCTCAACCGCTGAGCTCAGATTAGGGTGCGCAACCCTACCGCCGTTCATGGTGAGCCTGTCGAACCACGCCCTTCGACAAGCTCAGGGCGAACGGCGATCTGTTAGCCCTTCAAGGGAAGAGCTGTGAGGGCGGCCAGGGCGTCTCGAAAGGTCGTGACAGCCGCGACTTGCATCGTCCCGGCGTTCGCCTTTACTTCGTCGTAGTTGTCCTTGGGCGCCAGGAACAGCTCCACGCCCGCGCGCTGCGCGGCGATCGCCTTGTACTTGACGCCGCCTACCGCGCCGACGCGGCCATCGGTGCCGATGGTGCCGGTACCGGCGATGCGGTGCCCGCGCGTGAGATCGTGTTCGGTCACGGCGTTGTAGATCCCCAGCGCGAACATCAGCCCTGCGCTGGGGCCGCCGATCTCTCGCGTTTCCAGCTTGACCTCTTTGGGCAGCTCGTAGTCGTAGAGGTGAGTGAGCACGATGAGGCCGGCGCGGGCGCGTCCCGGCTCGTCTGGAGACTCGGTCAGCTCAACCGAAACCGACCGCTCCTGGTCGCCGCGGCGCACACGCAGCTCTATTCGCTCCCCCGGCCGGTGCGCCTGGATCTGCGCCACGAGGTCGGTAGATGTGGTTATGGGCAGTCCGTCCGCCGCCACCACCACATCGCCGCGCTCCAACACGCCTTTAGCCTTGCTAGTGTCGGTGATCTCCTGCACCTGTGCGCCCTGGCCAGTCAGCTTGACCTCGTAGCCGGCCTCGCGCAGCGCCACCACCTTGGCGGCGACCTTACTCTCGTCCATCATCGTGCCCAGCAGGCGCTGGTACTCGCGTTCGGACACGTTGCGCGGCCGTGCTTCCTCGCGCGGCACGATACCCCAATCGGTGCTGAACCTGGTGTACACCGACGCGGCGGCATAGTACGCCGCGTTGGCCGGTTCACTGTAAATCGTTGTGAGGTAGAGCGCCCCCTTGATCGGACGCGGGTTGGGGCTGATAAGGCGCTGCACATCGGTCATGGGCCCGGGCATCAGCACCTGGTACGGCGTCTGGATGCTGGTCAGCAGCGCCGCGATGCCGAACGCGACGGCCAGGATGACCGACGCGAGCACGATGGGGCCGCTGAGCAGGACGCCGTTGACGCGTCGTGCCCAGCGGCGCACCGCGCCCGGGGCAGTGGGAGGGGCATGGGGCGCCGAGGAGGGATCGGCCATACCAAGGCTCATGCCAACAGTCGGAGCCGGGCGCTCACAGCGGCGAGACTCACGCTCCTTGCTTTACGAGTTCAGGAACTGGCGCAGGCGGTCGCCCACTCCCGGCTCGCGCAGCTTGCGCAGCGCCTGTGACTCGATCTGCCGCACGCGCTCGCGGGTGAGGCCCAATCGCTCCCCGATCTTCTCGAGCGGGTAGATGTGGCCATCGCCGAGCCCGAAACGCATCTGGAGCACCAGCCGCTCGCGGTCGTTCAGCACGTGGCTGAGCATGCGCTCGGCTTCCTGCTTGAGCAGCCGCTCGTGGGTCAACTCCTCCGGGCCGCGGTCCGAGTGGTCCATCACGAAGTCGGCCACGCTAGTGTCATCTTCGTCGCCCCACGGCTGGTCGATGGAGGAGGGCATGCGCGCCGCCAGGCGCGTGTCGCGCACGCGCTGCGCGTCCACGCCGAGCTCATGGCCGACTTCCTCGTCGGTGGGCTCGCGCCCCAGCGCCTGGGTCAGGCGCTGCTGGGCGGCGTTGAGCTTGCTCAGCGCCTCGCCGACGTGCACCGGCAGGCGGATGGTGCGGCCCTTGTCCGCCACTGCGCGCGTGATGGCCTGGCGGATCCACCAGGTGGCGTAGGTGCTGAACTTGTAGCCGCGGCGCCAGTCGAACTTCTGCACGGCACGCATCAAGCCCAGGTTGCCCTCCTGGATCAGGTCGATCAGCGAGAGCCCACGGCCGACGTAGCGTTTGGCGATGCTGACCACCAGTCGCAGGTTCGAGAGCGTGAACTGCTTGAGCGCGTCCGCGTCGCCCGCTTCGATGCGCTGGGCGAGCTCGACCTCCTGCTCGGCGGTGAGCAGCGGGATGTCGTGGATGTCGCGCAGATACTGCCACACCGCATCGGCGTGCAGCGGCTCACCCGAGCGCTCCAGGCGCTCGAGCTGTCCCTCCACCTGGATGTCCTCCACGGTGTCCTGCAGCTCACGCTCATCCTCGACGATCTCGATGCTGGCGTCGAGCAGCAGCTGGCGCACCGCTTCGACGGTGGCGTCGTCGGGTGGCTCGGTCTCGTCCTGGAACAGCGCCTCGACCTGCTCTTCCAGGATGAAGCCCTGCTCGCGCCCGCGCTCCATGAGCTCTTCCAGCCCAGGCACGCTGGACCGTGGGACAGTGATGACGCTGCTCCGACCGCGCGCGCGCCGAGCAGCGCGCGCGGCGCTTGCGGCAGCGGACGGGACAGCAATGACGTTCATAGGTTTCCTCCGGCGTGGCCCGCGGCGCTGCCGCGGGGGTACGTGACCTTGATTGGTGACCACGTATCGCCTCTATATACGTAGAATCCCCTGTCAAGTGTTTCGTCGCCTGCGTACCCTCGTGGCGTCCAACGCGCCGGCCCAGCCGGCGGATGCCGCTGCGGCCGAAACGCCGGGCGCCGCAGGGACGATGGATGACGGCCTGGAGCAGGCGTTGCTCGACTATGCGGCCGCCGAGGACGCGCTGCGCGCCTTCACCGATCATAACTTCGGCCGGCTATGCGCCATGTGCGCGCGCTGGACGCTTCTGGCAGCCAAGACTAATACCGAGGCTGACACGGCCCAGCCCGTCGAATGGCGGCTCAGCTCCTGGGTGACCAACTGCTGCAACGCCAACCACGCGCTCGAGTCGATGACCGAGGATTCCCTGGCGGGGATCGTCGCCTCGCGACAGGAAGGCAAGCAGTGGTGGCGCCAGGTGCGGCGCGCGGAGGGTGGCGCCTGCGCCGCCCTCACCGACCAGGGGTGTGCCCTGAAGCGCGGACGGCCCGAGCTGTGCAACCGCTACTTCTGCGAGGCGGTGCGCGACTACCTCTGGATGATGGGCGGCGAGCGGCACGGCGCGCGCCTGGCAGCGCAGCTGGACGAGTTACAGCGCCGCTGGACACGGCTCTACGCGGCGTACGGCGACGCGATCGCTGCCGGCCGGCGCGGTGAGCCAGTTGACGCTCCTCGCGTACGCTGCGAAACCGGGCGCGACGCTTATCTACGGTTCCTGGAGACGTTCGACCGGGAGATCGCCGCGTGCGCCCGGCCTATCGCGGCTGAGACGGTGTCGGACCGGCTGTTCAAGGTCAGTGGAGACCGCGGAGTGTACGAGCCGTTCTTCGCCCGCGAGGTGGCGGCGATCGGCGGGAGTATCCGGCGCAACGAGCGCGAGGAGCGAGACGATGCTTGACGTTGTGATCCGTGGCGGCCGGGTGGTGGACGGCAGCGGCGCGCCCTGGGTGCGCGCAGACGTGGGCCTGCAGGGCGGCAAGGTGGTGGCGATCGGCAACCTGGCGCAGGCGCACGCCCAGACGGTGGTGGACGCCACCGGCAAG
>CADCTC010000002.1:23270-68289 GCA_902805635.1 uncultured Chloroflexota bacterium
CTGCCACTCGCACTCCGACTGGAGCCTGCTGGCCAACCGCGGCGCCGACAGCACGCTGATGCAGGGCGTCACAACCGAGGTGGTGGGCAACTGCGGCATGTCCTACGCGCCGGTGACGCCGCTGAACCGGGCGCGGCTCGAGACCGACGTGGCGCGCACATCGCCCGGCGCGTCGATGGACTGGACCACCTTCGGCGACTACCTCGACCACGTGCGCCGCGGCGGAGTCGGTGTCAACTTCGCCTTTCTGGTTGGACACGCTGCCATTCGGTCGGCCGTGATGGGCTCCGAAGAGCGCTCGGCCACACCCGACGAGATGGCGGGCATGGAACGACAGCTGGCACAGGCGCTGGAGGAGGGGGCCATCGGGTTCTCCACGGGGCTGGAGTTCGTGCCGGGACGGGCGGCCTCGCCCGACGAGCTGACCGCGCTATCCAGAGTGGTGGCGCGCTTCGACCGCATCCACACCTGCCACCAGCGCACGCGCAACGAACGGTTCGTCGAGTCGGTGAACGAGATCATCGGCGTCTGCGAGGCGGCGGGCGCGCGGCTGCAAATCTCCCACAACAACAAGCGACTGGGCGCGCCGGATGGCGCGTGGGAGCAGACCATGGAGGCGCAGGAGGCGGCGCGCCGCCGTGGCCTGGACGTGTCGTGCGACACGACAAGCTACATCGCCGGGCTGGGCCTGATGGCCGCCGTGCTGCCGCCGTGGCTGTTCGACGAGGGGCCGGCGACGGCGGCGGAGCGGTTAGCCGACCCGGTGATCCGTGAGAAAGTGAAAGGGGACTGCCGGCGCTACTGGCTGATGGTCGCCGAGGGGCAGTGGGACATCATGTGGCTGGGGCGGACGACCAACAGTGGCGAGTTCTTTGGCCAGACCTTCCGCGAGATCGGGTTCCTGACCGGCAAAGACCCGATGGATGCCTACCTGGACATCCTCCACAAGGAGGGGGCAGGCATCGCGGACGCGGGTATGTTCGGCCAGGTGAAGAGTCCGGAGCACCTGCGCGAGCTGATGCAGCACCCGCTGGTGGGCCTGGAGGCAGACGCCTGGACCGCCTCGGCACAGGGGCCGCTGGCGCCGCTGGTGAACCACCCGGCCAGCTTCGGGTGGACGGCCCGCATCCTGGGAGACTACGTGCGCGAGCGCAAGTGGCTACCGCTGGAAGAGGCAATCAAGAAGATCACCGCCATGCCCGCGGCTAAGTTCGGCCTGCGCGACCGCGGCCTGCTGCGCCCCGGACTTGCCGCCGACGTGGTGATCTTCGACGCCGGGACGATCGCAGACAATGCAAGCTTCGACCGCCCAGCTGTCTATCCATCCGGCATTGAATGGGTATTCGTCAATGGCCAGGCCGCCGTGCGCCAGGGGCAGCTTGCCGGGTCGCGCACGGGCGAAGTGCTGACGGGGTAGGACTCACTTCCTGCTCGTGACGTGCGGCGCCCAAGACGCGGGACATGGCGCTGTGCGGCCGGCGATTGTACGTATGGCGCCACTGGCCGTATGATGGGCGCCCGGAGGAAGAATATGTCGACCACAGTACCTGCCGCGTCCGCCGCGTCCACCGCGCGCATGGTCGCCGGTATCACCACCCGCCGCATCGTCCTCGCAGCAACCGCCGCGTCCGCGTCCCTGGTGGCTCTCGCCGCCTGCGGCGCGCCCGCCTCGACCGGCGGAAGCGCAGACACGAGGTACGCCGCGCCCAAGCGCGTGATCTTCGCCAAAACGCAGGCCACTGAGATCAAGGACAACGCCTGGCGAGATGCCTTCAAGCAGGCGGAGAAGGCGATCAACGTGATCCCCGAGCTGGTGGTAGAGCCGGCGACAGGGTTCTACGAGAAGCGCCAGGCGGAATACGCCGCCGGCAGCGCCAACGCGGACATTACGATCAACGCGCTCAACCAGTTCCTGCCGATGGGACTGAAGGGCATGCTGGTGGACCTGAACCCGCTGGTTAAGCGAGACAAAGTTGACACCAGCCAGTACTACAAGGCCGACTATGAGTCGTGGCTCTGGAAGGGCAAGCTGTACGGACTGACCCTGCAGGCCGGTGGCGAGGCGGTGATGTACAACCGCTCGCTCTTCCAGGCAAAGGGGGTAAAGCTGCCCCACAAGGACTGGACGTACGACGAGTTCCTGCAGGCGTGCCAGCGCCTGAACGACCCCGCCAACGGCGTCTACGCGGTGCACGTGCAGCAGAACGTGGTGCAGTACATGATGGGCACGTTCATGCGGAACTTCGGGGGCAAGGTGCTCACCGAGGCCCGCGACAAGGCCATTTACGCGGACGACGCCAATTCCGTGCGAGGCGCCGAGCTCAACGTGGACCTGCACACGAAGCACCAGGTCGCCTGGACAGCAGAGCTCCTGAAGAACGTGCCCACCGGCTCCACGCCGATGCGGTCGAAACTCGCGGCCATGGAGATCAACGGAATCACCGAGGCAGTCAATATCCGGCCCTCGATCGGCGCGGAGCACCTCGACTACGCGCCGCCGCCCAAGGGGCCGAATGGCATGCAGGTGGCACGCGTGGCGGGCAACGCCTGGTCGATCCAGACGCGTTCCAAAGAGCACGACGCGTCCTGGCGGTTGCTCAAGTGGCTGCACACCAAAGAGGGGATGCTGGGACCGCAGCTGGCGGCGCTGGCATGGCCCCCGCTGGTCTGGGCGGCGGAATCGCCGCAGTGGCAGGCCGACTTCAAGGGGACGAAGATCAAGGATGTGACCGACGTCTGGACTAAGGCGGGGCACAACCAGGTGGTGATCCCGGAGGGTGACCAGGCATTGCAGCTGATGAACCAGCCCATCGCACGGGCGCTCGCCGGCCAAGTGTCGGTCCGCGAGGCGCTCAAGGAGGGGCAGGACAAGGTCAACGCCGTCTTCGCCCAGCGCCCCGCCGACTGGAAAATGTAGGCCGCCGGGTTCGGGATGTACTACGGCTCCTACGACGGCTCCAACAAGAAAGTCCTCTTCCACGAGATGTGGCGGCACGAGCTGGAGGCCGCGGCGCGCCAGCGCCCGGTCGCCATCGTGCCGGTGGGCAGTATCGAGCAGCACGGGCCCCACTGCCCGCCGGACGTGGACATCTCCATCCCGTTCCACCTCGCGGTGGCGGCGGCGCAGGAGATCGATGACTTCCCGGTGGTCGTGGCGCCGCCGGTGAGCTATGGCTTCACCCACTTCAACATGGGCTTCCTCGGCACCCTCACCCTCCGCCTGGAGACGTTTATCGAAGTGCTATGCGACGTGAGTCGCAGCCTGAAGGCCAATGGGTTTGAGCGGATCGTGCTGCTGAATGGGCATGGCGGCAATGTGGCGCCGCAGCGCTCAGCCTCGGTCAAGCTGTCCGAGGAAGACGTCTGGGCACTGCCACTGCCGTACTGGGACCTGGCGGAAGACGAGCTGCGCGCCTGGAGCGAAACCGACGAGGGCAGCATCGGCCACGGGGGCGAATGGGAGACTTCCCTGCTGCTCTTCCTGCGGCCGCACCTGATCGACCGGAGCAAGATCCTGCCGTCTAACCACGCCACCGGCTATGGCTGGCCCCGAACGACTGGGCGGTTCAGCCCAAAGCTGGCGCGGTACGCCCAGTGGCCCGAGCGGCGGCGCGAGGCGCCCTACGGCGTGGTGGGTGACCCGCGCGTGGCCAGCTCCGAGAAGGGAGAACGGCTGTTCGGCACGCTTAAGGAGCGACTGGTCGAGCTGTGCCGCGAGTTCCACACGCAGGAGCTGCGGCGCTACCGGCAGTTCGGATCGAGCTGCCTATGAGCGCACTTCCAGCTGCCGCGCGCCACGTGCCACTCGACCGAGCGCCGCTGATGCGGGTGCGCAACCGGGAGGGGCAGTGGGCGTGGGCGCTGCACCGCCTGACCGGGCTGGGCGTGCTGGGCTTCCTGTGCCTGCACATCATAGACACGGCGCTGCTGCTGCAAGGCGAAGTCGCCTATAACCACCTGATCAAGGGCGTGTACCAGCAGTGGTGGTTCCAGCCCGCGGAGATCGCGCTGGGCGGGGCGCTGGTCTACCACACGCTCAATGGGCTGCGAGTCATCACCCTGGACTTCTGGGAAGACGGCATCCGCCACGACCGCACACTGCGCCGTGCGGTGCTGCTCGCCTTCCTGGCGATCATGCTCCCACTCGGGGTGGTGATGGTGTGGCCGTTCCTGGCGCCATGAGCGCGCGTCACGTCGAGGCGAAGACCGTAGCGCGATTGGAGTTCTACTCCTGGTACTTCTTCCGTGTTTCGGGGCTGCTGCTGGTGGTGCTCGCGCTGGGGCACTTCCTGATCATGCACGCCTTCAACAGCATCCTGGACGTGGACTACCACTTTGCGGCGCGGCGCCTGGCGCTGCCGGCGTGGCGAGCCTACGACTGGCTACTCTTGGTGCTCGCGCTGCTGCACGGCTTCAACGGGCTGCGCGTGGTGATCAACGAGCACGCGCGCCCGCGCACGTTCCGGCGGGCCCTCCACTGGACCGCAACGGCAGGACTGGTGGCCTTCCTGTCGCTTGGCACTTACGTGCTGGTGGCGTTCCGCGCAGCGTAGACCGCGTCGATACTGAGGACGGAGAGCAAGAATGGGGATCACCTACGCGCTGCTGGAGGACGTGGCGCACGAGCTGAACCGGCGCGCGGCGATCGCGGTGCCGCTGGACGCCAAGGAAGCGTTCGTGCTGGCGGCGCAGAAAGAGCGCAACGCGACGGCCAAGCTGGCGCTGGAGGCGGTGGTCCGCAACGCCGACGTGGCGGTGGCGGAGCAGTCCGCCATGTGTGGCGACACCGGGCTGCCTCGCTTTTATGTCAAGGCGGGCAACGGCGCGCAGATCGATGGTGGCTTCTTCGCGCTGGAGCGTGCGCTGCGCAGGGGAACCGCGCTGGCAACGCGCAGCGTGCCGCTGCGCTCCAACCGCGTCCACCCGCTGACGCGGCGCAACCCCAACAATAACGTCGGGGTGCTGGCGCCCAACGTCGACTACCGGTTCGAGCCGGAGGGCGACTGGATCGAGCTGACCGCCGTCCACAAGGGCGGACTCTTCGGCAGCGACTACCGCATGCTGTTCCCAGGTGACGGCATCCCCGGCATCAAGCGGTTCTTCGTGGACACGCTGGTGGCGTTCGGCCACCGTGGGCTGTCGTGCCCGCCGGTGATCGTGGGAGTAGGGCTGGGCGGCACCAAGGACCAGTGCGTCACGCTGGGCAAGGAGGCGGCCTGCCTGCGCCTGGTGGGCGACCGCCACCCCGACCCGCTGGTGGCTGACCTGGAGGACGAGCTGTACGAGCTGGGCAACAAGACGATGCTCGGCATCATGGGCTTCAAGAGCGACACGCCGGTGCTGGACGTCCACTGCGAGATCGCCTACGCACACACCGGCGGCCTTCCGGTAGGCATCAGCGAGCTGTGCCACGCGGTGCGCCGCGCCACGGCGCGCGTCTACAACGACGGCCGCGTGGAGTACCGCCAGGACCCCCAGTGGTTCACGCCGTACATGCGCAACGAGGACGTGGATTGGGACCCGGAGCGCACGCCCTACTACGCTCGCCCCGACGCCGGGCGCGTGACGGTGAAGACCGGAGTGAACGGGACGACCAGGCGGGTCATTCCGTTGGTGGAGCTGAGCGACGCCGCCCTCACCCCAGCGCTCTCCCAGGGGGAGAGGGAGCAGGGGCCGGGGACAAACGGATCGGCCGCGCCGGCACGCGAGTCGCGCACCTTCCACCTCACGGTGCCGCTCACCGACGCCGACGTGCGCCAGCTGCGCGTGGGCGACGTGGTGTACCTGAACGGGTGCATCTTCACTGCGCGCGACGGCGTATACGAGCACATGCTGCAGCAGGGGCACGAGCCGCCGATCGACATTCGCAACGAGTACAACGTGACGACCCAGTCGTCGCCGGCCGGCGCGGAGGTGGCGCCCGGCAAGTACGAAGTGACCTCGCTCCAGGCAACTGCCGGGTTCCGCTACGCGCAGTGGATGGAGCCGCTGTTCGCACGCTACGGCGTAAAGGCGGTCATCAACAAGGGCGGTATGTCCGTCGAGATGTACCGCGACGTATTCAAGAAGCACGGCGTGGTGTGCCTCTCCATGATGCCGTATGGCATTGGCGCCATCTACGGCAAGGAGGTGGTCAACGTCCGGGACGTGATCTGGAAGCAAGAGTTGGGCATGTCCGAGGCGATGTGGCTGCTGGAGGTGGAGGAGCTCGGTCCACTGCTGGTGGAGGGCGACGCCGAGGGCAACAGCTACAACGCCGTGATCGCGGACGAAGTGAACGCGCCGCTGCGTGACATCTACAAGGACCTGCCGGAGCTGATCCTCAAGCGCTTCGGCGAAGTGCGCGACCCGGCGCAGGAGATGATCGGGTGAATGGCGTGACCTGCATCGGCAATCGGCCATGACTGCCGGCACTGTGACGGTGCGCGTGCTGCGCTCGCCTGCCGAGCCGGGTGGCGCCGCCGCGTACCAGGCGTACGCGGTGGAGACGTACCCGCGCATGAGCGTGCTGGACGCGCTGTTCCAGATCCAGCGCGAGCACGACCGGACGCTGGCGTTCCGCTGCTCGTGCCGTCTGGGGATGTGCGGCACGTGCGCGGTGGTGGTGAACGGGCGTGAGGGGCTGGCGTGCCAGACGCTGCTGGAGCGGTTCGACGGCGGCGAGGTCAGCGTACGGCCGATGAACTACCTGCCGGTGGTGAAAGACCTGGCGGTGGACATGGAGCCATTCTTCGACCGCTACCGCTCGGTGAAGCCGCACTTCATTCCGAAGGAGAGCACGGCGGCGCCCGAGACGCTGGTCATCACACAGGCACAAGGCAAGCGCAAGTGGGTGGACCCGGCGCTGGGCTGCATCAACTGTGGCATCTGCATGTCGTCGTGCTCGGTGGTGGGGCTCAACCCCGCCTTCCCAGGCCCGATGGCGCTCAACCGCGCGCTGACGCTGGTGAACGACGAGCGCGACGCGGCGCGCGACGAGCGCCTGGCGTTGGTGACAGGGGAGGATGCTGGCGGTGGCGTGTGGGCATGCCACCAGCTGTTCAACTGCACCGCCGCGTGCCCGCGGCACCTGTCCCCGACGCGGGCCATCCGCCAGCTGCGCCAGGAGTACGTCGGCGAGCAGGCGAACCCACTCGTGGCGCCGATCAAGTGGGTGGCCAGGAAGCTCTCGGGGCGATGAACGAGCTGAAGACCGACCTGCTGATCATCGGCGGCGGGGGCGCGGGCGTGATGGCGGCGCTGCACGCGTTCGACGCGAACCCCGCGCTCGACGTGACGATCGTCGTGAAGGGACTGGTGGCGCAGTCTGGCTGTACGCGCATGGTGCAGGGCGGCTACAACGCGGTCATCGACCCACGCGATTCGTTCGACATGCACTTCTTCGACACGGTGAAGGGCGGCGAGTACCTGAACAACCAGGAGCTGGCGTGGGTGCTGGTAAACGAGGCGCCCAAGCGCATCGTGGAGCTGGAGAACCGCTTCGGCTGCTTCTTCGACCGGTACTCGAGTGAGGGCAGCCGCGCAGAGGGCGTGATCCACCAGAAGCCGTTCGCGGGGCAGACGTTCGACCGCACAGTCCACCGCGGAGACTTGACCGGCATCGAGATCATGAGCCGGCTCAAGGAGCAGGTGCTGGCGCGCGGTGTGCGGCGCCTAGAGGAGCATCGCGGGATCGACCTAGTGCTGACGCCGCGCGGTGACGAGGTCGCGGGCGCCGTTCTGCTCGACATGCGCAGTGGCGAGCTGGTCCTGGCGCGGGCGCGCGCGGTGCTGATCGCCACCGGCGGCAGCGCCACCATGTACAAGATCGCGGCGCCGTCGCTCGAGAAGTCCGGCGATGGGGTGGCGATGGCGTGGCGGGCGGGGGTGCGCCTGATGGACATGGAGATGATGCAGTTCCATCCCACAGGACTGCTGGCGGGACGCTCGCGCTTGACAGGCAGCGTGCTGGAAGAGGGGCTACGCGGCGCCGGGGGGCACCTCAAGAACGGCCAGGGCGAGCGCTACATGGGGCGTTATGACCCGGAGCGCCAGGAGCGCTCAACGCGCGACGTGGTGTCGCGCTCCAGCTACATGGAGATCATGGCGGGCCGAGGCTCGGTCAACGGCGGCGTCTTCATCGACGTCTCGCACCTGGGCAGCGAGAACGTCGAGCAGCAGTTCCCCGGCATGGTCGAGCGCTGCCGTTCAGTGGGTTTCGACCTAGCGCGCGAGCCGGTGGAGGTATCGCCTACCGCCCACTTCCACATGGGCGGCATCGCCATCGACACCGACTGCCGTTCCAACGTCGAGGGGCTGTTCGCCGCGGGCGAAGACTCGTCGGGCGTGCACGGCGCGAACCGCCTGGGCGGCAACGGCGTGGCCGAGTCGATCGTCTTTGGCGCTCGCGCGGGCGACATCATCGCGGCGGCGCTCAGGGACCGTAGCTTCCCCGAGGTGGACGGCGATGCCGTGCGGCGGATCGAGGAGACAACGCTGGCGCCACTGCGCCGGTGCACCGGCGCCGACGCGTACGCACTCCGCGAGCGCCTGGGCGAGCTGACCTGGAGCCAGGTGGGACTGGTGCGCGACGGCGCACAGCTTCAGGACGCCCTGGCGCAGCTGGACGCGATGAGCGCCGAAGCCGGCGAGATCGCCGTGAACGCAGGACGGGTACTCAACCTGGAGTGGCACGCGGCGCTCGACGTGCAGAACTTGATCGAGGTTGCCGGCCTCATCGCGCGCGCCGCCCTGCTGCGCGAGGAGTCGCGCGGCTCGCATTACCGCGCTGACTACCCGAAACGCGACGACGAACGCTGGCTGCGCACCATCAGCCTCACCCGCTCATCGGCTGGCGAGACGCGTGAAGAGACGCAGCCCATCGCGCTCACACGGCTACGGCCCGGCGTCGCCGTAGCTGCTCCCGTTGTGACGTAACGGCTGGTGTGTTTTGGCCTCGCAAAGCGTCGAGTAGCTCATCCTCAGACAGGTGCGACTACCTTAGGATTGAGCGGAGCACCATTGGTGGGAGGTCACCGCTGTGCATTGGCACCGTGACGGAAAGGTTGCCGCGACGCAGCTGCAAGTGACTGCCACGTTGCCTCGCCTGCACAAATCCTAGACGCTCCAGCGCCCGCACCACTGCGCCAGCGGTGACACTCGGCAGCTTAGGCATGCGCGTGGACAGTCACGTCCACGGTGAACTGGAACACATCGAGCACCGCTTCAGGTGTCACCGTCCGCCGGGTCATCTTCGTGTGGCACGGGACGCGAGTACGGCAAACCGTCCTCAATCGATCCTTCAAGGTGGAGCGTGGCTGCTTCGAGCAGCATTTTCCTTGCTTCCTCCACCGTGGCGCCGGTAGTTGCGACGTCCAGCTCAGGGCACAAGGCGCTGAAGCCCCGCTCTTCCCGTAGTACCAGTCCACTGAACCTGAACATGGTGTTTCTTCGTTTCAGGAATGCTTACGGCAGCCGCCCGTCGCCCAGCAGCGGCAGCATGCAGGCTGCCTCGCCTCCCTCGTCTGGTGACACCGGCAGTCAGGCGGGCACGGGCGGTGCGCCGGTTGACTTGGCCAGGTCGTTCAGCTCGTCCAGCAGGATGTCGGTGAGCGGCAGGCCGTCGCGCAGCTGGCGCTCGCGCAGGCGGTGCTCGATCTCTCCAGGGACCAGGACGCCCGACGAGCCTTCGGTGGGCGGGCACTCGTGCAGCTGGTCCACCAGCTCGCCCATGCGGGCGAGAAAGTCTTCGTACGGCGTGAAGGCGTCGATGGAGAGCACCTCGAAGAAGTGGCTGGAGCCCTTGGATCCCAGACCCTTGCCGAACCGCCCGCCGGAGAGGACGCCGCACAGCACGTCCAGCACCAGCGCCAGGCCGTAGCCCTTGGGGCCGCCCAGCGGCAGCAAAGCGCCCTGGCGGGCAGCCACGGGGTCGGTGGTGGGCTGGCCGTCCTTGTCCAGCGCCCAGCCCAGCGGGATCGGCTCGCTCTTGAGACGGGCCATGTCTAGCTTGCCGCCGGCGACCACACTGGTGGCCATGTCCAGCACCAGCGGTGTCGCGCGGCCGGTGGGGATAGCGTAGGCGACCGGGTTGTTGCCCACCAGCTTGACGCGCCCGCCGGTGGGCATCATGTTGATGCCGGCGTTGGTAATCGCGATCCCGATGGCGTGCCGCTCGATGGCCTGCAGTGCCCAGTAGGCCATGGCGCCGCAGTGATTCGAATTGCGCACCGAGACGGCGCCGTGGCCGCTATCTGCAGCACGCTCCAGCGCCAGGTCGGTCGCGCGCTGTGCGGCGATCTGCCCCATGCCGCCGCCGCCGTCCACCACCAGCGCCCAGCCGCTGTCCTTGACCACCTTGATCTCAGGCTGCGCCACCATGCCACCGGAGCGCAGGCTGCCGGCATAGGTGGACATGCGCTGGACGCCGTGCGAGCCGACGCCGCGCAGGTCGGCCTCCACCAGCGTGTCACTGACCAGCGCCGCGTCGCTCTCACGCAAGCCGAGCCGGATAAAAACATCGGTGGCCCAGGTACGCAGCGCCGCTGCCTGCACTGTGGCACTCACTGTGCAGCCTCCGCCGGCACGGCGACGGGCTCCAGCCGGGCGGCCCAGCGGATGCCGCGCCGCACCAGCTCACGCAGGCCGGGGTGTGGCCAGACGCGCTGGTCGTGCCCGAGAGCGGAGTAGAAGAGGCGGCCCCTCCCCATCTCGCGCACCCAGGCGCTGGGCTCGCCATCCAGCTTCGCCTCGGGGTCTGGGTGGTGGCTGGTCATCAACACCGTGAGCGCCGCCCGATCGGGAAACTCCGAGCGGTAGCACTCGTCTTCGATCTCGATGGCACCCAGCCCACGCGTGATTGGGTGGTCCGGGTCTGTGACACGCACGGTGAACGGGCCGAACGGCGGGTGGCCCTTGAAGTCTGCGCCGACGAGCGCGAGGAAGTCAGTGTTGCCGTTGGCGCTGGTGTAGTGCAGCGGCACATAGGCGCCACCGCGCTCGATAAAGCGAGTGATGCCGGCGAGCTGCTCGGGCGTGCATGTCACCTTGCGTCCGCCCGTGTACTGGATCACCAGGTCATACGGCGCCACGCGCTCCCAGCGCAGGGCGTCCCAGTCCCCCGTGACGTCGATGTCCAGCTCGGGCAGCGACCACAGGAACTCTGAGATGGCCGCGCGAGTAGAAGGAGCGCCGTGCGCGCCGCTCAGCTCATTGCCGATTAGCACCAGTGTTTTTGTTCTATCTGTTTCCATGTGAAACCTTTACGTCGAGTCAAACAGGCGCTGAGCAGGTCAGAATGACAGCTCGGACTGCTTGATGATCTTGTCCTCAGCCAGTTCCATGCCGATGCCGGGGCGATCGAGCTGCGACACCCGCACCTCGCCGCGCTCGGGGTGGATGGGGGTCTTGAGGAACCACTGATGGATGGCGTTCCACTTGATGAGGTACTCCAGCAGCGGGAAGAGGTTGGGCGGCTGGCTGGCGATCACATGGCAGGTGGCGGGGGTGGAGTGGCCGTGCGGGATGACCGGCAGATCGTAGGTGGACGCCAGCGCGCCGATCTTGAGCGTCTCCGAAATGCCGCCGCACCAGTAGATGTCGGGCTGGAGCACGTCCACCGCCTGCGCATCCATGTAGAGCTTGAGTCCCCAGCGGGTGTACTCGTGCTCACCGCCACTGACGGGAATACCCATCTGGTTGAGCGCCCGCCTGATCTGTGCATACACGTCGATCTTGTCCGGCAGCGTGGGCTCTTCCACCCAGCGCGGCGCGTACTCCGCGATGCGCCGGCCGACCTGGATGGCATAGGGCAGGTCCCAGGAGTTCCAGGCGTCCAGCATCAGGTCCACGTCCGGCCCCAGCGCATCGCGCAGGGCGCGGACCATAGCGACGTTCTTCTCGATCCCTTCCTTAGCTGAGCCGGGGCCGTGGCGGAAGAACCACTTGGTGGCCTTCCACCCCTCATCCTTGAGCTCGCGCGCCCGCTGCGCCGCGCGCTCTGGCTCCACCGAATAGCCCAGCGCGCTGGCGTAGGCCGGGATGCTCTCACGCGTGGGGCCGCCCAGCAAACGGTAGACCGGCTGGTTGAGGTGCTTGCCCTTGAGGTCCCAGAGCGCGCAGTCCACCACCGACAGCGCCATCATGCTGGCGCCCTTGCGGCCGTGGATCTGGGCGCGGTAGATCTTGTCCCAGAGCAGCTCGATCGCCAGCGGATCGGCGCCCATCAGCAGGCCGCGCATCTGGGTGGCGATGATGTACGCCTGCTCGTGCGTGGCAGGCCCGCCGATGCCGTAGACGCCGTCGTCGGTTTCGATGCGCAGGAAGATGCCCTGGACAGCGTAGTGGCCGTTGTCACCCGGCCGGTGCGAAGGGCGGTGCGCGTCGCGGTGGGGCTGGTACAGGTCGAGTGGCTGGACGAGGCGTTCTTCCCAGAACTCCCCTTCAAACTCCATCTCGCCCTGGAGCTGGAGCAGCCTGACGGCAGTGATCTTCATAGCGAGCGGATGATGCCGGATGAAAGGCCGCTCACGCCGGGGTTACCAAGGATGCAGCTTGCATGATGCAAGCCTGCAGCCTTGGCTTGTTCAACCGGAGATCGGGTGTGCTGCACCCTGGGGGCGCCAGGCGTCATATTGCGCCTGCGCGTGCTGGAGCGCTTCGAGAGCGGGGAGCACCGAGTCAGCGCTGATCATCGGCTGGCGGCGCTCGCGGATCGCGGCGACGAACTCGCGGTTCTGGAGCACGCCGCTGTTCCGCCCGCCCGCCGGGTCCTGCTTGGGATCGTAGAGCACGCCGTCCTTGTTGCGCAGGACGCCGTTGTCGATGATCAGCATGTCCTCGCGGCCGATGAGGAGATAGTCGTACACGCTGATGTGGGCGTTGTACGACATCACCACGGTGGCGAGCTGATCGTGTCGCGTGCGCATGGCGAGTGTCAGGTCCAGGGGAATTTCCAGACGCTGATCGGGCAGGGCCAGCACGGAGGTGACGTCCACCTGACCGGGCTGCTCGACGCCGAGCATCCAGAGGCACATGTCGGTGGCGTGCTGGCCATGGTGCCAGAGCAGGTTGTCGGTCCACGAGCGCACGTAGCCGTTGGCGCCAATATTCTCGCGGCGCAGGAACATGTAGCGCGCCACGACGCTGTGCAGCGTGAGCGCGCCCGACGCGATCAGCTCCTTGGCGCGCAGCATGGCGCCCTGGTAGCGGTGGGTGTGCGCCACCATCACGGTCAGCCCGGTCTCACGCGCCATGGCGGCCAGGCGCCGGCCGCCCTGGAACGTCATGGCCAGCGGGATCTCCACCAACACGTGCTTGTCTGCGCGGAGGCAGGCGTCGGTCTGGTCCTCGTGCTGTTCGCTGGGGGTGCAGAGGATCACCGCGTTGACCTCTGGATCAGAGAGCGCGTCGTTGAGCGACGTGGAGTGGCGGGCAAAGCCGTGCTCCTGGGCGAACGCCTGGGTCTTCTCCGGTACGCGCCCGATCAGCCAGCGCAGCGTGTGCCCTTCCCCCTTCATGATGCGGGTGTGGCTCCGGGCTATCTGGCCATACCCCACGATGGCGATGCGCAGCGGCGGCCCGGCGGCGCCGGCTTCGGCGGTAGTCATGGGGACAGGGTACCCGGACAGGTGGCGATTCGCCCCTTCCGCACGCGGCACGGCGCCGCCGCAGCCGACACTAACGGGTCAGCAAACACCGGTGCTGCCGGCTGATACGGTGAATGCAGGATGGCAGCTGAACACGGTCTACGCGTACTGGGGCAGGACCTGGACGCGGCGCTGACGCGCGAGTGGCTGGTGACCGACGGCCTGGGGGGCTACGCCAGCGGCACGGTGGCCGGCCCACACACGCGGCGCTACCACGGGCTGCTGGTGGCGCCGCTGGCGCCGCCGCTGGGGCGCCACGTGCTGCTCAGCAAGCTGGACGAGACGGTGCACAGCCAGGGGGGGACCTACCAGCTGGCGACGAACGAGTTCGAAGGTGGCCACGTCTCGCCGCAGGGGTTCGTGCACCTGGCGGAGTTCGTTTTGGAAGACGGGCTCCCGGTGTGGCGGTACACGATAGGAGAGACGCGGCTGGAGAAGCGCGTCTGGATGGAGCGCGGGCGGACGGTGACGTATGTCTCCTATCGCCTTGAAGGCGATGCGCCGGCCACGCTCTCACTCGTGCCGCTGTGCTCATTCCGTGAGTTCCACCACGAGACGGTCGGCAGCGACGACTGGCGCTTCCAGGTTCAGCACCACGAGTACGGGCTGACCATCCACGCCTACGCAGGGGCCATGCCCTACCACCTGCTCGTTCGGCCTCCTGCCGGGCGGGAATGGCGCCATGGCGGCCACCAGGCGTGGTGGTGGCACTTCTTGCATCGCGAGGAGCGAGCGCGCGGGCAAGACTTCCTGGACGACTGCTACGCGGCGGGAGAGATCAGCTGCGAGCTGCACCCCGGCGAGACGCTGGTCCTGGCCGCGACGGTAGAAGAGCCGGAACAGGTGGCGCGGGCCTGGGCGGGTGAACTGGCGGCAACCGGGCCGCAATCGAACGCGTTTGCTGCGATGGCCCCTCTCCCCCCAACCCCCTCCCCCACACGGGGGGAGGGGGAGCACAGCTCGGCGGCACCGTCGCTGCTAATGGCCTCCACAAAAGGCGTGTCGAGCCGCATAGCTCCCCTCCTCCCTGGTGGGGGAGGGGCCGGGGGAGAGGGGGTCTTCCTCGCACAGCTCCGCCGTGCCGCGCACCAGTTCCTGGTCACGCGGCCGATCCCCGGAGACGAGACGCCGCGCGCCGCAGGCGGGACGCCGCAGGCGGGGACCGTGCTGGCGGGCTACCACTGGTTCGGCGATTGG
Source organism: uncultured Chloroflexota bacterium (assembly GCA_902805635.1). Lineage (GTDB taxonomy): Bacteria > Chloroflexota > UBA11872 > UBA12225 > UBA12225 > CADCTC01. The sequence continues at coordinate 38,093 of CADCTC010000002.1, forward strand.
GGGCGCGACACGTTCATCGCGCTGCCGGGGCTGGCGCAGGCCACTGGGCGCCATGACGAGTGCCGCGCCATCGTGCGCACATTCGCGCGCTACGTGAACCAGGGGATGCTGCCCAACCGGTTTCCGGACACGGGGGCGCCCCTTGGCACCGGCGATTACAACACGGTGGATGCGTCGCTGTGGTTCGTGCACGCAGTAGACAAGCTGGACCGGCTCAGCGGCGGCGGGCTGGTGCCGGAGATGTACGGCACGCTAGCCCAGATCGTGGACTGGCACGTGCGGGGGACCCACTTCGGCATCCGGGTGGACCCGGCAGACGGACTACTGCGCGTGGATAACCCGCAGCTCACCTGGATGGACGCCAAGGTGGGAGACTGGGTCTGCACGCCACGCGACGGCAAACCGGTGGAGATCGCGGCGCTGTGGCACCACGCGCTCTCGCTGATGACCCACTGGGCCAGCCTGTTGGAGCGCCCCGGCGCCGAGATGCGCCGCTACCGGGAGCTGCGCGCGGCGGTGGAGGACTCGTTCGCCGAGCGGTTCTGGAACCCCACCAGCGGCTGCCTCTACGACACCGTAGACGGTGCGGCCGGGCTGGACGGCAGCGTGCGACCGAACCAGGTGGTCGCGGCGGCGCTGCCGGACTGCCCGCTCTCCGATGGCGAGCGTAAGAGAGTGGTGGACGTGGTGGTAGAGCGGTTGTGGACGCCACGCGGCCTGCGCACGTTGGACCCGGCCGACGGGCGCTACCGCGGGCACTACGGCGGTGACGTGTGGTCCAGGGACGGCGCGTACCACCAGGGGACGGTGTGGCCGTGGCTGCTGGGACCACTCGTGGACGCGCACTTACTGGTGTATCGCGACAAAGCGGCGGCCCGGCGTCTGGTGGCTCCGTTCGAGCAGCATTTGTTCGACGAGGCGTGTGCCGGCAGCATCAACGAGATCTTCGACGGCGATGCGCCGCACGCGCCGCGCGGGTGCGTGGCGCAAGCGTGGAGCGTCTCTGAGGTGTTTCGCGCTTGGACGGCGACCGAGCAGGACACGCCCGCAGCGACCGGTGGCACGGAGCGCGGCACGGCAACGAGCGCGGCGCAGTAAACTGACCTGAAATCACCTGGTAGAGGAGGGGCTTTCGAGTGTTTTTGTTCCGCAAGATTGGCCAATGGATCGGTATGCTGACCGGCATCTTTGTCGAGAAGACCGACGACCGCTTTTCGGTTGAGCGGCGGCTGGCGTACGACCGCCAGCAGCGGGCAGAGCAGCTGAAAACGCAGCGCAACGTCGCGGTGGACGTGGGCGCGTACGCGGTGGAGCTGGCGCAGGAGCTGGGCGAGGCGGTGGTGGAGGTGGAAGACCTGCGCTCGCAGGCCAAGGAGCACGTCGCACGAGCAAACGCCGCCAAGGCGCGCGGCGATGCAAAGGCCGAGGAAGAAGAGCTGGCCCGCGCGTCCAGGCTGGCGGATGAGCTGGCCGAGGCCGAATCGCACCTGGCGCAGCTCCAATCCGAGAAGGAGGGCGCGCTTAAGGACAAGGAAGAGGCCTACGCGATCATCGAGGACGGCATCGAAAGCCTCCGGGCGCAGGCGCGCGAGGACGCCCGTTTGGGGAGACGGGCCGGCATGGCCGAGCTGCGCGAGCGCTCGCTCGAGATGCGCGAGAAGCTGGCCCAGATGATCCCGGAGGACCGGGACAATACGCGCGAGCAGATCGACCAGAAGCTGGACAAGCGCGAGGCGCGCCTGGAGGCACGGCGTGAGCTGACCGACCGCGTGCTCTCCCGCGAGCGCGACCAGCGCATCCGGCAATCGCAGCAAGTCACCGCCAAGGGACGCGCCAACCTCAACGAGCTGTTCGCCGAAGTTGGCTACACGCCAACCGCGACCGACGCGGGCGCCACCGGCACTGCCGCTGCCGGCCAGCAGCGCAGCGCGTCGGAGGACTTGCCGCGCGGCGGTTCAGTCGGTCCGGGCGCTTAGGGACGTGATCTCACAGTGACCCGCGTGAAGTGGGGCCGCGTACTGGTGGCCCTGCTGATCTTGCTGCTGTTCATCTACGGCGGCGCCATGGCGCTGGGCATCTCGCGCCCCGACGAGCTGCCCGGCATCAGCGCCGTGCCGGCGCTGCGGGACGCGCTGCGCCAGAACCTGCCTGCGGCCCAGCCACCCGACGGGCAGCCGGCCCCGACAGCGCCGCCACAACCCACCCGCGCGACACAGCAGCCGCCTGCGCCCACGGCGACACCCGCGCCGGCAGCCGCGACACGTCCGCCCCAGGCCCAGCCGACGCCGGTCCAGCCGACCGCCGCCGCCCAAGGGCAGCAAGCCACGGGCTTCCGCTCGGAAGTGGCGGTGCCGGAATCGCAGGGGAACTTCCGGCTTGGCTATGTCACGGTGGCGTTCGACAAGGAGTTTCCGCCCTACGCGCCGGTGGTGCTGCTCTTCCAGGAGAAGCTGGCGGAGAAGCGCGGGCTGGGCGTGCGGTTCGTGCCATTCGATATCGAGGACAAGAACCGCATCGCGGAGTTCCGGCGCGCGGAGCTGCTTCAGAACGGTGGCTTCGACGTGCTGCTCACCACCATGAGCACCTACGCGCTGTGGGGCGGGCCCGACGTGGGCAAGATCACCGCGGTGATTGGCGAATCGGCGGGGGCAGACAAGGCGGTGGTGCAGGCCAGCGCCGTGCAGACCTTCAACGACATGGCGGGCAAGGCGTTTGCGTATTCAGACGCCAGCGTGAGCGAGTACCTGCTGTACTACATGCTGCGCGTGGGCGGTGTGCCGGCGGGCAGCGTGACGCGGTTTGGGCACGAGAACCTGAACCAGGCGGCACGGCGCTTCCTGGCGCGCCAGGCGCACGGCGTGGTGGGCTGGACCAGCGGTGACATGGGCGCCGCCACCAAGCGCGATGACTCGAAGGTGCTGATGACGTCGGACCAGTTCCGCGTCACGATGGACGTGCTCATCACTGGGAGCCGTGCATTGGAGACGAAGCGCGAGGCGGTGCAGGCGTTCCACGACGCGTGGTTCGAGGCCAACAAGCTGGTCTTCGAGCGGCCCGACGCCGCCGCCGCGGGGATGGCGCGCTGGAGCAGCAAGTGGACCGGCGTCGGCTCCACTAAAGACCTGACCGATGCACTGGGCGAATTCGCGCAGGCGACGCTGGCGGACAACCAGGCGGTGCTGTCCGACCAGACACTGCCGCTGCTCCAGCAGCGGTACCGCGAGTCGCAGCTGGTGTGGATCTCCGGCGGACGCGAAGTGCGCCAACTGCTGCGCGAGGACCAGCTGCTGGGCGTCTTCGACGCCGCGTTCGCGCGGAGATCGGCCCAAGACCAGGCGCTGGTGTCCAACCGTCCGCCGGTGAACCCAACGTTCCACCTGACCGCGCGGCCGCAGGTGCGCGGGCTGACGCCGGAGCAGCAAGGCCGCTTGCAGACGGTGGCGGTACTCGGCACACGCGAAGTGCTGTTCGAGCCGGGCAGCACGTCACTCTCGCCGGCCGCGCTGCGTGCGATCGAGGAGTCGGTCATCCCGGTGCTACGCAGCACGGTGGGCACGTACCTGCGCATCGAGGGGTCCGCGGGATGGGCCGCCGGCGCGGGGCTGAACGAATCGTCGGTAAACGCAATCGCGTTCGAGCGGGCCCGGGCGGTGCAGGACTACATCATCAAGTTCGGCATTCCGGTGGAGCGCCTCATCTTGACCAGCGCGCTGCCGCGCTGCCGCGAGTGCGCCGACCCGGAGCAGGTGCAGAACGACAACCGCGTGACGTTCGCGCTAGTGAGTCAGTAGGCCACCGTCATGCGCTGGAAGTTCTGGGCGGATCAGCTGCTCAGCGGGAAGAGCCTGGCCACCGCGGCGGCCGCCGCGGTGGGCATGGTGGGCTGGGTTACGACTCACAACCCGGCGTTCGGCTGGGTGATGCTGGCCGGAGGCGGCGCCTGGACGGCGCTGATGTACTACTTGCTGGGGCACGCCGACGGCGACGCGTCGCTCGCGCCGAACCGGGCGGCGGTGGTGCGTGAGCTGGAGACGGCGCTGCGTCAGTTCGAGGAGCCGCGCGGCGATGGCGAGCGGTTCCAGTGGCGCCAGCGGGCCAACCAGCTGCGGCGCATCGCCGAGCTGGAGCGGATCATCTTCACCGACCTGCCCAAGACCACCAGCGGCGTAAACCTGCTCAGCGCAGAGCAGCAGCTGCAAGTCAGCGAGCTGGTGGACCAGGCGCTGGACTTCGCGCGCCGGCGGGCGCTGCTGATCCGGTCGCTGCGTGCCAACCCGCGCAGCCAGGTGGAAGGCGAGCTGCGCCTGCTGATCGGCCAGCGTCAGCAGGCGCGCGAGCGCGTGTCCGGTGAGATGGACGAGCTGATCGCCCTCAAGCGCGAGCAGGCCGAGCGGATCGAGAAGTGGGAAGACGACTTGCGGCTGAGCGAGATCAACCTGGACCAGATCGAGACGTTCCTGCGCGCGCTGGCCTACGACCAGACGGTGACCACCACCAACGTGAGCGATCGGATCGGCCGCGTGAAGCAGCGGGTGGAGGCGCGCATGGAATCGGTCCAGGAGATGGAGCGCCGCATTAACGAAGCGGTGGGATAGCCTCCCGCTCTGGTGTTCTCGCGAGTCGGTACCCGTCGAAGACCAGCTTGACGGCGTCCAGACACTCGTGGATGCCGGTGACGGGGGGCCGGCCGGCGCGCAGGCGGGCCAGGCTGTCGAAGGCCCACTCGCGGTAGCGGTCGCCCTGACGCAGGCCGGGCAGATGGCACTCGCCTTCGGCGGGGGTCACGAGCGTCACGTCGTCGTCACGTGCGATCAGGTAGGCGCCCGTAGCGGCGATGCGCGTCTCGTTGTCCCCGGATCGCGTCATGCCGGCGGCGCTGTCGGGATAGGTGTAACCCGCCACTACTGTGCCGGCGATGCCGGACGGAGCCACCAGAGTGACGGTGGCAAAGTCTTCCATAGGGAGCCCGTGGGCACTGTGCCCCACGACGGCGCCGACGACGCGCAGCGGCTCTCCGGCCAGGTGGCGCAGGTAGTCCATGCCGTGGGTGCCGAGGTTGAGCAGCGCACCGCCGCCCGCCGTGGCCGGGTCGAGCATCCAGCCGGAGCCCCACGTGGCGTACCGTTGGGGCGGACCATTGACGATGCGCACGTCCGCGTGCGCCAGTCTGCCGAGCGCGCCGTCCGCCTGGAGCCGGTCGAGCAGCGCCCAGAGCGGATCGTAGCGGTTGACCAGCGCCACAGAGACCCAGCTTTGCCGGCGCTGGGACACATCGGCGAGCGCCGCCACCTCGGCAGGTGAGATGCCCAGTGGCTTCTCCGCCAGCAGCGGCAGCCCTGCGTCCACAAAGATGTGCGCCTGGGCGGCCATGTCCGACACGCGACCGAGCGCCAGCACAGCGTCTGGCTTTGCAGCCACGATCGCTTCCACGTCCCTCACCGCCGTGGCGCCCAGTTCGGCCGCCCAACGCTCGGCCACCGCTGGGTCGGGGTCGGACACCGCCACGAAACGCGCCCCAGCAGCACGCAGGTTGGCTGCGTGGCGCGGCAGGTGCCAGTGGGAGGCGCCGGCCACTGCCAGGCGCATGCCCGCGCCCGGCTGGCCATCCATGCGCGGCGCAGGCACAGCCCACGGCATCAGCTAGTCCTTCGCTCGAAAATCAAGCGCACCATCCTTCACGCCAATCTCGACGCGCTTGCCAGGAACGAGCTGCCCCCCGATCAGGCGTTCGGCAATGGCGTCCTTGACGTGAGTTTGCACGATGCGATTCAGCGGCCGGGCGCCGTACTCCGGCTCGTCGTACTGCTCCAGCAGCCACTGGCGTGCGGGAGCGGTCAGCTCCAGGCCAATCCCCTGGGCGGACAGCTGGCGGGCGGTCTTGCCGAGCATCAGGTCCAGGATCTTGCCTAACGCGTCCTGGTCGAGCGGATCAAAGACGATGATGCCGTCCAGCCGGTTGAGGAACTCAGGGCGGAAGTGGTCACGCACCGCCTGCATCACCGCTGCCTTGGCGTCCACGCCCGCCGGCAGGTCCTCCGGGTAGGTCAGCGCGCGGCTGCCAAGGTTGGAGGTCATCACGACCACCGTGTTGCGGAAGCTGATCACCCTACCGCGGCTGTCCTGCAGCTGTCCCTGGTCGAACACCTGCAGGAACAGGTCGTAGACGTCGGGGTGCGCCTTCTCCACCTCGTCCAGCAGCACCACGGCGTACGGGCGCTGGCGCACACGCTCGGTGAGCTGCCCGCCCTCCTCGTAGCCGACGTACCCTGGAGGCGCGCCGATCAGCCGGGCGGCGTTGTGCTTCTCCATGTACTCGGACATATTAAGCGTGACTACGGCGTCTTCGGCGCCAAAGAGGAACTCGGCCAGCGCCAGCGCGCTCTCGGTCTTGCCGACGCCACTGGGGCCGAGGAAGAGGAATGAGCCGATGGGGCGCTTAGGATCTTTCAGTCCCACGCGGGCGCGGCGCACGGCGCGCGCCAGGGCGCCGATGGCGGCGTCTTGGCCGATCACTCGCTGGTGGAGGATCTCCTCCATCCGCGCCAGGCGGTCCTGCTCCTGGCCGGCGATCTGGCCCATGGGGATGCCGGTCATCTGGTGCAGCGCCTGCGCCACGTCAGATTCGTCTACCGAGGCGTCTGTCAAAGGAGCAGCGGCCGCTGGCGCTCCACTTGTAGGTGGTACGTCCGCGGGAGTTGTCTGCGCGCTAATCGCAGGACCTGCATTCCCGCCAGCTGGCGGCGCGCCTGCGGGCGTGTCTCCGGTCGTAGCCGCTCCGTCGACCGGAGTAACCGCTTCGCGGCTGGCCAGCGACGGCGCCGGTTGAGGCGCGCCGGGGAACGCCGCGGTCTGCGAGAGGCGCACCACCGCGCACGCGCGCTGGAGCAGGCTGACGGCGGCGCCCGGCTGCGGACTGGACACGTACTGGCGTGAGAGCTGCGCCGCCGCTTTGAGGGCTGCGCCCGCAATGGTGACGCCGTTGTCGCGCTCCAACAGCGGCTTCAGTGCTGCCAGCGCCGCCTGCGTCTCCGCGTCATTCGCGGGCGGGACAGTAACCGGCCTGAGGTGGTCGCGCAGCGCGGGGTCGGCCTCCAGGTAGCGCGCATACAGGGCCGCAGTGCTGGTGCCCACCAGGCGCACCCGCCCTTCCAGCAGCGCCTGCTTCAGCGCCACTCCTGCTTCCACGAACCCAGTCAACGGCCCCCCGCCGAAGAACTGATGCAGGTCCGGCAGCGAGAGCACGGCGCCGCCCGCGGACGCGGCGCGCTCCAGCGCCTGGCGGACGATGAGCTCCGGCCCGTCAAGCAGGGCCGCGGGCGACACGGCGAAGACGTGTGCCGGCACACCCGGCAGCGTCCCGCGCGCCAGCAGCTGTGCCAGTGCTGAAATCAGCGAGCGGCGGCCGGACCCGGCTTCTCCCAGCAGCACGACGCTGCTGCGCGGCTGGACGAGCAGGTTTGCCACCTGCTGTAGCAGCCCCTCACGCTCCGCAACCGGCGGCGCCACGCCGCGCCGGATCCCCTCCACCAGGTCGAACACCGCGCCTGAGCCGGACCTGCCACCGGCCCCACCGACGCCTGAGGCCGCGGGTGTCGTAGATTGCGGAGTTGCCGATGGGGGTGTCTCTGCTGCCGGCCCTCCGTCATTCGTCCCTGGCGTGATCGGAAAGCCGTGCCTCGCCGCAAGTGCGGGCGGCAGCGGCACGTCCGCTGACGCAGCCTGGACGTGGGCGGCGCCGATGCCGGCCGCCTCGAAGGCGCGGCGCGCGGGGACTTCCTCTTCGAGCAGCGCCGCCAGCAGGTGATCTGTGCCGGCCGCGGGCTTGCGCTGCTGAACGGCGAGGCGGCGCGCGCGATCCAAGACGGTGTCTACTTCCGGCGCGACGGCGAACGTCTCGCCGCCGTAGCGGTGAGTCAGGCCGCCGGGCGTGAGATTGGTGTGCAGGTCGCGCAGCCCATGCTCCAGGCGCGTGCGCAGCTCGAACAGGTCCACGCCCAGGTGGGCGCGCAGCAGCCTGGCCGCCACGCCGTCGCTCTGCTTGAGCAAGGCGGTCGCGATGTGGTCCGGCGCCAGCGTAGTGTGCCCCTGGTTGCGCGCGATGACGGTGGCAAGGTCGAGCGCCCGCACCGCTTCGGGCGAGAGACCGCTGGTGCGCAAGTCAGCCATTGCCCATTACGATAGCGCCTGATGAGTCTCGTCACCGACCGCACACAGTACCTGAACCTGGACCAGATCGACGCCGCGTGTCGCCAGGTGGCGGCGCGGCTGCTCGTCAGCACCGATCAGTTGGTCGAATCGCTGCGCCGCGAGCTGACCTCAGTCAGCGCCGGGGGGCTGCGCTCCAGCGCGTTGGGGCAGGGGCTGTTCGGAGCGCACGCGCCACGGCCGGGCCTGTTGCTCGTCGCCGGGCCGGGCGGAGTCGGCAAGACGTTTCTGGCCGAGCTGCTGGCGCGCGCGATTTACGGTGAGCACTTCGCCGATCATCTGGTGGGGGTCAACTGCCGCGCGTACTCCGCGGGCCGTTTCCCACCGCTGCCGCGTGCAAAGCTGGCGAGCGGACCACTGACCATCGTGGCACTGGACGCGGTGGAGGCGCTGGCGCAGGTCCCACCGGTGGCCGCGCTGTGGGCAGACGTCATCCGCTTTGGCCGCGCGCCACTTCCAGTGCTGGACGCCGGGTCCGGCGGACCCAGTGGGGCGTCGCAGGCCGAGCTCTCCTTCGCGCGCTGCCTGATCGTGGCCACGGCTAATGTGGGACGTGATCAGGTGGCGCACATTGGGTTCCGCACAGCCGGCGGGCAAGCCGTGGTGGAACCTGACACATCGGGCCGCATTATTCGCGATGCGCTGGGCGACCTCTTCGAGGGGGATCTGGCCGAGCTGCTGGGGCCGGAGCGCTGGATCATCTTGCCACCCCTGGAGAAAGACGGCCTACGACGCCTGGTGGACTTACAGCTCGCGTCGGTGGCAGACCTGTTGCCCCAGAGCTCGCCACCGGTAGAGATCACCGAGGCCGCGGCGACACGGCTGGTGCACCTTGCGCTGGACGCGCGCTCCCCAAACAAGACCGCGGCGCTGGTAGAGCTGATGCAGTCACTGGTCGAGCCGGCGATCAACGCAGCACTCCTGCGCGCCTCAGCACCCCTCCCGCTGCGCGCGCAGATCGATCTTCATGACGGCGAACCACGAGTAACGGTGGAAGTCGCCTGACCGCACCCCTGCTGCCCATACAGCGCATGGGCTCTGACCCCTCTCCGGCGCGGCGAGGGTCGGGGGTGAGGTCCTCGCTGTGATCTAGCGCACCTGAAGCGACTCGGCCCCGTACGTTACGTCAAGGGGCTCGATGATGACACGCTTCGGCCCCGCTTCCACGTCCCCGGCGTAGAGTAGGGCCATTGGCGCTCGTAGCTGTGACGCCACCCGGCGGGCATGATCCACCTGACCGGTCGGGAGGAACAGCGCGAAGCCGGCGCCCATGTTGAAGGTGCCGTACGCCTCGGAAGCGGACATGCCTAGCTGCTGCTGAAGGTAAGCCAGCACGGGGGGCACCGGAGGCACGTGCCGCACGCGATAGGTGAAGTCACGCTCGGCGCGCATCAGCTTGCGCCAGCCATGGCCGGTGACATGCGCGGCGTAGTGCAGGTCGATTCCCGCGCCCTGCAACGCCTCCACCAGGGGACCGTACAGGGGAGACGGTGCTAGCAGCGCCTCGCCATAGGTGCGCCCCGCGGCATCCCCGGGCACGGGCGTGGCATAGCCATCCGGCAGCTGTGCGACGATGCTGCGGGCCAGAGTCAGGCCGTTGGCGTGGATCCCCGACGATGGCGCAACCAGGATGGCGTCACCGGGCTCCAATCGATCGCCGTGCAGCAGACGCGACTTGGGGCGGATAATGCCGACGGCCGCACCGGCCAGGTCGATCACACCCGGCTGGATGATGCCCGCGAGCGCTTGCGTCTCTCCACCTCCCCACACCGCGCCCGCCTCGCCGCAGGCGTCCGCCCAGCCGCGCGCCAGGTCAGCCAGCCGCTCGTGGTCCCCAAACCAATCCGAATCACCGGTGCCCCAGTACGCGCTGACGGTGACCGGCGCAGCGCCCGCTGCGGCGAGGTCGTTCAGGATGGTCGCGATGGTGTCGCGCGCAATCTGCTCGTAGTAGGTTCGCCCAGTCAGCGGTCGCACGGCGTCGGCCACCAGGTTCTTCGTGCCGAGTCCTTCTGTGAGCGTAGCGAGGTAGAACGGCCCCACGTCGACGACGTAGGCCGATTCACCGCGGGTCCCGGCGACTTCGGAGAACTCATGCCGGGCCAGCTGATCGGCGGTCGAGCGGGCCGCATCCTGGGCGAGCCGCTTCCCAGGATCGAGCACGCTGTAATCGACACCCGCACGGGCGTAGGCGTCGCCATGATCCAGGCTATGGGGTCCCGGCGACTCGTCTGCTGGAGCTACTGACACGCCGGATTTTAGTTGCCGTGCAGCGGCAAGTCGTGGCTGACCAGGTCGTCGAGCGTCTCGCGGCGTACAACCAGCCGCGCGCCGCCGTCGCGCACGAAGACGACGGCAGGCCGTGGTAGGCGGTTGTAGTTGCTCGCCATCGAGTAGTTGTATGCGCCGGTGCTCTGTACCGCCAGGATATCGCCCGGTTCGGGCGACTGGATGCGCGTCTGCTCGATGAGCGTGTCGGTTTCGCAGTGCTTGCCGGCGATGCGCGCGGTAAACGTGGCAGGGGAAGCGGCTTTGTTGGCGATCAAGGCGCTGTAGACCGCATCGTAGAGCTGCGGGCGCGGGTTGTCCGACATGCCGCCGTCGATTGCGACAAAGTGCCGGACTCCCTCAGGCTCAGGGAGCAGCACGTCCTTGAGCGAGCCAACCGTGTACAGCGTCGTTCCGGCCTCGCCAATAATGGAGCGCCCTGGCTCCAGGAGCAATAGTGGCTGAGGTAGGTGACGCGCGGCCAGGCCGTCGTTTAGCGAATCCACGATGGAAGTGGCGAAATCGTCAAGCGACGGCGGTGCATCGTCGGGTGTGTAACGGATGCCCAGTCCGCCCCCGATATTGAGCTCCTCGACGGTGAGGCCCGTCTCGTCGCGCACCTGCGCCGCCAGGTCGAGCACGGCCTCGATTGCGGCGCGGTGGGCGGTGGCATCCATCAGGTTGGATCCGATGTGGCAGTGCAGGCCGGTGAATATGAGGCTCGGCGTGCCTATGATCTGCTTCACCGCGTCCAGCGCCGCGCCGGACTGGATGTTGAGACCAAACTTCGTATCGGCCTGACCGGTACGGATACGGCGGTGGGTGTGCGGATCGACGCCGGGCGCGACTCGCAGCAGCACGTCCTGTGGCCGGCGCTGTAGCGGAGCCACCTGGTCGAGCAAAGCAAGCTCATGAAAACTGTCTACGACGATGCGGCCCACGCCCACCTCGATGGCGAGGCGTAACTCTTCCAGCGACTTGTTGTTGCCGTGCAGGACCAGCTCGGCCGCCGGGAAGCCAGCCCGCAGCGCAGTGTGGAGCTCGCCCGCGGAGGCAACGTCGAGGTGCAGCCCTTCTTCCTGGATCAGCTGCGCCATGGCAACGCACAGGAACGCCTTAGCTGCGTACTCCACGCGCACGTTTGGGTAGCGCTCCTCGAAGGCTGCGCGGTACGCGCGGCAGTTCGTCCGCACCGTCGCCTCGTCGACGACGTACAGCGGTGTGCCGAACTCCGCCACCAGGTCAACCGCGTCACACCCCCCGACCTCCAGGTGACCGCGCTTGTTCACCCGCTGTGTACCAAGCAGAAACATCGACCGGAGTCTAACGATCCGCACCGTCCAATTATTGGACACGGCCTAGCAGGGAGAGACGATTCTGACATTCGCGCGTCTAAGTGTTATGTGCAGTCAATAGCCACCGCGTCCGCCGATTTGGCGAAAAAGCGACGCAGCAACACGCCCGGCGGAAAGTCGCCCCCGCGCGGCCGAACACCTGATGCGCCGCAGAGCTGTGTCGTTACGGCGGTGGTGCAGGAAAAGGGCGGCGTCGGGAAGACCACCACGGCGATTAACCTGGGGGCGTGGCTCGGCAAGCTGGGATTCAGGACGCTGCTGATTGACCTCGATCCACAGGGTAACGTCGCTAAGGGGCTCGGCGTCGAGGCGCCACCAGGTGTGATGTACCGGGTGCTGCGCGAAAGCGCGTTCCCTCTTTCCGAAGCTATCGTCCCGACAGGGGTGCCCAACGTCGATGTCGCCCCGGCCGATACCGGACTAGAGGCGGCGGAGGTAGAGCTGATCTCGGCACTTTCGAGGGAGAGCGTGCTGCGCCGCAAGATCGAGTCGGGGCTACTGCGCGAGCGGTACGACCGGATCGTGATCGACTGCCGGCCGTCGCTGGGTGTGCTGACGGTGAACGCCATGGTAGCCGCCGACCGCCTGCTGATCCCGGTGGAGACGCACTTTTTTGCCGTCGAAGCGCTCCAAACGCTGCTGCAAGTGGTGCAAACGGTGCGCGAGACGCTGCACCCCCGACTGGAGATCGCGGGGATCGTGCCCACGAAGCACGAGCCTCGCGCGCGGGTGAGCCAGGTGACCCTGGCGATGCTGCGCGAACGTTACCCGGAGCTGCTGACCGAGACGGTGATCAGAAAGTACGTCTCGTTCGCGGAAGCACAGCTGCGCGGGGTGCCGATCTACGACGCGGCACCGGGGAGCGACGCCGCCGAGGCGTACCGGTCGCTGGCGCTGGAGCTGGAGGTAGAGCACGTGAGGAGGGTGGCGTGAGCAGTCGCACGGCGGTCATGGATCGGGTAGAGAAGCGCCGGCCCGGCACATCCGCTCCGGCCGGAGGTCGTGGCCCCGCAACCTCGGTGGGCAGAGGCAGCACGGGCAGCACGGGCGGGCGGGGAACACCGGCAGAGCGCTCGCGCAACGCGCTGGCGGATGTCCTGCGCCGGCGGAGCGCACCGGCCCCGGGTGAGCGCGAAGCGCAGACCAGCGCCATCCACGCGTCGCTCAACGCCGTGACGCGCGGCACCACTGGCGCCGTTGTCGACGTGCCGCTGGAACAGCTGCACGCCAACCCGTTCCAGCCGCGCTTCCACTTCCAGCGCCGGCCCCTGGAGGAGCTGGCCCAGAGCCTCGCCAGCGAGGGCCAGCTAGAACCAGTGATCGCGCGGCGCGTGGTGCGCGACGGTCGCGAGATCCTGGAGGTGGTGGCCGGCGAGCGGCGCCTGCAAGCCGCGCGCATCTGCAGCGCCACGCTGCGGCCGTTCCCGACGCTGCGCGCCGATATACGCGACCTGACCGACGAGGAGGCAGAGCGGCTTTCACTTGTCGAGAACCTACAACGCGAGAACCTAACGCCTCTCGAAGAGGGGTATCGCTACTGGCAGCTGCAGCAGCGCGACGTGCAACGCTGGAGCGTGCGCGCCATCGCGGAGTTCGTGCACAAGAAGAAGAGCACCGTGCAGAACCGGCTGGGGCTGGTCAAGGAGCCTGCCGTGGCCGAGGCCGTGCTGCGCGAGCACATCCCGCCGACGGCCGGGTTCCAGATCATGCGACTGCCGGCGACGGAGCGCGTGTCCTACCTAGATACCGCGATTGAGCAGCGGCTCACCGTGGAGCAGGTCAAAACCGACATTGACCGGCGGCTGGCGCCGCGCCGCTCCCCCGTGACGCTGCGCCTGGACCGCACCCGGCGCAACGGCGAGTCACCGGCCGACGAAGACGAAGGCGAAGTCCTGGTCCGCACGCACACACGCCGGCAACGGCGCGGCGCCGATTCGACCCCCGAACCCGGCGACCGGGCCACACCCGAAGCACGTGAAGCGCTCGAAGTGGAGCGCCGTGAGATCCTGACGCGCGTCGAGGAGCTGGAGAGCGAGCTGAGAGGGCTCTACCTCCGGCTGCGCGCCATCGATAAGGGGTTAGCGCTGGCCAAAGCGTAATGCTGTCCAACCGTTGGACAGCATTCTTGACATAATCACTCCGACAACTTCGATGTCAGCGCCACCCGACCAAAGTGTTAGCCGTTGGTCAGGATTTTCGGCCTCGGCGCGGAGATACTAGGGACGACGAGGAGGTTCCTGTGCTTACCGAGACGCTCACCATGACCCGAACCAACACGCTGGGTGCAGCCACCCTGGATGCAGCCGACGCTGCCGGCGATTCCCAAGAGACCGTCGCCACGGCGGAGACGGCGCAGGCCACCAGCCGCCCCGCCACCGGCCTGGGGCACACGCCCGAAACAGAGGCGCTCTACGCGCGGCTCTTCGAGCAGTACGAGCAGGCGATCTACGCGTACGTGTATCGCCTGCTGGGTGACCCCGAGGATGCGATGGACTTCACGCAGGACGCCTTTGTCAAGGCCTACCGCAAGCTCCCGGATACCCTGGCGAAGGGCAACTTCCAGGGACAGGCGTGGCTCTACCGCATCGCCACCAATGTGTGCCTGGACGAGCTGCGCCACCGCAAGCTGCTCAAGTGGCAGCCCTGGGAGTCGTTCGTCTCGTTATTCCATCCCAGCCAGGTGGCGCGCGACAACCCCGAACGCGACGCGATGCAGTCTGAGACCAAGACCGAAGTGGACCTGGTGCTCTCCAAGCTGTCCGAACGCTACCGCGCGGCGCTGGTCCTGCGTGAGTACCACGGCCTCGGGTACGAGGAGATCGCGGAGATCATGGGCACCACGCGCACGGCGGTCAAGACTCTGCTGCTGCGCGCCCGCGAGTCGTTCCGGCTGCACTACGTGAAGCTGCACCCCACGCTCGCCGCACAGGCCAAGGGCCCGCGGGTCCTGCCGCGCGTCATGGGGCGTCCTGCACTTGGCGCCAATGCCGGAGCCACGCTCGCGGCGATGGCCTGATTGCCACCAGGCTAAGAGACCGAGTTCACTCCCCAGGTGTGGTCAGCTTGTCGAACCACACCTGACCACCGTTTACCGCGTCCCCTGGACGCCCGACGCGCTCTGCGCGCGACGGCGAGGCCCGACCGTCAATGGCGACGGCGCGGGCCTTTTCGATTCTTAGAGCTGATCGGCAGGTGAGCTCGCAGAAAAGGGCGGAGCAGGCAAGAGCAGCCGGTAGGCGTTTACCGCCGAGACGGCGCGGAAGCGCGCCAT
Source organism: uncultured Chloroflexota bacterium (assembly GCA_902805635.1). Lineage (GTDB taxonomy): Bacteria > Chloroflexota > UBA11872 > UBA12225 > UBA12225 > CADCTC01. The sequence continues at coordinate 53,192 of CADCTC010000002.1, forward strand.
CAGGAACGCGTGCAGCTCTGGGTAGCGGTCGTCAAACGAGGTGTTGTTGACAAACGGGTCGCGGGGAGTCCAGTAGACAATCAGGTCGGCGCTTGCCAGGGCGCGCTCGATTTCAGGCATGTCGTCGGGCAGCACGCTGGCCGGGATGAAGAGATCGAAGCGCGTCACGTTGGCGCGCTCGGCCAGGAAATAGAGGCCCGCGTTCCAAGGCAGCGCTGCGATGCGAGCGTTCGGCGGGCTCAGCCGTCGCACCTCGGCGATCAGGTACGACAACTCGGCAGCGTCGTCGTGGTCCAGGCGCAGGCCGGCAGCGCGCGGCGCTACGGCACCGATGCCGCGTAGCGTCCAGTCGGGCCCCATGTGCAGCAGGCGCGCGTTGCCTACGCCGGCCACCAGGAAGCCGCCTAGCAGCGCGCACGCAACCACCTGTGGCAGCGACCGGCGGCACCAGGTCGCGCCAGCGCCACCCCAAAGCCGCCAGGCGCGGACCTGCACCAGCCCACGCCCAATCGCCTCGAAGGCCGCCGCGCCAAGGACGAAGACTGGGCCAAGCGCCACCTGAATGTGGTCGAAGTCCGCGCGCGGAAACGCGGTGACCCACATGGCCAGGCCGAACGCTAGCCAGGCGACGAGCGCCGCGGTCTGCTGTGAGACGGGGCGGCGCCGCACCGCGTGTACAGCCAGGCGTACCGCGGTGAGCGCGAAAGGCAGCGGCGGCAGCGCGCAGACCAAGCGGAACGCCCACTCTCCGTGCCCCGGACGGTCCGTGGCCAGCGGCCAGGGAGGCCAGAACGTGGGATAGGGCGCTGCCATGTGGCTGGGGAAGACGGTCAACGGGATCCACACCGCATCCCGATAGAAGTCGGCCAGCGCGCCATGCGACCACAGCCACACGAGCAGCGCGAGCGGAATTGGCGCCGACGCAACCGCCAGCAGCACCGCCCCCTGCAGCCGGGACCGACAGCCACCCGGCGCGGCTGCCAGCGTGGCAGCGCCCAGTGTGACCAGCGTGTACAGCCCCATGTTCTGCTTGAAGAACGCCTCCAAGCCGCACAACATGCCCGCCGCGACGTACCAGCGGATTGAGAAGGTGGGCAACCAGAACGGCGCACGCCTGTATGTAGCCGGGTCGTGCGCCTCGAACGCCCGCAGCAAGGCCAGCAGCGCGGCCGCGCCGCACGCCAGCGCGAACCACGAGTAATTGGGGTAGAACCACCCCTGGCCCATCCCCCAGATGGGGAAGGCAAGCGCGGCGAGCGCAGCCGTGGGGCGCGACACCAGGCGCCGTCCGCCGCGGTAGAGCAGCAGCGTGATGGCCAGGCCCAGGACAACCGTGACCCACCGTCCAACCAGGATCGAGGGACCGGCTACCTTGAAGACCAGCGCCAGCGCGACGAACGTGCCGGGGGTGAGCTGGATGAAGAAGTCCCGATACGGCACCTGACCCTGCATTACACGCTCCGAGACGTGCAGCACGAACCCCTCGTCCAGGAGGTTCAGCCCGCGGTCGTAGACGCGCAAGAAGTGCAGCAGCGCCACGCCGAGCACCCCGCACACTGTGAGCGTTTCGGGCCGCGCGGCGGCCCAGGCGCGCAGCGCCGCCAGCCGTTGGACCAGCGCCGGCGGCAAGAACCCACCGGCGGCAGGAACGGTCCGCGGCAGCGGCCGGGCAATCTCCAGACTCTGGGTCATCAGAGCAGTTCAACGCGTTTTAGCGGAGTAGCGGGGCGCCGCGGCCCGTCCCCACCGAGCAGCCGCGTGGCCTGCGCCTGAGTGCGTGCCTGCGAGAACCGTTCTACCAGGTTGATGTCGGCGCCGCCCTCGGCGCCGCGCCGGCCGCCCACCTTGACCATTGCCGGGATGCGCGTCAGCCGGCCCAGCACGATCACCTCCCCCTGGTTCAGGCCGGGCAGGTTCTCCAGCAGGCTCTGAGAAACGACCTCCGACGCGCGCTGGATCGCTTTCTGGTCGTCCGGGTTGGTCAGGCGCATGATGAGCTGCGAGGCGCACTGCGAAAGCGTGTCGTCGGCAATCTTGGAGGGTCGCTGCGTGATCACCACCAGGAACACGCCGAACTTGCGTCCTTCCGACGCGACGGTATTCACGATGCGAGACGCCTTCGTCACGTCGCGGCCTCCAGGCACCAGGTTGTGCGCCTCTTCCAGCACGACGAACACCGGCCAGCGCAGCTCACCGGCCAGGGCGCGCTGCCACAGGCTGGACAGGAGCCACTCGGCGGTGTACGCCATCACCACCTTCTCGGTACCGGCCAGGTCGATCACCGTCAGCTTCATCGGCTTGACGATCTCGTCTAGGTCGATCGTCTTGTGCCCCCACACGGGGTACCGCACCAGCTTGGTGACGTAGGTCAGCGCGTTGCGCGCCGCGCGCATCTCATCCTCTTCGCCCGCCGGACCATTCTTGCGCCGCTTCCCGCCGAGCGACTCGCGTGAGACGGCATCAACACCGGCCGGCGACGCCAGGCTGCGCAGGAAGGCATCGGTCTGCGAATCATCTTCGCCATCCGGCAGGGGCAGCGCGTGGCCGGCGCCGTTGGCAGTGCTGTTGGCGGCGCCGTTTGTCGCGCCATTCTCCGCTCCACTGGATGAGGAGGCCGGGGCCAGGGCCGGCTCGGCCAGCGGCACGCCGGCAAAGTCGGCCAGTTCCTGTGCCAGCGCATAGGGGTCGAAGTCGCGGTTCTGGGCGCGCAGGCGCGCGACGGCGCCGTTGACGGCGTCGCGGATGCGCACCGCGTTGGCCGGGACGCCGGCTACCTCGCAGATGTCCTCGCCCTCCAGGCTGGAGAAGCGGATGGTGTAGTCGAGCGATGGCCCCACCAGTTCTTCGGGGTAGCGGCGGTTCTGAATGCCCGGCACGCGGTAGAGCTCAATGCGGTCGGCGTGCTCAGTCTTCTTCGCGTGGGAGAACGGCACCGCCTCGTCTTCGCGGGTCTTACGCAGCTGGACGTAATCCGAATTAGGATCCAGCACGATCACCGTCCCGCCAAGCCCCAGCAGGTCTTCCAGGATCTTGCCGGCCAGGTAGCTCTTGCCGGCGCCGGTCTGGGCAATGATCGCCAGGTGGCGCGACAGGCCGTTGGGGTCCAGCTTGACCTCCACTCCCTTGCGGTTGATCAGCGTGCCGAGCGTGATGTTGGATGCTTCCTCGCGTGAGAAGTAGCGCCGCAGCAGCGCGTCCGATGCCGGGTACACCGGCGTGCCGGGCAGCACCGCCGAGCGCGCCTGGCGCACCGTGCCGTCCATCAAGAACCCCAGCACGTTGGCGGAGGCGCACAGCCGCGGTGGCACCATGGCGGCGTGGTCGATCAGCGTCTGCGCCTGGTCGAAGTCCACGCCATCGTCCAGCGTGATGACGTCCGCCTCGATGCCCGCCACCTGCGCCAGCAGGTCCACCTCCACCAGCCGATCGTCGATCCGCTCATGCGTGCCGCGAATGACAACATACTCCAACCGGGGCGGGACCGAGTCCTCCTGGCTGACGAAGCTGAAGCTCTGCGGCGTCGAGTGCCCCGTCACTATGCCGATAGGCGCGGCGCGTCCGTCCATTGTCATTCCCCTGGTGTCCCTGTCGCTGTCGGTCGCTGTCGTAGGACTGTCTGCCGCCATTGTAGGCGTGAGCAGCATGTTCTGGAAAGCATGTTCGAACCTGGCCGTCGCGCGGGCGTCTTGCCATGTATCGACGCTCACCCCATACTTTGGTGGCGCGACGCGCTCTGAGCACCGGTGTGGCGCAAGACGACGCAGCACAATGCATGACTGGTGAGTTGACGTAATGGCAGCACGGGCGGCGCTCGCCGCGAAGAGGACCGGGGCCGTGGCACGCGGCACATCGGGTGACATGGGGCCGCTCGACCGGCTCCTGGCCATCCCCATGTGGGTGCGCCTGGCAGTGGGTGCGCTCGTCCTGCTGGCACTGCTGGGCGGCGGCGGATACTGGCTCTATACCGCACTCGATCCGCTGTATCCGCAGGAGCTGTGGAAGTACTTCCGGCCTGCACCGCCCCTGGCGGGAGGGTCGCTGCTCTATCGCGACCTTGACGGCCAGCTCTTCATCGCCCCGGCGTCGGACCCCAAAGCCGGCCGGCGTCTTCTAGACGCGGAAGCGGCCGCGGGCAGCCACGAGATCGTGCGTGACGCCGCCGCGCTGCCCGACAAGCGTCACGTCGCCTACTACGCGTCCGAGAAGCGCGAAGGGCAGGCCGAGCAGGACGTGCTGAAGGTGGTCACGCTGGATGGCGCGCTCGTGCGGCGCGTCCCGGTCCTATCCACCGGCGAGGCGATCCGGCCATCCATCTTCACCTCCACCAGCGGGCGCTACGTGGCGCTGACCAACCGCGAGCGTAGCCTCGTCTACTACCTGGACGTAGCCGGCGAGGGCGGCCTGGTTGCCGGCACGCTGGATGCGGCGCCAGAGCGCATGCTCTGGAACCGCAACGCCGACCTGAGCACCGCCCACTCGCCGGGGCAGCAGCCATACGCCGCATCGCCCGACGGCAAGCTGCGCGCGCAGCTGCGCGCCGGCCGGCGGCGCGCGCCAGAGTGCGAGGAGGCACGCTGCGAGGCCGGGCAGGAGCTGATAGTGGGCTCCGGCACTGTTGCGAGCAGCGGCCAGCAGCCGGCGGTGCTGTATGGGGCGTTCACGTCATTTTCGGCGGATGGATGGGGCCCAATCCCCGCCCAGCCGGCGCAGCGTCTCTACGGCCGGCTGGTCTGGGCGCCGGACGGGTCGCAGCTGATCTTCAGCACGCTGGATGGCGACACATCGAACTCCTACGCCATCGGGACCGACGGACGCACCGCGCCGCGCCTGCTGCTGGAATCGGCGGAGGCGCTCGACTGGCTGCCGTGAGCACGGCCGGCCGGGGACCAGCCATCAAGTGACCACAGCGGGGCGAGCGGCCACCGGCGACAAACCTGCCGCTGGCTATACTCCGTCAGCGGTGGATGGGACAGGCAGGGGACTCGATCAACCCCAGATAGTCGAGGCGCTGCGGCGCGTGCCGCTCTTCGTGTCACTGAGTCCGCAGCAGCTGGAAGAGCTTGGGCGCATGGCGCGGCGCCAGCGCTTCGCGCGCGATGAGGTCATCTTCTACCAGGGTGATCCGGGCGATTCGTTCTACGTCATCCTGAGCGGCCAGGTGAAGGTCAGCGTCTCGTCACCTGAGGGTCAGGAGGCGATCCTGGTCATGCTCGACGGTGGCGAGAGCTTCGGCGAGCTGGCGCTGCTGGACGAGCAGCCGCGCTCGGCGACCATCGAGGCGACCGGCCCGACTGAGGTGCTGGTGATGCGCAAGGACGAGTTCCACCGCCTCATCCACCACTACCCGGACATCGCGCTGCACCTGCTCCGGGTAATGACCAAGCGCCTGCGCGACACAGACCAGCTGGTGCAAGACGCCGCCTTCCTGGACGTGGCCGAGCGGCTGGCCAAGAAGCTGCTCCAGCTGATCGATTCCCACGGTCGCCGCTCAGACCGCGGCATAGAGCTGGACATCCACCTCACCCAGCAGGACCTCGCCGCCATGATCGGCGCCACGCGCGAGAGCGTCAATAAGCAGCTCGGCGCCTTCCGCGACCGCGGCATCCTCTCGGTGGATCGCCAGCGGATCACCATCCTTAAGACCGACCTGCTGCGCGAGCGCGTTAGCCAGTATTAGACGCTCCGGGCAAGCGCACTCCGGCCTGTCCACGCCTTAGTTCGGCGTACCCATGCGCCGCTCGCAGAAGTGCGTGTCGCAGAAGTGCGTGTCGAACGGCGCTACCCCGCGACTAACCTACTCCGCGTTCGCCAGGCGGTCGTAGATGCTTTGGAGCTGCTCGTCGTCGTAGTAGTGGATCACCAGACGACCGCCGCGACGGCTGCGAGACAGGGCGACGCGCGTGCCCAGCGCCTCACGGAAGCGCTCCTCGATCTCTTCCGTAGCGGCGTCCCGGCGGCGCGACGGCACACGCTGGCCGCCCGATTCTGGCTCAGGCGCTTGCTGGAGGCGGCGCACCGCCTCTTCGACCTGGCGCACCGTCCAGCCATTGTCGATCACCTCCTGAGCCAGCCGTTCCTGGGCCTCGCGGTCGCCGGCCAGGCCGAGCACCGCGCGCGCGTGGCCCTCGCTGAGACGGCCGTCAAGCACCGCCTGCTGCACGCGCGCCGGCAGCTGCAGCAGGCGCATGGTGTTGGAGATCGCGAAGCGACTCTTGCCGACCCGCCGGCCAATCTCCTCCTGCGTGAGGCCGAACTCCTCGGACAGCTGCTGGAAGGCAGCCGCCTCTTCCAGCGGGTTGAGGTCGGCGCGCTGCACGTTCTCCACCAGCGCCAGCTCCAGCAGCTCGCGCCCTGCCGCCTCGCGCACCACAACCGGCACGCGCACCAGCCCCGCCAGGCGGGATGCCTGCCAGCGCCGCTCACCCGCGATGAGCATGTACCGCGCACGGCCGGGTGGGTCGCCCGTCCGGGCCGGCGCCGCGGTCACCACCAGCGGCTGGATGATCCCGTGCTCGCGGATGCTTTCCGCCAGGTCGGCCAGCAGCTCGGCGTCGAACTGCCGGCGCGGCTGCAGCGGGTTGGGCTCGATCCGTCCAATCTCCACTTCCAGCGGCGCCACCTGTGCGGGGCCGTCAGGGTCATGGGTCGCTCGCGTGACCTGTATCGACCCGGCCTCTCCCTCCGCTCGCCCACTACCCGAAGCACCGCTGTCCCCAGTCGCCGGGGCACGTTCCGCAGGCGGCGCGATAAGCGCGTCCAGGCCGCGCCCCAACCCGGCTCTACGAGGCGGCATGTGACATCTCCTCGGGATGGATGCGCTTGTCCAACTCAGCCGCTACGGCCCGGTACGCCGCGGCGCCGCGCCCGCCGGGATCGTAGCGCAGGATCGACTGTCCGTAGCTTGGCGCCTCGCCCAGGCGCACGGTGCGGGGCACGATCGTCGGCAGGATGATGTCCGGGAAGTGGCGGCGCACTTCTTCCACCACATTCTGCGCCAGCCCGGTGCGCGCGTCGAACATCGTCATCAACAGGAACAGGCGGCGCAGCTGCGGGTTGAGCGCGTCCCGCACGCGGCGCAGCGTCTCCAGCAGCTGGCTCAGTCCTTCCAACGCAAGGTACTCGCACTGCACCGGCGCCACCACCCCCTGCGCTGCCACCAGCGCGTTCAGCGTCAGCAGCCCTAGCGAAGGCGGACAGTCCACCAACACGTACTCGTAGATCGGCGCCACCGCCGCCAGCGCATCGGAAAGCCGTGTCTGCCGGTTGGGCGCGTCCACCAATTCCACTTCCGCACCGGCCAGCGCCGGGGCGGCAGGGATCACGTCCAGCACCGGCTCTTCGCCACGCGCTTCGAACGCGCGCAGCGCCAGGTCGGGCAGACCGGTGGACGCCGCGCTGCGAATGAGGTCGATGGCCAGCGCTTCGCCCAGCAGGAGCTCGTAGCTGGAAGGCGACTCCTTGGGTAGGCCCAGCGCGCCGGTCAGGTTCGCCTGCGGATCGCTGTCCACCAGCAGCACCCGCCGGCCCCGCTCGGCCAGCGCCGCGCCGAGGTTGATGGCGGTGGTGGTCTTCCCCACGCCCCCTTTTTGGTTCGCCACCGCCAACACCGTCGCCATCCCGAAGCGAGATTCTAGTTGGGCGGTGCGGCGCGGCGCTGCCCCACGCGTCAGGCCCCCGGTGGACTGCCATACGCTGGCCCTTCCCACCGACCCAACCACCTCTTGACAGCGCTTGTGATTACATTCACAATCTCTGTTGGGAGGTCGCCATGCCGTCGATTCGCCACGAGGGTGATAAGAAGGAAGTCGTCTGGGGCTGGGAAAGTCACGTGGACAAGATGATCCGCGATGCCCAGGCGCGCGGCGACTTTGACAACCTGCCCGGCGCCGGCAAGCCGCTCGATCTCGAAGAGAACGTCTTCGCCGGGGACATGGCCTCTGCCTTCCGCCTGGTGCGCAACGCAAACGCAGCCCCGCTGTGGGTGCAGCTGGACAAGGAAATAGGCGACGACGCGGCCGCGCTACAGACGATGCTGGAGCGCACCGCGCGGTACCTCGAGGAGCAGGCGGCGCACATCCGGGCGGAGCGTCCCGCTGAGAGCCGCAACTCCCCGGCTCGCTCCCGCACGATTGCCCACCTTGAGGCGGAGCGCCAGCGTGCCCGCGCGCTCTACCTCACTCGCGCGGCCGAGCTCGACAAGAAGATCGACGAGTACAACGCCAACCGCCCGCGGAACCTCAGCTGGCTAGAGAAGACGCGCCTACTGCCGGCGGTAGCGGCCCGGCGGTTCGACGAGCGGATACCGCCGTACTAACGGTCGGCCGAGGCGAACTCGTCGCCCAAGATGCCCATGTAGACGAGGTTATGCCAGCGACCCTGGACCTTCATCTCGTCGCGCAAGGTGCCCTCCAGATGGAAGCCCACCTTCTGGTACGTGCGGATGGCCCGCGTGTTGTACTCCAGAACCCGCAAATACACCTTATGCAGGTTGAGCGCGCCAAACGCGTGGCGGAGCGCCAGCCGCAGCGCTTCCGTGCCGTTCCCGCCATTGCGATAGCTCTCGCCAATCCAGATGGAGAGCTCGGCAGCCTGGTGGGGAATCGAGCGGTCCCACAGCGATATCAAGCCGATCGGCGCGTCGTCCCGCCCGGCAATCACCAGGTCCGCCAGCGATCCGCTGTGCTCGCCGAGGAACACCTGGCGCCACAGCAACGCCCCCCCACCGGCATCAACGCCCATGTAGTAATCAATCTCGGGATCGGCCCGCAGCCGCTCCAGTGCCGCCTGGTCGCCGGGACGGGGGGTGCGCAGCGTCACCCGCTGCCCCACGAGCGACACTTGCCGGCGCCAGACGAGATTGCGCATCGAATGGGCATTATTGCACGCCCCAACCCAGGAGCGGCCGCCCGTGTGACGCCTGTCAAGTGCCGGTGGGACACCGCCCAATACCCGGCGTCGGGGCGTCGCGAGTGTGCACGCTGCGCCGCCTGGCGTTAGACTCCGTTTGGGGACCAGACAGCGCATGTGGCGGACCGCGGCGTCGATGATGCTGACGTTCAGCGCCCTCGGGTGGGCGATCTTTTCGGCCGCCCTGTGCTTCCTCTACGGCTCCACCTTCTGGATCGACCTGTTTGGCCGGTTCGGCGCCTTCTATTCGGCGCTAGCCTCGTTTGCGGTGTGTTTCTACGGCGCGCGCTTCCTGCTGCGCCTGGCGGACAAGCTGATCGAGCCCTATACCGGCCCGTTCGGCGGCGCCGTGTACAAGGGGGCGCCGGCGGACACGTTCTACCGCGACTGGCCAGGGTACGCGGCCGGCGTCATCCGCAACCGGCGCTACGCCTTTTACGCGCGCACGCGCCAGTGGGAGAAGCTGCACGCGTTGGAAGCTGAGCACGCGCTAGCCGGGCCGAGCAATACCGCCACTATGCCGGAGCCACCCCACCCGCGCCGCACCAGCATGGCATCGCGCGCCACGCTCGACGAGACCCGGCGTGCCGCCCGCCGCACGTCGGTCAAGGCGCCGCGGATCGAACGCTGGGCCGCCCTGGACGACGAAGAAACGCTCCCGGCGCACTCATAGATCGGAGGTGCCCGGCTTGGCATGCCCGGCGCGCACGACGGTGCGGATGCCGCCCCGGACGTTGAAGTCCCCCACCACCATGATGCGCCGCGGGTCGATCGCCGCGACGAGGTCATTGAGGATGATGTTGGTCACGTCCTCGTGGAAGTGGCCCTCATCCCGGAACGACCAGAAGTAGAGCTTGAGCGACTTGAGCTCCACACACGTCGCATCGGGCACGTACGTGATCGTGAAGGTGGCGAAGTCCGGCTGCCCCGTCATCGGGCACACGCAGGTGAACTCAGGGCAGGTGAACTCCACCTCGAACTCCCGGTTGGGATGCGGGTTGGGGAACGTATCGAGATGCTTGCTGGGAGAGGTCGGCATAGTCACTCAGAGTCTATCCGGGCGCTGGGCAGTCGCAATGGTGCACACATGAGGGGCAGACCAGTCCTACCCTGCGCCGCATAAGCGGGCACGCCGACTATCATTGTCACAGCACACGCAGATGCCGCCCGCCACCGTCGCCGCCACCGCCCGCCTCGCCGCCATGAGCGGCCCGCTGGGCAGTGGCAGGCGCCAGCCCGCGACCTCCAGCGCGCCTGCCGGTGGCGCCAGGACGGTCTCGCCGGCGTCACCGCTGGCCGGCGCCGCCGGGAGCACCGCCCCTGGCGCCGGCTTCCCCACCATGCTCGCCGAGCAACTAGGACTGTCCGGCAGCCCCTCTAATACTGGAAAGGGCGCCGCCGGCGCCGCGAGCCGCAACAACCTCCTAGACGGGTTCATGGACTCCGCAAAGGGATCGTCGTTGGGGTCCGCACTGGCCTCGCCACAAATGGCGCGCGCCGTGGCCGCGGCCAAGAACGCCACAGGCGCGGCCGCACCCGCGTCCGGCACGGCGAGCAGCAAGGCGCAGAAAGCGCTCGCCTGGGCCAAGAGCAAGCTGGGTAGCCAGGAGTGGAACAACCTCTGTGAGCGGTTCGTGGAAGAGGCGTACGGGACACGTGGCGTCTACCCCACGGCCAAGGATGCGTCCGACGCCATCGTGAAGCACAAGGGGCAAGCCAGCCTCAAGACGGCGCCGCCCGGCGCGCTTCTGTACTTCGCGGCCGACGAGACCAACGAGAACAACGGGCACGCGGGCATCTACCTGGGCAACGGCCAGATGATCTCCGCGCGTCCCGGCGGCGTCAGCATCGAACGACTCGACACCCCCTACAACCGGCAGCGCTTCCTTGGGTGGGGCAACGCGCCGGCCTCATTCCCCGGCACTCCACCGGGCCACGGCAGCAGCGCCGCTCAAGCGGGGCGCACCGCGGTACCGTCCTCCCTCGCATCAGGGGCCGCGGCGACCAAGAATGCATCGGGCACAACCGCAACGGCGCCTTCCCGCTCCTCCTCGCCCGCATCGCCCGCATCGCCTCCTCTGCCGAACGTGACGGCGGGCGGCGTTTCCAGCGCGCCACGCAGCGCCAGCCGGCCGGGAGCGTCGCTCATGCCGGGGTTGCCTGCCTTGCCTGCCATGCCCGGACGCGCACGCTAGACGTAACCCACCCGTCATTCGGCTGTAAGCGCCGCGTAGCGCGGCAGGGCACACGTGCTGCATGTCAGTCCGTGCATGAGCACGGACGACACCGAGTACCGCCAGCGCCAGCACGACGTCTACACCGGCGCGCAGGCCAGTCACGCCAAGCAGCAGCTGCGCTGGGTGCGCCAGCTCGCGCGGGAGGGGTCTTACTCCTTCAATGACGTGCGCCGTGCGCGTCGTGAGTACCTGCGCGCCCGCGCCAACGCGCCCCGTGTGTGGCGTTGGGCACCGGACACGGCAGAAGACTACGGCCAGCGCGCCGCGTAGGGAGCCGCGCAGAGGTGCACCGCGCAGCCCAACGGCGGAACAGCAGGGAGCCAGACCGGCCTCACGCTGGCCTGGCCGGATGGCCAGTTGCAAGTCTCACCATGTGCCGGTATCGCGAATTCCGCGGACGCGCGATGCTGTGGGGCACGAGGTAGCAGTGATGAGCGCAATGAATGCGACGCGGCGCAATGGCGCGCCGGTGCGGAACGACGGTACGACAGCACAGGATTGGCAGAACTATCACACTGACGCGCGACAGCCAGCCTGGCTGCGTGCCGTGCTGACGGCCGTGATCGGCTTGTTGGCAATCGTGCCCGCGGTCACCTCCGTCCTGGACCAGTACGCCCGCCCCTGACCAGACGTGCCGGCGCCGTCGCCCTCCCGTTCGAGATGGGACAGGGTTATGTGGTATCCACTAGGTGGTCAGGTGGTCCCGCAGGAAGCGCAGCACGCGGGCGCGCATGTCCCAGGTTTCAAAGTGGCCGGTGTTGTAGCGGACCAGCTCCCAATGTTGCGGGACCTCCGCGGCGGCGTAGACTTCGCGCAGGCGCTGATCCACGCGATCCAGGCCGGCCGGTGGCGTGAGCCGGTCCCAGTTGCCCGCCAGGCTCAGGTGGGCGCGCGGGCAGATCAGCGCATTGATCGCGCTCGTGTCGAAGTGCTTGAGCAGGGCCGGCACGTAGTAGTAGATGCCGTGGCTGTCTAGGCCGCGCGTCTCGATCAGCGCCTGGAAATCGGTCAGGCAGCACAGGTCGATGCACACCCGCACGCGCTCGTCCAACGCCGCGTGCCACCAGGCCATCGTGCTGCCCATGGAGAGACCTACACTGGCAATCCTGCCGGCGTCCACGTCGGGCCGCGCGACGAGGTAGTCCGTCGCTTTGAGTGTGTCGTAGACCATCATGCCCCACAGCACCTGGCCGCGCCACAGCATGTCCTTGAATAGCTCGGACTCGGTGCGCCCGCGCCGCTCGCCGAAGTTCCAGGTGTCAATACACAGCCCGGCCACACCCAGCTCAGAGAGCGCTTCGGCATACGGCGGCTGGAGCAGGGCGCTGCGCCCGCGCAAGTACTCGTCCTTCCCCAGCACGTAGTCGCCGCCATGGGCGTGGTTGTAGACCACCACCGGCAGCCGCGCGTCCACGGGAGCGCCGGCCGGGCGTGTGTAATAGGCCGGCACCGGCTCCACGCCGTTGAGGTCTAGCTGCAGCACTTCCAGCGTGTACGCGGGACGCTCTTCCCGCGCCACCACCTCAGCCGCAATCGGCCGGTCACGCGGCGGCAGATCCCCCAGGAGCGAGTAGAGCAGGGATCGCTGTTCGAGAGCAGACCTGGGCATGACCGGAGGATAAATCACTGTGGCCGCTAGCAAGCTACCCTTCCGTCGAGAAACGCATCCGCCCATGACTACCACGCTCTCTCACCCGTCCGCGCCGGTCGTCGATACCTCAGCCAGCCCGCGCGCGCGCCTGCACCCGCTGCCACTCGCGGCCTTCACGCTCACGGACCAGTTCTGGGCGCCGCGTCTCACCCTGGTGCGCGACGTAACGCTGCGCCAACAGTACGCCCAGTGCCAGCAGACCGGGCGCATCGACCACTTCCGGCGCGCGTCCGGCCGCAAACACATCCCGGAGTTCGTCGGCAAGTACTACGACGACTCCGACGTGTACAAGTGGCTCGAAGCGGCCGCCTACGCGCTCGGCACGGGCCACGACCCCGAGCTGGAACGCCTGGTGGACGGAGCGATCGATGAGATCGCCGCCGCGCAAGCGGCCGACGGCTATCTGAACACCTACTTCACGTTCGAGCGCGCGCCGGAACGGTGGGACAACCTGGCGCGCATGCACCAGTTGTACTGCGCGGGACACCTGATCCAGGCGGCGGTGGCGCACCACCGCGCCACGGGCAAAAACACGCTCCTCACCGTGGCCACGCGCTTCGCCGACCTGATCTGCGACACCTTTACCCCTGCCAATCCCGGCACCGACGGCCATGAGGAGATCGAGCTCGCCCTAGTAGAGCTCTACCGCGCCACCGGGAGCCGGCGCTACTTGGACCAGGCTGCGTTCTTCTTGGATCAGCGCGGCCAGCAGCCGCCCGTACTCGACGGGTCGCCGTACCTCCAGGACCACCTGCCGGTGCGCCGGCAGAGCGAGATCGTGGGGCATGCCGTCCGCGCCACGTACCTCGCGATCGCCATGGCAGACGTGTACGCCGAGACGGAGGACGAGGGCATGTGGGCGGCGGTGCAGGCGCTGTGGCGCAGCGCGTTCGAGCGCAAGGCCTATCTCACCGGCGGCCTGGGCGCGCACTGGCAGGGCGAAGCGTTCGGCGGCGACTACGAGCTGCCCAACGAGCGCGCCTACGCCGAGACGTGCGCCGCCATCGGCGGCTTCTACTGGAACTGGCGCATGCTCCTGCTCACCGGCGAGGCGCGCTACGCCGACTGGATGGAGACCGCGCTCTACAACGGCATCCTGTCTGGCATCAGCCTGGACGGGACCGAGTACTTCTATCAGAACCCGCTCGCCGACGATGGCTCACACCGGCGTCAACCTTGGTTCGGCACCGCCTGCTGCCCGCCCAACATCGCCCGCCTGCTGCTCTCGCTGCCGGGTTTCTTCGCATCGACATCGCACGATGCCACCACCGGCCGCCGGACCAGCACGGAAGCTGGCTCTGCACCAAGCGGTGCACCCGGCGCCGGAGGTGCAGCGCGGGACGGCACGAGAGGCTCTCTGTGGCTGCACCACTACTCGTCCGGCGAGCTGCGTATCGAGGGGCCCCGCGGCAGTGGCGTGCTGCGCGTAGAGACGAACTACCCGTGGGACGGGCACGTGCGCCTCACCGTAGCCGAGCATGACGCCGGCCTAAGCGAGGCGACGCTGCGCCTGCGACTTCCCGGATGGTGCGCCGAGCCGCGCCTCACGGTCAACGGGCAGCCCTACGAGGGCCGCCTGGAGCCGGGCACGTACGCCGCGCTGCAACGCACCTGGCGGGCCGGAGACGTGGTGGAGCTAGACCTGCCCATGCCCGTGCGGCGGATCACAAGCCACCCACGCGTGCTCTCGAACCACGGCCGGATCGCCCTGGCGCGCGGCCCGCTGGTCTACTGCGTCGAAGGCGCCGATCACCCCGCGGTCGACCTGCGCGACATCGCCGTACCCGCTGGCGCCGCTGTCGCCGGCGAACTTCGCCCCGACCTCCTGGGCCAACCCATCCGCCTGGAGGTCAAGCGAGACTGCCAGGCCGTAGCCGCCGTCGCCGGCCCGGGCCAACGTCACGCGGGCCGTAAGCCTTGCGTCCGCGAGGTCGAGCGCCCGGTCGAGCATACCGGCAGCGGTCAGGAGCGCCGCTTGGAAGCAGGCTGCGTAGCCGGCCGCGAAGAGCTGCTCGGGGTTCGTCCCGCCGCCACCCGCGCCCCCGAGCTCCACCGGGTCCGAGAGGTTCAACGCAAGCCGACCGTCCTCGCTCGCGACGTGGCCGTCGCGACCACCGACCACGACCACCTCCGCCGTGTACGACACCACCGTCGTTGCCTCCCCTCCTCCGAAGCGCCCGCATGCGCCCTGGTCCGCGGCGATCGTAACGCCTCGACAGGCCGGATGTTCACGCTCGGGCGACCTGGGCCAGGTACAGTGCCCGGTTGCGCGGGTCCGAGCCAACGCGCGCTCGCGCCGACAG
>CADCTC010000003.1:0-6541 GCA_902805635.1 uncultured Chloroflexota bacterium
CGGTTGCCGTACTCGACGCGCCAGAGGAAATCGCCCTGGGCCGCGGTGCCGGCGTGGGTGAGCTCCCAGCGCTTGGAGGGAATGAAGCCGAGCTTGCGGTACGACGCCCGAGCCACCCAGCCGCGATCCACAAGCGTGGGGCGCACGATCTTGGCGATGTAGCCGTCCATGCTGCCAAACCGCTGCACGGCAGCGGTGGCGAAGCGGCTGACCTCTACGCCGTTGACCTGCGCCGCGGGCTGGGGGCCGCGCTCGGCGGTCTCCTCCCACACCTCCAGCGGCTTGGCGGGGACGCTGCGGTGGACGTCGAGCAGCGGGTCCAGCGAGGGTGATAGGGGATCGGCCCCTGCCGAGGAACCATCGGGGTGCACGAGAGCCGCGACCTTCTGGCGGCGGCCGAACGCTTTCTTGCGCGCCACGTCGACCAGGCGCAGGCGCTGCCGGGCGATCAGCTCCAGCAGGCCGAGCTTGAGCGCCTGCTTGGGATCGTGCTTGCGGAAGTGGAGCAGCAGGTAGGACTCGGGGGCGGAGCACGCCCAGGGGGAGGCAGGCCACTCGAGCGGGTCCGCCGCCGGCTGGGCCGCTGACTGGGTCATCGACTGAGCCATCGGTCAGGTCAACTCCTTGTAATAGAAGATGCACTCGTGGAAGTCGCCGGTGCCGGAGCGGGCGTAGCGCGGGACACGGCCGTATTCCAGCCAGCCCATTGAGCGGTAGAGGTCATTGGAGACGTCGTCCGCGCGGGTGTCCAGCACCAGCAGCGTGCGGCCCAGGTCGCGGGCCGCGCGCTCGGCGCCCTGCATCAGGGCACGACCCAGGCCGCGGCGCCGGGCCCACGGGTGGACCAGCAGCTTGGCGATCTCCGCGCGGTGGCTGGCGTTGGGCTTGGGCGATGGGCGGAGCTGCACGGTGCCGGCCACCTTGCCGTCCAGCTCGGCGACGAACAGCTGGACGCCGGGAGCGAGCACGCCGCGCCAGTAGGCGGCGGCTTCGTCATAGCCCAAGGGTGGCAGGAAGCCCACCGAGGCGCCGTCGTGGACGATGGCGATCAGCACCTCCACCAGCTGGTCGAGTGCTTCCGGATCGAGCGTCTGCAGACGGCGGATGGTGGACGTGGTGGGCGCGGTCACGCGGCTTTATACTGGATGCCGTGAACGGAGGCTGGGCGGCCCCCCCACGAGGAGGCATCGCCCGTTTGGGCAACCGAGGTTATCGCCCCCTCACCGCGATCGAGCGATCGCGGAGGGAGGGGGATGGGATACCACGCCCGCAAGCCCCGAATGCCCGGGCCGGCACGCCCTGCCGCAGATGCCTCGACGGGCTGTAATTCTGGTCGTGGCCCTGCCGGTGGCTCCGGCCACCCGGACGATCCCGGCTCGGCCGCCGCTCGCGGTCACCTCCCCCTCCTGATCCCTAAAACGTTCGTCGTGCGGCGCCCTGTGCGCGCCGCGCCGTTCACCCGCACTGTGCGGGCAGGAGGATCGCTATGGCCGCCATCGAAGTGGCCGACCTATCCAAGACGTATACGTACCACCACAAAGCACCGGGGCTGCGCGGCTCGCTGGAGAGCCTGGTGCGGCGCCGCACGCTGGAGAAGCGCGCCGTAGACGGTGTCAGCTTCGCCGTCGAGCGCGGCGAGGTGGTCGGATTTCTCGGCCCCAATGGGGCGGGGAAGACGACCACGCTCAAGATGCTGTGCGGGCTGCTGTACCCCACCGCGGGGACAGCGCGTGTGCTGGGGCACACGCCCCACCGGCGTGAGCTCGCCTTCCTCAGGCGGATCGCGCTGGTGATGGGGCAGAAGAACCTGCTCTGGCACGACCTGCCCGCGCTGGAGATGCTGCTGGTGCACAAGGAGCTCTACGACCTGCCGGCGGCTGACTTCCGGCGCAACCTGGAGGAGCTGATCGAGCTCCTGGGCGTGGGGCAGCTGCTGGACGTGCAGGTGCGCAAGCTCTCGCTGGGCGAGCGCATGAAGATGGAACTGCTCACGGCGCTGATCCACCGGCCCGAGGTGCTCTTCCTCGACGAGCCAACGATCGGATTGGACCTAGGATCACAGCAGCGCGTGCGCGAGTTCTTGCAGCGGCTCAACCGCGAGCTGGGCACCACCATCCTACTGACGAGCCACTACATGGAGGACATCCGCCACCTGTGCCCGCGTGCGGTGGTGATCGATCAGGGGCGCATCCGGTTCGACGGCGCGTTCGAGGGGGCGCTCTCGACGCTGCTGGCGGCGGCCGGCGCGGCCGGCGTGGACGAGGCGCCGGACCCGCGCACACTGCCGGAGCCGGTCGTCGGGCGAGAGGCAGTACCCGAGCCGTCCGGGCCGGCGCTGGCCGGAGAGACGGCGGGGGTGGTGAGATGAGCGTGCTGATCGAGGTGCCGGCACTCCGGTGGGCGGCGCGCGTCTACCGGCTACTGGCGCAGCTGGTGCGGGCGAACGTGATGATGACGCTGGAGTACCGCACGGGGTTCCTGATCTTCATGTTCAGCACGGTGATGCAGCCGGCGATGAGCCTGCTGGTCTGGCTGGCGGTGAGCGAGGCCAGCGCCGGCGCGCTGCCGCTGGACCGGCGCCAACTGGTGACGTACTACGTGCTGCTGGGCGTGGTGTCGATGCTGACGTCCACCTGGACGGCCGAGTACCTGGCGGAGGACATCCGCAACGGCGACCTTTCCAAGGCGCTGCTGCGGCCGGCGCCCGCGATCGCGTGGCAGATCGGCAACAACGCAGGAGAGAAGGTGGTCAAGCTGGGGCTGCTGCTGCCGTTCGTGGCGGCGCTGGGCTGGCTGTTCCGCGACTCGCTGACGCTGCCGGCGGAGCCGCTGCGCTGGCTGTTGTTCGGGGCATCAGTGGCGATGGCGGCGGCGCTGAGCTTCCTCGTCAACTACCTGCTGGGGTCGCTGGCGTTCTGGCTGCACGAGGTGTCCGGGCTGGTGGCGCTGGAGGACCTGCTCCAGAAGCTGCTGGCGGGGCGGTTCGTGCCACTGGCGTTCTTCCCAGCGCCGCTGGGGCCCCTGCTGGTGGCGCAGCCGTGGCGGTACACGCTGTCGTTCCCGCTGGAGGTGCTGACGGCACAGGTGGACGCGGCCGGTCTGGCGCAGGGGTTCGCCTGGCATGCGGGCTGGCTGGTGGCCGCGGTGCTGGCGCACCGGGTGGTGTGGCGACTCGGACTGCGCGCGTATTCCGCGGCGGGAGGTCGGTGATGGACACGAAGATCAATGGGGCCGATGCATTGGCGTCCGTTCGCCCTGAGCCCATCGGCTCCGCTCAGGACAGGCTTGTCGAAGGGCATGGTTCGACAAGCTCACCACAAACGGGAGTAGCGAACGAGCTGTTAGGTAGCGTACGGAAGTACGGCAGGCTGTGGCGGCGCTTCCTGGTCGTGTCGGCGATGCGGCAGGCGGAGTACCGGTTCAACCTGTGGCTGAACCTGGTGCAGGCGGGGGCCGAGCTGGGACTGACGCTGGTGCTGTACCTGGCCTACTACAGCTTCTCGGACGAGGTAGCCGGCTGGACGCGCACGCAGGCGCTGGTGCTGCTGGGGGTATTCTGGATCTTCGACGGCGTGTGGTCGGCGCTGTTCACGCCCAACCTGCGCCGCCTGTCGGGGACCATCCAGGACGGCGCGCTGGACTTCGTGCTGATGCGGCCGGCATCCACGCAGTTCCTGGTCAGCTGTGGCAGCGTGAACGTGCGCGAGCTGATCAAGGTCGCCATCGGGGCGGTGCTGGTTGGCTACGCCGGCAACGCCGCGGGAGTGTCGTGGCGGCTGGAGACGCTGGCGGGGGCGGTGGCGTTCGGGCTGTGCGGCCTGGCGCTGATGTACGCGCTGCGCTTCGCGAACGTGACGGTCACCTTTTGGGCGCTGCGGGTGGGCGAGCTGTACTCGCTGCCGTACACGCTCTACGACGGGGCGCGCTTCCCGGTGACCTACTTCAAGCCGCCGATGCGCGAGGTGCTGACCTACGTGGTGCCGGCGGCGTTCGCGACGACGTTCCCCGCGCAGGCGCTGCTAGGGACGGCGGACTACCGGATGCTGCCCATAGGCATGGCGCTGGCGGGTGGGGCGCTGTTCGGCGCCAACCGATTCTGGCGTTATGCGCTGCGCCACTACAGCAGCGCCTCCAGCTGATCCAGACCAACGAGCCCGATTGGGATACTTCGGAGATACAGACATCATGATCGATCCACGAGAAGTGCGCGCGAATCCGGAGAAGATGCGCGACGCGATCCGGCGGCGCAACATCGACCCCAAGACGGCGGACCTAGACCGCTGGCTTGAGCTGGACGACCAGCTGCGCGCAGTGCGCGGACAGCTGGACGCACTGAACGCCGAGAAGAACAAGCTGGCGCAGCTGGGGCGCAGCGACCCGAACGCGGCGCGCCAGCGCGGGCAGGAGCTGCGGGTGCAGTCCAGGGAGCTGGAAGAGACGGTGGCCTCCACCGAGCGCGAGTGGCAGGGCATCCTGGACTGGTTCCCCAACTGGCCGCACCCCCAGATGCCGCACGGCGAGGGGGAGGAAGACAACGTAGAAGAGTGTGTCTGGATCCCCGGCGATGGCTATTTGCCGAAGGACAAGCTGGGGAAGGCGCAGAGCGCGACGGGAGGCAGCGCGTACCTGATGCCCAAGAAGCCGGTGCACGCGGAGAACAAGGAGTTCACGGCGGCGCACCACGCGGACATTGGGCAGCGCCTGGGCGGCGTGGACACGGCGCAGGGGGCGAAGGTGTCTGGGTCGCGGTTCGCGTACATCCTGGGGGACGTGGCGCGGATGCAGCTGGGCATCCAGCAGCTGCTGGTGAACCACCTGCTGGAGCAAGGGTTCAGCCCCCTCATCCCGCCGCTGCTGGTGCGGGAGCGGTCGCTGTACGGTACGTCCCACTTCCCGGAGGGACGCGACCAGGTGTACCGGATCGCCTCGGAGAACGTGGAGGACGAGGCGGAGCTGTTCCTGGTGGGGTCGAGCGAGCCGAGCAACTTTTCCTACTTCATGGACCGCACGCTGGCGGAGGCGGAGCTGCCGGTGCGGGTGTTTGCCCTGACTCCGTGCTTCAGGTCCGAGGCGGGGAGCTGGGGGAAGGACCAGAAGGGCATCAAGCGGGTACACCAGTTCGACAAGCTAGAGATGAACGCGGTGTGCGCGCCGGAGCACAGCGAGGAGATCTACGAGCAGTTCCGCGCGGTGAACGAGTGGCTGCTGCAGACGCTGGAGATCCCGTACCGGATCGTGGACAAGTGCGGTGCGGACGCGGGCTACCTGGCGTCGCACCGGCAGCGCGACGTGGAGGCGTGGCTGTCCGGCTTGGGGGAGTACATGGAGGTGATGACGGACACCAACACGTCGGACTACCAGGCGCGGCGGATGAACATCCGCTACCGCCCGGCGGCGGGCGGCGCGCCGCGCCCGTGCTACACGCTGAACGACACCGGCTGCGCGATGGGGCGCATGCTGATTGCCATATTGGACAACTACCAGCAGGCGGACGGCAGCGTGAAAGTGCCGGCCGCGCTGCGGGGGATGATGGGGAAGGAGTACCTGCGGCCGGCCGCGTAAGTGTCAGGGTCTGGTCATCGGACCGTTACTGGTCCTTCGACAGGCTCAGGACGAACGGTGGCGATGGCGCCACTCCTGAGGGGATGCTGGCACCAGCCCTGACACCAAGCCCTAGACGACGACGACGGGGGTGCCCACGCTGGCCCAGTCCCAGAACCATTTGGCGGTGGCGAGGCGCATGTTGATGCAGCCGTAGGACATGGGCGTTCCAAAATTGTTGTGCCACCAGGCGTAGTGGAGGGCTTCGCCGCCGTTGTAGTACTGGGTGTAGAGCACGTTCTCCAGCCGGTAGTACTTGGGGTGGCCCTTGGGGTAACCGAGGGTGGTGGAGTCCATGATCTCGTTGGCGACGCGGCGGTTGATGGCGAAGACGCCGCGCGTGGAGACGTCCTTGGCGGCGCTACCGGATGAGATCAGGTCGGTGAAGACCTGCCGGGTGTGCTCGTAGGCGTAGGCGCGCTGCTGGTTGATGCTGACTACGACCCACTTCTGGCCGTAGGTGGGGACGAAGCGGCTGTTGTTGGTCACACGCGCGGCGAAGGCGCGGCGCTCCTCGGCGTCCGCCGACAAGGCGCCGACGTACTGGTTGAAGGTCACCGCGCCGGAGGGCTGCGGCGCGCGGTCCATCGCGATGCCGCGGGCGCCGGCGAGCGCCTCGCCGAGCAGGCCGCGGCGCACGCCGGTGGCGCCGTCGTACTCCAGGCGGGCGTTGGCGAAGTACTGGACGTAGGTAGTGGGGCCGACTTGCTGCTCTGGCCCGATTGGCGGTCCGATCAGCGGCTTGAGGGTGCGGTAGGCACCGAGGAAGGCGCCGGCGACGCTGTGGCCGGTCTCGGGCGCCACCTGGGCGCCTTCGATGGGGGCCGCGCCCAGGGTGGGATCGACGGCGGCGCCGACCTCGACGCCGAGCAGGCCGAGGCGCTCGGCGCCGCCGGGCGGGAGCTCGAAGCGAGCGCGCTGGAAGTACTGGTTGAGCACG
>CADCTC010000003.1:6551-20951 GCA_902805635.1 uncultured Chloroflexota bacterium
CGCCGCCATCTTCGTACGCCTCGGAGATGGGATAGCCGAATGCGTCCAGCCCGTGCTGCTGCCAAAAGCGCCAGAAGGGGCCGGAGACGGTGTGTCCGGCCTCCTCGAAGTAGACTGCGTCTGCGTTGAGCACCTGGGCCACCTGGGCGGCGGGCGCCGCGAGGGCCTGGCCGGGCAGCCAGAGGGCGCCGGCGGTGGCCGCGGCGGTCGTGGCGGTGGCGCCGAGCACGGTACGGCGGGTGGTGCGGGTTGACGAGAGACGGATCAGGGAATCGAGTGACTGGGACATGGGCTCTTCCGGGGCTCCTAGGCGCGATTGGCGAGTGGGACTGGGGCGAATTGATACGCCGCTGCGGCTGCGCATACTCTTGGGCTAAATGGCACGCCGTGACAGCGATTCTACCGAGGACTCGCTGCGCAAACAGTAACGCCGTTCACGCTTGACAAGCGCCGGATGGCCCGATTGGCGGCGAGGCAGCGGCGCGACGCGGGACACAGTTTTGTGATCCTTTGTGACTTTTTGTGACCCGGTCATCCTGTTAGCGAGTAGTGACGTCCGGACACGCTTGCTGTGTAGCTGTAAAGGTGCGCACCGGTGCGTAGGTGTTGTTTTTGTTGTCCGTTGTTGCTATTTGTTGCCCCTGCTACACGGATGGTTGTTCTCGGTGATTGCCAAGGCAGCAGTTGGTTGCATGGGGCGCGGCGCGGCGAGAGTGGACCTCCCACATATAAAGACGTTGGCGGGAGGAGAAACGGGCACCCAGGCTCGTTGAGGACGGCGATGCGGTCGAGAAGGTGTGACCGCGGGAAACACCCGGGCGCGGCGCGCGTTTCGGGAAAGTGATGGAGATTGGGCGAAGCCTCGCAGACGACTCGGAGCTGGCAGAGCATCGTGAGACGCTGCGGCGCAAGCGACGGGAGTATTTGCAGCTCCGGCTGGCCCAGGTGCAGCACGCGCTGCGGTGGGGCGCCTCACGTTCCGGTGGTGGTACAGGCTTGCAGGACAAGCTGGTGGGATTTGCGCCGCCACCGGTGGTGCCGGACGTCAGCGCGCTGGAAGCGCTGCGGACAGCTCTAGCGCAGCGGCTGGCGGCAGAGGGGTAGGGGTGCCTGTCGCGTCAGCCAGCTCTTTCCAGCGCTGGGCGTTCACGCCCTTCACGAGGAGCCAGAGGCAGAGCGACACTTCGGCGATGCCCGCGGGGACGAGGATGGCGGGGAAGAGAGAGGACGCGAGCGGGGGAGAAAGGAAGCCGGCGAAGCTGTTGACGACGTAGCCGATGCCTCCGAGGGCGAGCAGCACACCAAGGAAGCGTGGGAGGAAGGTGGAGCGGAAGACGAGGTAGCCTGTCAGGAGGCAGGAGACGCCGTAGAAGACGATGGCGACGGCGTGGCCGGTGGATTGGAGGCGGGCGAAGAGGTGCGCTAGGGCCTGCAGCTGGGCGGGCGTGAAGGCGGCCAGAGAGGAGTCGCCGCCTAGCAGGCGCAGCGGGGCAAAGTGGTTGACGGCGTTTGCGCCGGCAACGGCGGCGAACGTAAGCCGGAAGAAGGCGGCGAGCAGGGCGAGATCCCGACCAGCGGGGGCGAGCAGGCGGTAGAAGAGCGCCGCCACGGCGACGTTGGCTGCGAAGAGAAGCAGGTCGGCGGCGCCACCGAGGCGGTAGAGCGATTCGGACTCCATGATCCTGGCGGCGCTGGCGGCCGCGTCGCTCCGGACAACGAGCGCGGGTCGGACGACGTTCTGGGCCAGCACGCCGGCGGTGATCATGACCACGTACAGGACGCCGACGAGCCTGGCGTTGAGGAGAGGCGTAGCGGCCAAGCGTTTCGTCATCTGAAGGCTCCGGACTTGCGCTCCGGTGAGCAGGTAGGTGCGGCGGGCGGCGCAGCAGGGGGTGCAGGGAGAAGGTTCATTCTTACGCTGTAAGATACACTTACGCTGTAAGGTTCGTCAAGCCCCGTATCCTGTGCGCACGAGCGGCGGACGGAAAAGGAGACCAGTGGCGAGACGAGCCGGCCCGGTTGGAGAGCCACGCGCGCCGCTGACTCGGGAGCGCGTGCTGCGGGCCGCAATCGCGCTGGCGGACCGCGGCGGGATAGGCGGGGTCAGCATGCGCAAGCTGGCGGACGAATTGGGCGTGGAGGCGATGTCGCTCTACTACCACGTGGCGAACAAAGACGAGCTACTGCGCGGCATGGTGGATGGGGTGATGGGGGAGATCGAGGCGCCGGCTGGTGGCGGCTGGAAGGCCGCGATCCGCGCGAGCGCGGTGTCGGCGCACGAGGTGCTGCTGCGTCACTCGTGGGCTTGCGGGCTGATGTTGTCGCCGAAGCACATGAGTCTGGCGCGCGTCCGCTATGCGGAGTGGTTAATGCAGCGGCTTCGTGAAGGAGGATTTTCCGCCGACCTGACGCATCACGCATACCACGCGCTAGACGGTCACATCATTGGCTCGACGCTGTGGGAGGCGGGGCCGGCGGACAGGGACCCCGCGGACATGGCGAAGGCGGTGGCGTCGCTGCGGGCGCTGCCCAGCGACGAGTACCCGCACATCGCGGAGCACATGGCGCTGCACAGGACGTCCAGGCACGCGGACCGGGGTGCGTTCGAATTCGGGCTGGACCTGCTGCTGGATGGGTTAGAAAGGATCTGCGATACGGGCCGGCGCGGAGCGAAGTAGGCGGGGCTGCGGCGCTGGAGAGCTCGTGCTGTTCCGCTTGCCGAGCGATTCGAGGGCGCTGAGGATGCCGTCTACACCTGGATCGAGCGCTTCCGGAAAGGCGCCGCTCCAGACGATGAGGCCGGAGGCGTCCACGACGAAGAGGGCACGCGTGGGCAGGGTGGTCTTGGGGGCGTAGACACCGTATGCGTATGCGACTCCGCCACGGGGGGAGGAGTCAGACAGGAGAGGGAAGGGCAGCTGGTGTGCGCGGGCGAAGGCGGCGTGGGACCAGATGGTGTCGGCGGAGACCGCCACGAGCTTGGCGCCGACCCAGTCCAGCTCCGGCCCAAGGTCTCTGTAGCGCTCTAGCTGCGCGGTGCACACGGGGTGCCAGTCGGCGACATAGAAGGCGAGCACCAGCGGCTTGCCGCGATAGTCGGACAGGGTGGCGGCGCAATGCTGCCCGCACGGCAGCGCAAAGGGCGGTGCCGGCGTGCCGGCCGAGAGGGGCATCGGCGAGGTGGAGCTCTTGGGCCGGCTGGCGGTGCGTGGCGAAACGGGACGTGTCGATGCCGTCATGGGGTTCACACCGCCAGCATGGCGCGGCGGGGACCCACCCGCCCTACCAGAGAGGCCAGTCTCCGGCCTCCGCGCCTCACCTACCCGATCTAGTAGGCGGCCGGGCACCTGTCGGCCGGGGACGGCTCAAGAGATGGCTGGCTAGTGCGCCCGGGGCGTCAACAGGTCCGCTGCGACCGCGCGGGTGACCGCCTCCGCGCGGCTGTTGGCCCCAAGCTTGTTCAGGAGCTGGGCGACGTGGTACTTGGCCGTGTTCTCCGTCACGATGAGCGTTGCTGCGATTTCTCGGTTGGACTTGCCTTCCGCCACCAGTGCCAGCACCTGGCGCTCACGCGGGCTGAGCGGCCCAGCGGGCGGCGACGCGCTAGGCCTGGCCGCCCCGTGCCATGTGGGGCCAGAAGCGCTCTCCTCCAGTGCGTACGCGGTCGCCTGCTTCAGCTCCATGGCTCTGCCCTCCGCCCACACCGCCGCCTGCTCCTGGGCGTCGAGCGCCTGCCGTGCGGATGCCAGCCAGCGTTCCTGCCGCTCGCGGATCGGCGGGAACGCGGAGAAACCGGCCCGCTCCTGCAGAGCGGCGGCGGCGCCGGCCAGACGCAGCGCCCGCGCCGCATCGCCCTCCATCGCGGCCACACCGGCGAGGCCAGGCATGACCATGCGGACGCACAGCCGGTCACCGATCTCACCGGCGAGGCCAAGCGCCTCCCGGTAGACGGCGCCGGCCGTGGTGAGGTCTCCGCGCTCGTGCGCGACGCTCGCGAGCATGAACAGGGAGTAGCCTCTCCAGGCGCTGCTTCCGGCTGCCTGCGCCGCTGCCTGCGCCTGCTGGCCGTAGTCCTGCGCCTTCGCAAGGTCGCCCTGGAGCCACCAGAACTGCCCCAGGTGATAAGTGAAGAGCGCCAGATCGCCGACGGCGCTGGCTGTGCGGGCAAGCGCCAGTCCCTCCTCATACCCGGCGCGCGCCCCCCCCGGGTTGCCGAGCCAGAGGGCGGCGTCGGCCACACCGTGCAGCGCCGCCATGACACCGCGCGCGTCCCCGTCTTCTCGCGAGACGGCGAGCGCCCGGTCGTGGAAGGCGTGGGCGAGGTCGAACTCGCCGTGGTCCTGTGCACGGAATCCGGCGGCGTTCAGCGCCCGCGCCCGGACCGCCGCCGGGAGGTCGGCGCCCGCCGCGCCGAGGAGCACCGTGAGCCACTCCCGCGCTTCCGAGGGAAAGCCGCGCAGGAACCAGAACCACCCCAGGGCTCCCGCGAGGCGCAGCCCCTGCTCGAGGGCTTCCGGGCCGCCGCGCTCAAGGGCCCACCGAAGCGCCTGGCGGAAGTTGGCGTCCTCGCGCGACAGCCGCGCCGCGACGGCGGCGTGCTCCGGCCCCTGGAGCTGCGGCTCCGAGCGCTCCGCTAGCGCGGCGAAATAACCGAGGTGGCGGAGCCGGACTGGCTCGGCCTCCCCACTGGCGTCGAGCAGGTCCAGGGCCACTTCCCGCGCGGTCTCTAGCATGCGGAAGCGCAGCTCGCGCGCCGCGCCGCCGGCTCCGGCGTCGACCTGGACGAGACTCTTGTCGGCCAGAGACGTGAGCGCGCTCAACACGTCCACCACCTCCCGCACGGGTGGTGCACCGTCGCCGGGCCCCTCGTCCGTTCCGGCCACGGCTTCGGCGGCTTCGACCGTCCAGCCGCCCGCGAACGCGGCGGCGCGGCGGAACAGCGCCTGCTCCGCCGGGTGGAGCAGGTCGTAGCTCCATTGAATCGTGGCGCGCAGAGTCTGGTGCCGCGTGGGCGCGTCCTGCATCACCGGTGCGGGCAACGGCAATCTGCGGCCGAGGCGGTCGAGCAGCGCCGCCGGTCCCAGCAGGGCGGCGCGCGCAGCGACCAGCTCAATCGCGAGTGGCAGCCCGTCTAGCCGGTGGCACAACGCGGCCACCGCCACCGCGTTCTCCTCTGTCAGCGCAAATGCAGGCCAACCAGAGCGCGCGCGATCGAGGAACAGGGCCACCGCCGGTACCGCCGCCAGCCGGTCCAGCGGCGGTAGGTGGTGCGGGTCGGGCACGGCCAGCGGTGAAACCGGCAGCGTGCGCTCCCAGCGCAGCCGCAGCGGCTCGCGTGACGTCGCGAGGACGATCACGCCGGGGCATGCACCGAGCACCTGTCCCACGTCGGCGCCGGCGGCGAGCACGTGCTCGAAGTTGTCCAGCACGACGAGGAGGCGCCTTCGCGCAAGCGAGTCTGTGAGGGACTGCAAGGCGGTGCGGCCCTGCGCCTCGGGCGTACCCAGCGCGCGCGCGATAGCTGCCGGCACCTGCGCGGGCTCCGGGACGGGGGCGAGATCCACGAAGCGCACGCCGTCGGGGAAGGCCGGATTGGCCTGGAAGGACTCAGCGACCGCCACTGCGAGGCGGGTCTTGCCCACACCGCCGGGGCCGACCAGCGTCAGGAGGCGCACGCCGGGCGCGAGCAGCTGCCCGCGGACGGTCTCTAGCTCCTCCACACGCCCGATGAGAGCCGTGGGCTGTGGGGGAAGGCTTCCCGGCCCCAGGCCATCCGGATGCGTGTCGATCCGCGCGGCAACTGACGCCGTCACAGCGCTTTCACCGTGTGAATGATGCCGAACGGAGGAACACCCTGCCCGAATTCCTACCCGAACGGCTAGGCGAAGGACCGGCGTGCAGACCGTCTACCTGGGGGGTGCGGTTGCGACGCAGAAGGCGCATCCTGGTGGTGACGCCAGGGCGCTCCGGTGCATTGCATGGCAAACCAGATAGAGGAAGGCGCACAAGGCATGAATGCACACACGGCACAGCTGTTCGTGGTCTTTTTGGCGTTCGTCCTCACTTGGGCAGCTGAGATCCCGAAGCTCGCCGGCGCCGTGCCCACCCTCGAGCAAGCCGTATCTCACGCGGGGGCGCTCGACGTCGCGCAGATAGACGCGTTCATAGGCCAGCAGGTGCGGCGGCACGGCATCCCCGGGCTTGCGCTGGGCGTGGTGCAGGGCGACCGAGTCGTACACCTGAGTGGGTTCGGGAAGGCCGACGAATCGGGGCGGGCCCTCACACCGCAGACACCGTTCATCCTGGCTTCCGTGAGCAAGCCGCTCACCGCGATGGCGGTCATGCAGCTGGTGGAGACGGGTGCGGTGGAGCTGGACGCTCCGGTGCAGCGCTACGTGCCGGACTTCCGCCTGGCGGATCCTACTGCCTCGGCGCAGATCACGGTGCGCCACCTCCTCCTGCACACTAGCGGCATTCCATCCACCGAGTGCGACACGCGGCGGGAGGCGGAGACGCTGGAGCAGTACGTGGCGGAGCTGCGGACGGTAACACCCGTCGCGCAGCCGGGGGTGCGTCACGTGTACTGCAGCGGCAACTACAACGTGCTCGGCCGGGTGATCGAGCTGGTGTCGGGGCAGCCGTTCGCCGCGTATGTAAAGCAGCGGGTGTTCGCTCCCCTCCAGATGGGCAACAGCTTTGCGTCCGAGGAGGAGGCGCGCCGCGCCGGGCTGGCGCAGAACTACCGCTGGCTCTTCGGAGCGCTGGTGCCCTACCACGAACGGTACAACACGTCCCAGCTGCCCTCCGGCTATCTGATCTCCAGCGCGGAGGACCTGTCCCACTTCCTGGTGGCGCAGCTCAATGGGGGCCGCTACGGCGCCACCTCCATACTCTCTGCTGAGAGCGTCGCGGCGATGCAGGGTCGGGGCGTTGCCACGGGACCAGGCGCTGGAGCGGGCGCGTATGGCCTGGGACTGGTCAGCGCCCCCATTGGCGGGGTGCCGGTGCTCCAGCACGGTGGGGTGCACGCGGACGTGCGCACCCTGGTGTTTCTGGAGCCGGAGACCGGGCGGGGTGCGGTGCTGTTGATGAACTCCTTCAGCTTTCTGGCGAGTGTGGGCGCGTTCAAGGAGGTTGAGGAGGGCGTGGTCCGCCTGGTTGCGGGGCAGGAGCCGGCGGCGCCGTCTTCGGTGAGCCTCCCCGCGCTCTACGTGATAGTGGACGCCGTGCTCGGCGCGCTGCTGGTGCTCTCGCTCTGGCCGCTCCTGCGCATGCGCCGCTGGCACGCACGGCTACGGCGCGACGCCACCTCGGGACGCATCGGGCGCATGCAGCTGCTGCGGTTGGGGCTGCGACTGGCATGGGAGCTGGCCGTACCGATCGCGCTGCTGGCCGGCGCACGCCTGGCCCTGCACGCGGCTGGGGCGCAGTCCTGGGCTGAGGGGTTCGCCGTCTTCCCCGACTTGGGTGCCTGGCTCTGGGTGGTGTCGCTGCTCCTGCTGGTCACCGGCGCGCTCCGCCTAGCGCTGAGTGTGCGGACGCTGCGCGGTGTGCGCACGCCAGACTAGCCAAGCCAGTAAGGCGAGGACGCTCGCCGCCTTCACCAGCAGATGGCTTGAGGTTCGCCGGGTGCTTCCCAACCGAACGGGTAGGCACGCGGTGGAGGGCACAAACCACCCATCCTGGCGGGGCGGCGATCGGCGCGCGAGAGCAGGATAGAGAGGCGACGCCCCGCGGCGCGCGAGCCACATGCCAGGTGCAGGGCGCAGCGCCCGCGCCGGCCGGAGAGCACGAAGGAGAACTGGAAATGCCAATCGAACCTGCCGGGACCGCCGTCCGGCACCTAACCGCCGAGTCGTTCGACCGAGACATCGCGGGCTCCATCCCCACGCTCGTCGACTTCGGCGCGGCCTGGTGCCCGCCCTGCCGTGCGATCGCGCCCACGATGGAGCAACTCGCGCGTGAGGAAGCCGCTCGCCTGCGCGTCTTCAAGGTCGACGTCGACGCGTCACCTGAGATCGCTGCCCGCTACGGCGTCGCCGGGTTGCCCACGCTGATCCTCTTTAAGGGTGGAGAACCGGTGGAGCGGCTGGTTGGCTACCGCACCAAGCCGCAGCTCGCGGCGGCACTCGCGCCTCACCTGGACGCAGCACCCGTCACCCCGTCGCCCGCGGCTGTGTCCCCGGCCTGAGCCAGTAGGTAACCGAGAAAGGGGCGCCCGCACGACCGACATCACACCGCCGCTGCTCGACGTCACTCAGTTCCGGATCACCGGCCACGACCCAACACGCCGGAAACACCACCAACACCAGGAACAAGGAGCACCCAAATGACCACGTTCACCGCGCATGCCCCCAACCGTCCCACCATGCCGGCCAGCCGTGCTGGGTCAGCGGATCCAGTTGTTTCCCTCGCTAATCCAAGAGGCCTGGAGGCTGTCTCGGAGACGCGCATGGTGTCCGATGGAGACGGCGTCCCCATCCGACGCGTGCTGCCCTCGCGAGTCGCCACCTTCAACATGGTTGACCCCTTCCTCTTGCTGGACGAGTACCGCGTGCCGCCGCCGAGTCCGAACGGCGGCGGTGGATTCCCGCCGCACCCGCACAGGGGCTTCGAGATCGTGACGTACCTGCTGGAGGGGACCGAGAAGCACATGGACAGCGCCGGCCACACTACACTGCTGCGCACGGGGGGCGCCCAGCGCATCACCACGGGCAGCGGCATGTGGCACGCCGAAGAGTCGGATACTGGGGTGCGCGGGCTCCAGCTGTGGGTCAACCTGGCGCAAGCGGACAAGCGCGTGGCACCGTCGTACCGGCTGGCCGAGCCGGAAGAGC
Source organism: uncultured Chloroflexota bacterium (assembly GCA_902805635.1). Classification (GTDB taxonomy): domain Bacteria; phylum Chloroflexota; class UBA11872; order UBA12225; family UBA12225; genus CADCTC01. The sequence continues at coordinate 15,389 of CADCTC010000003.1, forward strand.
TGCCGGTGCGGGCCTTCGGCGATGCGCACGCCCGCATCATCGCGGGCGAGGGATCGCCCTTGAGCCTCATCACGCCGGCGACGTACCACGACGTGGTGATACAGGGAGGGGGCGCCGCGGTGCTGCCGGTCCCCACCGGGTGGCAGGGATTTGTCTACGTGCTGTCGGGCGCCGGGGTGTTCGGGCCGGATCGCCAGCAGCTGCAAGCGGGACAGTTTGCCGCGTTGGGTGCGGGCGACAGTCTGCCGGTGGTGGCCGCCCCCGGCGGCACGCGGTTCATGCTGGGGGCGGCCCTGCCGCACCGGGAGCCCGTTCGCTGGAACGGTCCCTACGTCGACTAAGTCCTTCTCACGTCACGGCCCGACGGGCCCGGTCTCCCACGGAGGCCGGGCCCTTTCTGTCGGTAGGCCGGCAGATGGATCCACGCCTGGGTCGGGCGCACGGCTGTCTGCCCCTCATTTGCGGGGCGCCTACCTGAACGGGTGGTTTGGGAGTGCCGGGAGACCGCCTGCCCGCTTGGACGGGGCGTGGGGGCTTGTGCGGGCGCATGCTGGGAATGCGCCCGAAACGGGCGACACCCCACCGCAAGAGGAAGTACGCCATGACCCCGACCCACTCCACCTCCCCGCGCGGCGCCGCCGCGCGGCTCGCCCGCCGCGCCGCCTGGCGTCCGGCAGCTCTTTCTCTGGCCACCGTCGGCGCGGCGCTGGGGCTCGGTCCCTCGCGCGCCGACGTGCAGCCCGGCCAGCAGCCGTCCGCGGACTTTCCGTTGCTCTCGCTGGGATACGCGGACGAGGAGGGGCCGGGACAGGTGACGATCGTGCCACAAGGCGCGGACAGCGCGACGGCTGGGACCGTCATCATGCTCGCGATCGCGCAGGCGAGGGGGACACTAAGCGGAACTGGGTTCGTGCGGCAGGTGGACGGAGGCGGCTACGTCATCGCCGCCAGCGTGACGGCCCCGGCCGGCGCGCTCGGAGACGGCTACTTCCTGGCCGGGACACTGGTCCGCGGTGACGAGGGGGTGCGCTGGCGCGGCGGCGGCCGCCGGTGGGCGCTCGCGAATCCGTCGCGCGTCGGCGAGTGGCACGTGGCGGCGTGGCCCGTTATCGAGCCTTCCGCGGGTCAACAACTCACCGCGGGCGTCCGGCTCGATCCCCTTGGCGGGTCCGGGGTGAGCGGCGCCGTGACCCTAGTCGCGCTTCCCGACGGCGAAACTCGCTTTGAGCTGCAGCTCGACGGTCTCACGCCTGGCGCAGAGTACGGCGTGCATGTCCTGGCGGGCACGCCTGCCCAGCCGAGCGGAAGCTTCACCCAGCTCACGGCGGCCGGCGGCGACGCGGCCGGCAGGGCGAACGCGTCTGGCCGCGTGCGCTTCCGCGGGAACGGGCCCGTGGCTCTCCTGGACATCGCCTCGGGTGACCACTTCATCGCCGTCGTGGGCATGTTCCGCACAACCGGAGCCGCGGGGATGGTCGCCGCCGGCGCCATCCCCGCCCTCCAGCCGCTTGGGTAGGCCATGTGGGCCACCCGCCACACCTGCCGCTGCACCACTGCACCACCGCACGCGCAAGGAACGCCACCAACACGCACGAAAGGATTCCTCAGATGAATGCCACCACTCCTCCCGCATTCCGGCACAGCAGCACCGCCGTGCTCGCGTATCGCTCCCGCCGCTCGCGCAGCCGCCGGGCGGCAGTGGCTGTCGCCGTTACCTTGGCGGCGGGTCTCACGCTCGGCGGTCTGGGCGTGCAACACCTCCTGCCTCGCCCGGTGCAGGCGCAGGAAGCGCTTGCCTCTCGCGCAGGCGAGCGGGCGGGGATCGCCGTGATCGGCGAGGGTACCGCGCGGGCAAAGCCGGACACGATCACCCTGCGGCTGGGGGTGGAGGTGAATGCCCAGACGCCCACCGCCGCGCTGGCGCGCACGCGCGAGACCACCGAGCGCGTCCTCCAGCGCCTGCGGGACCAGGGCGTGGCCGAGGCCGACCTGCAGACGACGGGACTCAACGTCTTCCGCGTGCAGGACGGACCGCCACCCGCGCCGACAGTGCCCAACCAGGTGGCCCCCACTCCCTATCGCGGCTTCGCGAGCGTCGGCGTGAAGGTCGCGGACGTGGCGCGGGCGGGGGCGCTCCTGGAGGCGGCGATGCAGGCCGGGGCCACTTCGGTGGAGGGGCTCGGGTACGCGCTGCGGGATGACTCGCAGCTGCGGCTGGTGGCCATCACCGACGCGATCCGCAATGCCCGCCCCAGGGCCGAAGCGGCGGCCGCGGCGGCCGGCCTGCGGCTGGGGGGCGTGCGCGCGGTCGCCGAGATCGATGGCACGACCCAGCCGCGCCCGGAGCGGGGCGGTGGCGCCGGCGAGGGCCTGGCGCCGGGAGAGACCGAGGTGGTCGCCCTAGTGCGGGTCACCTTCGACGTGCTCTAGCGCGCCTACCCAATTAGGTAGTTCGTACGGACGGACCGCCGTACCACCCGGACGGATAGGGGCACCGTCACCGGAACGGCATAGGCTGGTGGAGGCAGCGCACAGAGGAGCAAGCGCGAGCAGCGCCCTCAGCGAAAGCGCGGACCACAACACCACACGATCACACACGAAAGGACATCAACATGACCACCGCATTTGCATCCGCCAACTCGCAGAACGTCGCCGCGCCAGCCGGCGCCGACGGGCAGAAGTCCACACTAACGGTATGGGAGATCGACCCCGGTCACGCGCAGGTGGAGTTCGCCGTCAGGCACCTGATGATTGCCACGGTGCGCGGGCGCTTCAGCGACGTGGCGGGCACTATCCTGTTCGACCAGGAGCGGCCGGAGCGTTCGTCGGTGCGCGTCACGATTGGTTCGGCGAGCGTGGACACGCGGAACGACGGGCGGGACGAGCACCTGCGCTCGGCCGACTTCCTGGACGCGGCCAACTACCCGGTGCTGACGTTCGAGAGCACCAAGGTGACACCGCGCGGACGCGGGAGCGCCTTGATCACGGGCGACCTCACCATCCGCGGCACGACCCGGCAGGCCACGCTAGACGCGGAGTTCCACGGCATTGTCAACGACCCGTGGGGCGACACCAAGGCCAGCTTCTCCGCCACTACGACGGTAAACCGCAAGGACTACGGGCTGACCTGGAACCTAGCGCTCGAGAGCGGAGGTGTGTTGGTGGGTGACGACGTGAAGATCACGATCGAGTTCCAGGCGGTGAAGCAGGCGGCGGGGACGGAAGGGGAGGCGCGATGATCGCGCCTGCCGACCGGGCCGGCGTGCCTTCGCACGCGTCGCACGAGCGCAGCGGACCGCAGGTGGGGCACTCCGGGCACGCCGGGCTGCCGTCGCTCAACGCGGTCGCGCTGCGGGCGACGCTGCACTGCCTTGCCGGCTGCGGTGTGGGGGAAGTGCTGGGGCTGGTGATCGGGACGGCACTGGGCTGGCATATGGCGCCGGCGATGGCACTGGCGATCGTGCTGGCGTTCGTGTTTGGCTACTCGTTCTCGGTCTGGCCGCTGGTCGCCGGCGGCCTGCCGTTTCGGAGCGCGCTGTCGCTGGCGCTGGCGTCGGACACGCTGTCCATCGTCACCATGGAGGTGGTGGACAACGGCATCCTGCTGCTCATTCCGGGGGCGATGCACGCGGGGCTGGGCGACGGCCTGTTCTGGGGCAGCCTTGCCGTCTCCCTGGCGGTGGCGTTTGCGGCAACGTATCTGGTCAACCGCTGGCTGATTGCCCGCGGCAGGGGGCACGCTCTGGTGCACGCGCACCACTCCCAGTAGCCGAGCCCGTAATGGCGCAGGGTGCGGCCGGCGCCGCGGGTAGCCGTGGCGCCGGCAGGGGCGGTTTCGGGACTAAGGTAACTGGACCAACTGGGTAGGATTGGACCGAAAGCGGAGGCGATTGGATGTACGAGCTGTACCAGGCGGAGTGGTGCCCTTATTCGTCGTACGTGCGCGAGCAACTGACGGAGCGAGGGATCGACTTTGTGGCGCGGCAGGTGCCGGCGGCGAAGCCGGAGCGGCGCGAGCTGCGGGAGCGGACCGGGCAGGACGGCATCCCGGCGCTGGTGGATGGGGAGCGGGTGATAGCGGAGTTCGAGGAGATTCTGGCGTTCTGGACGAGCGCCACCCGCCGGTGGCGGACGCGGGGGAGCACCGGCAGCGCTATGCGGACCGGGGCGAGCAGGAGGGGCGGAACATCCTACTGCGGCAATACGGCCGCAAAGGATAAGGCGAGCAAGAGCGTGAATGCGCGGACGGTGGACGCGGTGGCGGAGCAGAGCCAGGAACACTAGGTTGGGTGGGGCGCCGTCATTGACGGACCGTCGCCGGCTCTGGCAGCGCGTGATCTGGTCGCGCGGCCGTACACTGCCGGCTCACTGCCCATGCGCCTTCCTGCGATAGAGACCGACCGGCTGGTCATCCGCGAGTTCGGCCTCGGGGACCTGGACGCCGCGCATCGCCTCTTTGACATTGATCTCGCCGACGAGGACCTGGCGACCGACGGCGCCACCACGCGCGACGCGCGGCGCCGCTGGCTGGAGTGGGCGGTGGCCAGCTACGAGCAGCTCGCCGCGCTGCGCCAGCCGCCCTATACCGATCGCGCCATCGCGCTGCGCGCCACCGGCGAGCTAATAGGCGCATGCGGGCTGGTGCCGTGCCTGGCCCCCTTTGGGCAGCTGGCGGGCTGGGACGACGCTACCGGCACCATGCGCAGCGGCCGGGCGGACCGTGTGGGCGCAGCCACCGGCGGTGCGGGCGATGCCGAAGCGCCGGCTCGCTTCACGCCAGAGGTGGGGCTCTTCTGGGCCGTCCACTCGACGCACCGCAGGCGGGGCTACGCCGCCGAGGCCGCTGCGGCACTGGTGGGATACGCGTTTGAGTCGCTCGGCCTGCTGCGGCTGGTCGCGACGACCAAGTACCAGAACGCAGCCTCGATGGGCGTCATGCGCCGGCTGGGCATGCGGATACTGCGCAATCCGCAATCACAGCCGCCCTGGTTCCAGGTGGTGGGCGTGCTGCGGCACGATGCGTGGTCCCCAAGCTCACCTGGGGATACGGCGCGTTAGACGCGTCCTTCGTGCAGGGTGCTGACCGCTTTCTCGAGGCGCAGCTGGCGGGTCTCGGGTGTCTTGGCACCCTCGATGGAGAGTACGAAACGGCGCTTATTGCTGTAGGAGAGGCCGTCGAAGAAGCGGCGTGCGGCGGCGTCGGCGTCGAGGGCAGACGCGAAATCGGGCGGCACGGCCACTTCGCGCGGCTCGGTGTCTAGCTCGAGGTCCACGTCCACGGTGTCGCCACCGGACACCCCGGCCCTCTCGCGTACCTCGGCGCTGACCCCGACCATGAACGCGTCGCCCATGACGGCCACGGTGCTGCGGTAGGTGTAGCCGTTGATTGTCACGCGGACGGCGGGCCGCTTTCCAGTGCCGAGGGCGGCCACGACGTCCTCTGGCACCTCGATGCCGGTCGCCGTCTTGCTGCCCTGCTGGAGGGTGGCTTGAAACTTCATGTGTCGCCTCGGGTGTGTAACGTATGTGCGGGCGGCGTAGGGTGGAAGATAGAGTGGAGACT
>CADCTC010000004.1:0-353 GCA_902805635.1 uncultured Chloroflexota bacterium
CGCCGGTACCACACCCACGCCTCCGGGTTGATCGGCTCCCCCACCGTCCCTAGCAGGCGCAGCGACGACATGTCGTGCCGGTTGGGGTACTCGTCTCCCCAGCGCATGAACGACCGGATCGCCGTCGGCGCGGTGTACAGGATCGTCACCTTGTGCTTCGCGATCAGTTCCCAGAAGCGGTCCTTGTCCGGGAAGTCGGGCGTCCCCTCGAACATGACGCACGTCGCGCCGTTGCACAGCGGCCCGTACACGATGTAGCTGTGCCCCGTCACCCAGCCCACGTCCGCCGTGCACCAGTAGACGTCGTCTTCTTTCAGGTCGAAGATCCACTTGTGGGTCAGGCTGGTCCCCCC
>CADCTC010000004.1:363-20909 GCA_902805635.1 uncultured Chloroflexota bacterium
GCGTCCCCTCGTACATCACCTGCGTCGCGCCGTTGGCGAGCGGGCCGTAGGTGATGTAGCTGTGGCCGGTGACCCAGCCGACGTCGGCGGTGCACCAGTAGACGTCGGTCTCGGGCTTGAGGTCGAACACCGCCCAGTGCGTCCAGGCCGTCTGGGTGAGGTAGCCGCCGGAGGTGTGCAGGATGCCCTTCGGCTTGCCGGTCGTGCCGCTGGTGTAGAGGATGAACAACGGGTGCTCGGAGTCCAGCCGCTCCGGCTCGCAGGTCGTCTCACCCGCCCGGCGCGCCTCGTCCTGCGCCTCGTGCCACCACACGTCACGCCCATCCTGCATCGATATGCCCGCCTGCTCGCCTATGCGCCGCACCACGATGCACTTCTTGATCGTCTGCGTCTTCTCGAGCGCGGCGTCGGTGTTCTTCTTCAGCGGCACCACATTCCCGCGCCGCCAGCCGCCGTCGGCCGTGATGACGTAGCTCGCGGAGCAGTCATTGATCCGGTCCGCCAGCGATTCGGGAGAGAACCCGCCGAACACCACCGTGTGCGGCGCCCCCAGCCGCGCGCATGCCAGCATCGTGATCGCCGCCTCCGGGATCATCGGCAGGTAGATGGCGACCGTATCACCCTTTTGCACGCCGAGCCGGCGCAGCGTCGCGGCGGCTAGGTTCACCTCGTCCAGCAGCTGCCGGTACGTCAGCGTCTTGACGTCCCCTGGCTCACCCTCCCAGATAATCGCCGGCTTCTCGGCGCGCGCGCCGGTCGCGTGCCGGTCCACGCAGTTGTACGCCGCGTTGACCTGCGCCCCGATAAACCACTTGGAGAACGGCGCGTTCCACTCCAGCACGGTGTCCCAGGGCTTGAACCAGTCCACCTGCTCCCTGGCACGCGCCTCCCAGAACGCCAGCGGGTCACGCGCCGCCGCTTCGTAGACGGCGCGGTCGTTCAGCACTGCCTGCGTGGTGAACTCCGCCGGCGGAGGATAGCGGCGGTCCTCCTGCATCAGCGCTTCGATGGCCCCTGATTGGGCTGCCTGGTTCGCCGTTCGCGGCGCGGGTTGTGTCATGGCTATCTAGGTACACTATCTACGGCCGAGATGCAACGACACGCGGTGGTGACGCCGGCCAGCTGGTGGCACGTGCCGGGCCTCTCACGTCTCATCCGAGACACCCGGCGCAGTCGCGGCGGCCCGCCAGGCGGCCCCGGCGAGGCGATCGTGTGGTCTGCGCGTTGGTCCCCATCGCTGGCCCTGTTCCAGTCGGTCTGGACCGCTCCCATGCCCGGTGTGCGCGTCCCCGTCAGCATCGTCGCCGTCCAGGATAAGCGCCCCGTCGGTCTCGGCCAGCTCGCGCCGCGCCGTGAGCCGCACCAGTGGGAAGTAGCCTACCTCGCCGTCGAACCGCCGGCCCCGGTAACCGATGGCTCCCCAACACTACGCCTGGTACCCGATCGCAACGCCGCTCGCCTGCTCGGCGCGCTGTGCGACGCCGCGGTCGCCCACAGGGCCGACCGCGTTCTGGCCCGCATGTCAGATGAAGGTGGTCGCTACGAGCTCTTCCGCCAGATCGGCTTCTCCCTGGCCGTGCGCGAGCTCAGCTACTTCCGCACTGTGCCTGAGACCGCTGGCCCGACCGGCAGCAAGCCGGTGCCGCTGCGTAGCCTCGCCCGGCGCGTCCCCGGGCTGCGCCCCCAGCACCGTTCGGACGCCTTCGGATTGCAGCAGCTCTACCAGGACAACACTCCTAAGGTGCTGCAGCTGGTGGAAGGGAAGCGCAGCCACAGCTGGGAAATCCAGCCCGTGAGCCTCGGCAACCAGCTTACCCGCCGCACCGGGGTGACACGTTGGGTAGTGGAACGCGACGCGCGCAAGGTCGCGTGGCTACAAATCCAACGCGTCAGCCGGGGGCCTCATCAGGTGCGTATCCTGGTGGACGACCGTGCGGGCGAGCTCAACCAGTCGCTGGTCGACTTTGCCCTGGATGCCCTTGCGGGTACCACAGCCAATGGCGTGCTCGTGCGCGTCCGAGAGCACCAGAGTCGCCTTACTACCGTGCTCGAATCGGCCCAGTTTTTTCTGGTGGACGCACACTTGCTAATGGCCAAGATGCTCGCAACTCCAGTGATGCAGCCGAATTTCGCCCCGGCACTCGAAAAGGTCGTCTAACCTCTAACTTGAATGACTCAGAATCAACCCACCGGCCATCCGGCCGGCGTCCCCACGCACAGCCTCGATCCCGAGTGGCACGCAGCGTACGAGCAGGCGTCCGCAGACGATCTCGATCTGCTGCTCGGCACACTGCCACCGCACATCCGCGCCCCGCTCCAGCAGCTGGAGAGTGAAGGCGACCTGCTTGAGGTCGTCCTCGACCTTGGCCGCCGGCCGGAGGCGCGCCTCTCCGGCGGTGACTCGACACCCGGTCAGGGACACGGCCGCTATCGCGAAGCCGCCCTCTCTGACGAAGAAGTCACCGCCCAAGACCTTGACTACGTAGTGTCCCGCATCGGCGCCTTTGGTGGTGACAACCGTGCAGGCATTCCGCGCACGCTGCACCGGATCAGCGCGATCCGCAACCGGCGCGGCGAGGTGGTGGGGCTGACCTGTCGCGTGGGCAGGAGCGTGGCGGGCACGGTGGAGATCCTGCGCGACCTGGTGGAGGGCGGCCGGAGCGTGCTGATCCTGGGCCGTCCGGGCGTGGGCAAGACCACCCTGCTGCGCGAGGTGGGGCGCGTGCTGGCGGACGAGGTGGCCAAGCGCGTCATCATCGTGGACACCAGCAACGAGATCGCGGGGGACGGCGACATCCCGCACCCGGGCATCGGGCGCGCCAGGAGGATGCAGGTGCCCGCGCCCGAGCGCCAGCACGGGGTGATGATCGAGGCGGTGGAGAACCACATGCCCGAGGTGATCGTCATCGACGAGATCGGCACCGAGCTCGAAGCCGCGGCCGCACGCACCATCGCCGAGCGGGGCGTGCAGCTGGTGGGCACCGCCCACGGCAACACGCTGGAAAACCTCTTGATGAACCCCACCCTCTCCGACCTGGTGGGCGGCATCCAGCCGGTCACGCTGGGCGACGAGGAAGCGCGCAGACGGGGCACCCAGAAGACGGTGCTGGAGCGCAAGGGGCCACCCACCTTCGACGTGCTGGTGGAGATGCGCGCCCGCCAGCAGGTGGCCGTCCACAGGGACGTCGCCGAGACGGTGGACGCCCTCCTCAGAGGAGCACCCGCCGCTGTCGAGGTCCGCACCCGCACCGATGACGGCACCGTCGAGCGCAAGCTCGAAGTGCCCGGCGCGATGGACGCGCTGGGGCGGACCACTAGCCTGGCGAATGACTTGCGGGACGCGGCGGGTGACGTTCCGTCACGCCCGCGTGTGCGGCCGGAGCGGGGTGGCGCATCGGGTGCTGAAGCATGGCTGGATAGCGCCGCCCGCGCGCAGTTCGGCCATGGTTTGCCCGATCATCGCGGCCGCCGTGACCGCCGCGGCGGGCGTGACGACGTGCGTCGCGGGCGGCGGGAGAGCGCCTGGGTCGCGTAGAACTCCCGCGCTCCTGGGATGGCCGCACAGAGAGGTGGGAGCTAGGCAGCGGTAGGCGCCGATTGCCCCGACGGCACTCGGCGGCTGAACTGCGCTCACCACCGCTGCTAGAGTTACCCGGTGTACCCTACCCACCACGCGATCGCCACGGCGGTCGCGGTGGTTCCCTTGCGTGCGGCCGGTATATCCTGGTGGGCACTGACCCAGTTCGCGGCCGGCGCCGTGTTTCTGGATGCTGATCACTATGGTTCTTACGTCTGGCGTACTGGCGATTTGTCGCTCCGTCGGGCGTACACCTTCCACCGTGGCCGCGTGCCGCGGGATGAAGCGCGTTTTGCACTGAACCTGCACGTCCCCCGGCTGCTGCCCGGTCGGAATCGCCCCGCACACGCGCTGGTGGTTACGGCGGCGATTGGCTTCCTAGCCGCCACGGTGCCGGCGCTGCGTCCAGTGATGCTCGGCGCGCTGTTCCATCGAGTCCAGGATTACCTCTGGGAGTCGGCGCGCGTGAGTGCGCACAGGGACGAATAGGCTCGCCTCGAGGTCACTCTGATGGCGTGCGTCCCCGGCGGCGTGTACACTGGCCCCACGTGTCACGCTGGTCGCTCGCTACCCTCCGCATCCTGGCGGCGCTGGCGGTGGTGGTGGCCACGTGGCTGATGTTCTGGCTGATTCGGGGCGGGGACCCGGGTATACCAGCGTACGCTCTGGGTATCGTCGCCGGCGGGGCGGTCTACTACTTCGCAACGCGGCCTGCCCCGGCGCCATGGGGTGCGCCAGACGACGGGGACGCTCCACCGCCCGGTACTGTCCAGCCGGTGCTAGGCAAACGCCCGCTCACGCGCCGCCGTAGCGCCTCAGCCCCGTCAAGACCGCCTCCGCCTCCGCCACGACCCGCCTGACCACCTCCCCGGCCGGCAGCACATCGTGGATTAGTCCGCTGTCCTCACCGGTGAGGATCACCATGTCGTCCAGGCGGTCCCCGGCCCGCGCCTGCGCCCAGCGGGCGCCGATCGCGCGGCGGTCCTCCTCCGGCAGCCGGCGTAGCTCCTCTTCGCGTCCTACCCACTCCAGCACCGCGCGCGTCCTCAGCGCGCGGCTGTGCGCGCCGATCTCCAACCACTGCGGCCGCTGTACGTGGTCTACCACCGTCGTGAAGACGGTGTCCGCCTCAGACGCCGCACAGATCGCCCGTTTTGCAACTTCAGGGACCGGCGCCTCATCTGTCGCCAGAAACCGGGTGCCGAGCAGCACCCCTTCTGCTCCAAGCGCCAGCGCCGCCGCCAGCCCTCGCCCGTCGGCGATGCCGCCCGCCGCCACGATCGGCGGCCGCGGGCCGTCCGGCAGCGCAGCCGCGATTGCGTCCACCGCAGCCGGCACCAACGGCAAAGTCGAGACGTGGCCGACGTGCCCGCCGCCCTCGTGCCCTTGCACCACAACCACCGCTGCGCCCAGCCTGGCTGCCTCCGCCGCCTGCGCCGCTGTCTGCACCATGTGCATCCAAGCCACCCCCGCCTCGCGCGCCCGCCTGGCGAACGCCGCCGGCTCGCCCCACGCCGTGGACAGCACCGGCGCTGGCGCAGCCAGGCACGCTTCAAGCTGCTCACCTGTCGCGAATGCGATCAGCAGGTTCAGCCCAAACGGCCGTGTGGTCCTCCCTCTGATCTGCTCCGCACTTTCCCGAATCTGCTCCGGAGAGAGTCCGGTCGCGCCCAGGATGCCCAGCCCACCCGCTTCACATACCGCCACTACCAGGTCCACATTGGTCGCCGATCCCATCCCGCCCAGGACCAGCGGGTGCTCGATGCCAAACACCTCACATACGCGCGTTCGCAACATGCCCGTACCGTACCAGCAGCTCCCCTGATGGCTGTAAGAAGCGCGCCTCTGGTGCTGTAGACCCATCACAGGAGGCACAACCATGTTTGGCAACACCGGCTGGCGGCGCTACGCACACGGATCTCACGGCCGCCCCTGGTGCCGCAGCGGACCTGACATCGGCGGGGCCGGCTTCGGCATGCACGGCTTGTTCGGTCATCTCTTCCGGCATTGGGCAGAGGGCATGCACGCACGGCACGACGCACACGGTAGCCACGGCGGCCACGGTGGTCCCCCACCATGGACGCCTTGGGCGCACGGGAATCCCGCCGATGCCAGGTATGGGCAGTGCGGACCGTGGGGGTCAGGTCCATCGCGCGATCAGATGATCCAGTGGCTGGAGCGGTACCAGCGCGACCTGCAGGATGAGGCCGCTACGGTCGCCGCGCGGCTGAATGAGCTCCGCGAAGCCGGCGCCGGTACTGCCGGCTCACCAAACCCTACGCCTACGCCTACGCCGCCTGCTTCCGAAGCAACGCCACCGGGCGAGACGCGAATCCTCTAGCCGGAAGCGTAGCTCGGTGTGCGTTTCGCCGCTCGCTGGGCGATCCCGTCGTTCCCCTCGCTCTCCGTCGCTCCGGGTGTATCCTCCCTCTGCCGGCAATTGGCAAGAAGGCTCGCGGACAGACGTCACGCGCGGCTCCCCTGCGCGGGCGGCGCGTCACAACGGCGCTACGCCTCTGTGACGTGCACCGATGCTCCCCTATGCGCACCATCTTGATTGAGGACATGCACGCGCCCGCGCGGTTCTGGGGCGACCCGGACGGCGCCGACCCCGCTGCGGTCGAGCAGGCGCTGCGGCTTTGCAAGCTGCCATTCACTGTCGCAGCGTCCTTCATGCCGAACCTGGGAGCGGACTCGGGCTTTCCCACCGGGACGGTGCTGGCCACCGACGGCTACGTGATCCCGCACGGTCTCTCCGCCGACTTAGGCTGCGGCATGGCCGCCGCGCGGACCAGCGTCTCGGCGTCCGAGCTCACTGCGCGTCCGGCCGGGCGGGTGAGTGCGCTGCGCACGGTCCTGGACGAGCTCGCCGTCCAGGTTCCCGCCGGCGACGGGCCGGGCGGCTCCCACACGGTAGCCCAGGACCAGAGCATGGACGACTTCTGGCGCGAGATCCTGCCGGTGCCGGGACTGGGACACCCTGCCCCCACCGAGCTAGTGGAGGCTAAGGCGGAGCTGTCCCGCCTCCTTGCGAAGGCGCCGGACCGGTTGGGCACGCTGGGCGGTGGACACCACTTCCTGGAGCTCCAGGCAGACGCAGAGGACCGGGTCTGGATCGTGGCCCACACCGGCTCGCGGGGGGTGGGTGCCGCCGTTTGCAGGCTGTACGATGGGCTCGCCGCTGGGCTGAACGAGCGCTGGCTCTCCTTGGTGCCGGGACGGCCGGTGCTTCCCGGCGCCCGTGAGTCACGCACGCGGGACGTGGCGTTCTTGCCGTCTGGCTTCGCCGATGGGCAGGCATTCCTGAAGTGGGCCTCATTCTGTCTTGTGTACGCCACGGAGAACCGCGCGCGGCTCATCGCACAGGCCGAGGCGCTCATGCTGGCCCGACTGCCGGGTGAGCGCACCGACTACATCGATACGCCCCACACCATGGTGCAGACAGAGCGCCACCGCGGGCGGATGGTGGTGATGCACCGCAAGGGGGCGCCGCGTGCCGAGCCAGGCACGCCAGCCTGCGTGGCGGGATCGGCACTAACCGGCAACCTGATCGTGGAGGGGCTGGGGGACGAAGACGCGTTGTTCTCCGTCCCGCACGGCGCCGGCCGCCGGGGAGCGGCGGGCACTCCAGAGGCGTTGCTGTCTCGGGGAAGCGTGCTGGACGCCCTCACCACAGCGCGCGAACGCACAATGGCCGACCTGCACGGGGCGGGGGTGGAGGTGGCGACGCGCGACGGCGCGCTGCTGCTCTCAAGTGATGACATGGGCGGACCGCCAGGTAAGGCGCCGCCCATGCTGGACGCCCTCGCCCGTCCAGTACACCGGCTGCGCCCGTTGGGCCTTTACAGGACCTGATCCTGTGCGACGGCCGGCAACAGCGAGCGCATCCCCCGCAGCGTCTCCACCTGCTCTGCCGGCTTATCATCCCGGATCGCGGTGATGCGGGCAAAGCGCAGCGCCACCCCAGACGGCAGCCGCGTCGAGCGCTGCACGCCGTTGAACGTCACCTCCACCACCACCCGCGGCTCTACCGAGACGTATCCACCACGCTGACCGGTCTTCAGCGCCAGCAGTTGCGCGGTCATGGCCTCGAACTCGGCGTCGGTCAGCCCCTTGAACGTCTCGCCGACCGACAGGAACTCCCCGGTCGTCTCGTCGCGGCATGCCAGGTGGTAGTTGGACAGCCACTTGTGGCGGCGGCCGGTGCCCCAATCCGCGCCGACAATCGCCAGGTCAAGTGTGGTTTCGGCTTTGACCTTCAGCCAGTGGGCACCGCGGCGTCCCGGGGCATACGCGGCGTCGAGCGCCTTGGCCATCACGCCCTCGTGGCCCGCATCGATCGCCGCGTCATAGAAGCGCTGCATCTGCGCCAGCACATCCGGCGATGGCGCGTCGGGCGGCCCCTCTATCACGAGCCGGGGCATCGTCGGGAGAGCGCCGCTCACGCGCTCCAGTGCCTGCCAGCGCTCCAGGTACGGCCGGTCCAGCATTGCTTCCCCGTCGATGTCGTCGACGTAGAGACAGTCGAAGAGGAAGACTGAAGCCGGCCGCTCCCCGGCGGCGCCTTCGGCGTCCACCTGGCGCAGCCAGCGACGCATCACGTCCTGAAAAGGGATTGGCCTGCCGTCCGCTCCGGCCACGATCACCTCACCCTCCAGGATAGCGCGCTCTGCCCGCACGCCCACGCGGGCAGCCTCGGCTACGTCCGGGAGCCGCGCGGTCACGTCGGTCATCCGGCGCGACCAGAGCTGCACGCGGTCGCCGTCCTTGTGGATCTGCACACGCGCACCATCCAGCTTCCATTCCAGCGCCAGCCGGCCCTGCAGCGCCACGTACGCGTCGCGGAGCGTCGCGGCGGTCTCCGCGAGCATGGGCGGTACCGGCGCGCCGACGCGGATGCCGAACCCGGCCAAACGGTCACCGCCGTCACGCGCGTCCGAAAGCGCCGCCTCTGCCACCGCGGCGACATCGCTGGCGCCGATCAGCGCGCGCCGGACCTCGTGCGCGGGCAACTGCACCGCCGCGGCGATCGCCTCCAGGAGCAGGCCCTCTTGGGCCCCGGTCCGCATCTCGCCGACGGCATTGCGCCCGATCCACGCCGCTTCGTCGGGGCCGGTCGCCAGCAGCTCGGCAAGCAGGCGCTCCTTCGCCTTCCGCCCACGCGCCTCTGCCACCGCCTCGAATCCACGCTGCACGTCCAGGATCGATTGCCCACCGGCGGCTCCCCCGCCACCTCCGCCACCCTGCGCAGCCATCTGACGGACCACTTCGCCCGCATCGACGTAGCCATCGGCCTGTGAGAAATCAATCGCACGGTCGCCGAACGCGGCCCGCGCCGCGCCGATCAGCGCAGCCCAGCTAACGCCGGTCTTGATCCCTGGCCCACGCCCCAGCATCAGATTGACCGCCGGGCGCACCTCGGCCGCCTCCAGCGACCGCAGCAAGCCGGCCAGCAGCTGCACGCGGTCGTTCCGGCCGCGCGTCTTGGCAGCCTGTTCAAGGACCGCGGTGAGAGCCGAGAACTGGGTGATGCGGAGATTCTAGTACGAGACATCGGGCCAGCCGGCACTCAATCCGCAAGAAGCTCGTGGGCGGGTAGAGCGTGCCTCCGCTGTACCGCCAGTTAACGGCTACGCGCGGGAGACGCGTGCAGTCCGGTCCGCCACGATAACGGTGGCGCAATCCTTGCCGGGAGCAATCTAATGGCGACGGTGGCGACGGTGGCGACGGTGGCGACGGTGGCGACGGTGGCGACGGTGGCGACGGTGGCGACGGTGGCGACGGTGGCGTTCCTGGTGGACCTGGAGGAGCTCATCTCGGAGGCGCTGGGTGACGAGGGCTACCAGGTGCACGCGCTCCCACTGCGCGGCGACACCGTATCTGTGTTGGGCAAGATCCGCCTGGACGCCGTGCTGATAGATGGCTACCCCTACACCAACCTGCCCACCATCCTGAAGGCGCTCCGGGACCAGGAGGTCACCAGAGCGCTGCCCGCCGTGGTAGTAACCAGCAAGCAACGTAAGGACCTGGACGCTTTCGCGCCGGTGGAGCACGTAGAGATGCCCTTCGACCTTGCCGAGTTCCTGGCCGCCATCCGCCGCGCCGTTGCCGCCAGCCCGCGGCGCGCTTGATTACCCATCAGGCGTGAGGAGGGCCGCTGTCTCCCGGTGCGGAGCGGCGTACGCCCGTCTCGCCCACGAGAAGAGCCCTAGACTCCGCGCGCGTGCACCTTGCTGATGCGCATGCGGATGCCGATGCGATCAGAGCGCTTGATGACCTCCCAGCGTCGCTCGCCCAGCCGCTGCCCGATGTAGCGCGGTCCGATGTGCTCGTTCACGTCGCGCTCCTGATCCTCGCGGTCCGCCACCAGCTCGGCCGTGCCCTCCAGCGAGACGTAGCGCATCCCGTCCTCCACACAGAGCGCCATGCGGGCGTCGCGCGCCAGGTTCTTCACCTTCAGCAGTCCGCGAGAGCTGTTCAGAAGGACGATGTCCTCCGTCGGGTGGAGCGCCTACCACATGACCGTCAGTTGGGGCGCTCCCGACGTGTTGATCGTCGCCATCACCGCGTGGTGAGGCTGCTCCAGGAAGTCGCGCACGTCTGCCGCTAGCACTCGTCGTCTCCTTTGCTGGTCTTTGGCAGGGAGCGTAGTCCACCGCAGGTGTGTAGCGCCGGCAGTGCCCGCCACCAGAGACGTATGCTGGAAGGCAGCGCGTCCCCGGCAAACCAGCCCTTGTGCTCGACGCACAGGTCTGTCCCTGCAGCTCCTCCACCGAACCCGTACACTGGGATGGCGCGATGGTCCAGTCGCTCCAGGAGAACCACATGACCGCGCAGCCGCTCCCTATCACCGAACAGCTCCGCGACGAAGTGGAGCAGGCGCGCCAGCTGAGCCGTGGCGGCGGAAGCGAAGCAACCGCCGAGCAGCGCGAGGCGCTCCGGCTGCTGGAGAACGACACCATTACCCGCGAGGAGCTCGACCGCGTAGCCGCGGCCTTTACGTTGAGCGCGGATCGGCTGTTCAAGCTCACAGACAATGTGCGCGAGGTGGGCGCTACGGGTGGACCTGGGACGTAGCCTCCATCCCGGCCGGGATGGGTGCGTGGCCAAGGGCGCACGCCGCGCAGCATGGGCACAAGCCTCCCATCCCCCTCCGCCCATCTGGCCGGGCAGCTAGAATGGGTGCAATGGCCCCGGAGATGGCGATGCTGCTGCACGAGCTTCGCACGCCTGCCGGCGTCATCCGCGGGTTCGTCACGACGTTACGAGGCGCAGACGGGTCCATGAGCGAAGCGGAGGTCTGCTAGGCGCTGGAGTGCCTGGACGAGGCGAGTGAGCGCCTGATCCGGCTGCTCGACTGGGTCGTCGATGCCGTGCCGCTCGTAGCGGGCACACCTTGTGACCAGCAGTCGTTCTGCGCCAGCGGGCCCAGCACTGGCAGCTAGAAGCCAGAAGCTACCGAGCGCCTGACCCGCAGAAGCTGCGCGGACCGCACCCGGCCCGCTTGTGCCATTTCCACCAAATCGCGCGTGAGGTGTTGTGCGCCATGCCCGTCGCGAGCGGCCGACTAAAGGCGTACGCTGCTGGGGTAATGACAGTGACTGGGCCTGAGAGCGCAGCGGACCGTGCAGAGGTGAGTGGCCCGGACAGGGACGACCGCGAGGGCACGCTGCTATTTGTCAATGGCACGTTGATGCGGGGACTGGCGCTGCACCCGGCGGGGGAGGACGGCATCAGCGTCCCGGGAGAGCTGTACTGGCTGCCCGCGGCGGTGTGGCGCGCGGTGGAGTCCGGCAAGCCGCCCAACCTCTACCGCGGGCTGGTGGTGCTGGAGGACGGCCGCGTTGTCCCAGGAATCCTCTACCCACGCGCCTTGGCGGAGCGCAGCCACAAGGACATCTCAGCCTTCGGCGGGTGGAGAGAGTACGCCGCGTCCCGCAGCTGAACCCGGCCATTTAGTTGGTGACCGGGGGCTGCTCCACATGCCCGCCGAACTTGTACCGCATCGCGGAGAGCATCTTCTCCGCGAAGGTGTGCTCGCGCCGCGAGCGGAAGCGGGTGAACAGCGCCGTCGCCAGCACGTCCGCGGGTACGGCCTCCTCCAGCGCCGCCATGATCGTCCAGCGCCCCTCCCCAGAGTCCTGGACGAAACCCGAGAACCCCTCCAGCGACGGGTCCTCTGCCAGCGCGCTGGCGGAGAGGTCCAGCAGCCACGAGCCAACCACACTGCCGCGGCGCCACAGCTCGGCGATGTCGTCCAGCTTGAGATCGTAGCGCAGCTCGGGCGCTAGGTCGGTCGAGGCAGCGTTGCACAGGATGTCGAAGCCCTCGGCGTACGCCTGCATCAGGCCGTACTCGATGCCGTTGTGGATCATCTTCACGAAGTGCCCCGCGCCCGCCGGTCCGCAGTGCAGGTAACCCTGCTCGGCGGTGCTGCGGTCGGGGGTGCGGCCCGGCGCCGGCGGCACGTCACCCTGGCCGGGCGCCAGCGCAGTGAAGACGGGCTCCAGACCGGCCACCGTCTCCTGCTCACCGCCGATCATCAGGCAGTACCCGCGGTCCAGCCCCCACACGCCGCCGCTGGTGCCGACGTCCACGTAGTGCAGGCCACGTTGCTTCAGCGCAAGTGCCCGGCGCGCATCGTCCTTATAATGGGTGTTGCCGCCGTCGATGATGACATCGCCGGGAGCCATGTAATCGGCCAGGGTTGAGATGGTCTGCTCGGTGGGGTCGCCCGCGGGGAGCATCACCCAGGCACGGCGCGGCGCCTCCAGCAGCCGTACGAAGTCCTCGAGCGAGTCGGCGCCGGTGGCGCCTTCGCTCGCCAGCTGCTGCACCGCCGCCCGGTTGACGTCGTACACCACGCACGTGTGCCCGGCGCCCTGCAAGCGCCGCACGATGTTGGCGCCCATGCGCCCCAAACCAATCATCCCCAGCTGCATCGTGTCTCCGCTCACTCTCTCCCGCGTTCTCTACCCAGGCCGCGCCACGCGGCCACGCGCGGCCCCAGGTTGTAGACACTGGAGCACGCCCTCAACAACCGGCACGCAGGATCTTCGATGGCGCAGCTGACTGCCTGAAGGCGCGCCACCCGAGATCGATTCCGTCACTCAGCCAGAGCCGCCATGCCGGGCGTCGTGGCGCTGCGCGATTGTGTTTCCGTTACGTTGTCGGCAAAGTCGTTCTAATCCTCACCGTAGAGCGTTTCACGGCATGACGAGTGCCTTGGACTACTCCACGGCGCCATACAGACGCCGACAATCTCAAGGAGAAAACCAATGTACAACCGTCGCATCGCCGGAGCCGCCACCGCCGCTACCGCAGCAGCCGCCGCACTGGGCAGGCTGGGCATCGCCCACGCGCAGACCGGCCCGCAGGGCCAGGGCCAGCAGGCCGGCGCCGCCGCCTTTGGCACCTGATCACCGCCATCATTCAGAACGTCAACGTCAACGTCACCGACGTCTTGAACGGCCTGCTGCAGAACGCGACCACCCAGATCAACGTGCTCAACCTCAACAACGTGCTGAACGGCGCCCAGGTGAACGTGCTGAGCGACATCCTGAACAACAGCAAGGTGCTCAGCGACAACACAGTGGTCCTCCAGAACGTGCTCAACAACAACCAGATCCTGACCGACTTCCTCAAGAACAACAACATCGCAGTCGATCTAGACCGCGTTATCGCCATAGACGTACTCACCGCGCCGGTCACGCTCTACGTCTTCGAGCGCAGGTAGTTCGCACGTTCGCGCGGCCGGCGCGCGCTACACCACCTCAGGCGCCGGATGTGTCTCAGACATGCGCGCCGCCGAATCGGTGGCGCGCATGTCTGGACCGGCCGCATCGCGCCTTCGCCGCACCGCGCGGCGGTAGTCGGCAAGCAGCGCGGCGAAGGCCGGGGCGTCGGCGCCATGCGCGGGCGTCTGCGCCACGATTCGCTCGATGTCTGCGGATTCCTTGTCGCGGGGGTGCACGTCGGTCTTCAACGACGCGCCCACCGTGAACGTGACGGGGATGCCGTAAGTCAGCACGGATACACACGAATACACTGGTACGCCCTTGTACGAGTGTGTCCCGGGCGTGCCGTGTTCCCTCTCCAGGGCTCCCAGACGGTAGAATTGGGAGAGCGCGCATAATCGATTGACACCCGGCTGGGTGTCGGGAGGCCCGGCTCCTTTATCTACCGGAGTACGGAGGAGGCTGTCACGCGACGGCCGCCGCGCGCCTCCGGGCGGCCGTCCACGGGGAGACCGCCTTGGACGGCACGCAGACTCCACACCCCCCACATACCAGGGAACCACACACCCCCTCGCCGCGCGCGGCGTCCGGCCCGCCCATCGAGCGGGTGCTACGCCCGTTCCGGCAGTTCTTGCACCTGGAGGCGGCCGGCGGCGTGGTGCTGATGGCCACCACTGTCATCGCGCTGCTGTGGGCAAACTCACCGTGGGCGGCCTCCTACGACGCGCTGTGGCACACGAAGGTCACGGTGGGGGCAGAGGGCTTCGGCCTGACGTACGACCTGCACCACTGGATCAACGACGGCCTGATGGCCCTCTTCTTCTTCGTGGTGGGGCTGGAGATCAAGCGCGAGCTGCTGTCGGGCGAGCTTGCCTCAGTGCGCCGCGCCGCGCTGCCCATCGCGGCGGCGCTGGGCGGGATGCTGGTGCCGGCGGCGCTGTACGCGGCGGTGAACTGGGGCACGCCCGGCATCAGAGGGTGGGGCGTGCCAATGGCGACCGACATCGCGTTCGCCATCGGCGTGCTGGCCCTGCTGGGCAAGCGGGCCCCGCTCGGTGTCAAGGTGTTCGTCACCGCGCTGGCCGTGGTGGACGATATCGGTGCGGTGCTCGTGATCGCGCTGTTCTACACGCCTGCGGTCAACTGGATCGCCCTGGGTGCGGCGGCCGCCTTCCTGGGCGCGGCGCTCGCCGCCAACCGGCTGGGGGTGCGCCGACCGCTGCCCTACGCCCTGCTGGGGCTCGGGCTGTGGGCGGCGGTGCTCCAGTCAGGCGTGCATGCCACCATTGCCGGGGTGTTGCTGGCGCTGGCGATCCCGGCCGACCAGCGCATCGACGCGCTGGGCTTCCTGGGCCGCGGCCGCGAGCTGCTAGACGTGTTTCGCAAGGCCAGCCAGCGCGGCCGGCGCGCCCTCATCAACGAGGACCAGCAGTGGGCAGTGACCTCGCTAGAGGAGGCCTGCGAGCAGGTGCAGACGCCGCTGCAGCGTCTGGAGCACGAGCTGCACCCGTGGGTCGCGTTCGTCATCATGCCACTGTTCGCGCTGGCCAACGCGGGGGTCGCGCTCACCGGCGGAGACGTCGCCGCGGCCGCGTCGGACCGGGTGACGCTGGGCGTGCTGCTGGGGCTGGTGCTAGGCAAGCAGCTCGGAGTGACGGCGTTCAGCTGGCTGGCGGTGCGCCTGGGCGTGGCGGCGCTGCCCGAGGGCGTGACGTGGCGCCACGTGTACGGCGCCTCGTGGCTGGCGGGCATTGGCTTCACCATGTCGCTGTTCGTCGCCGGACTGGCCTTCGGCGACGTGGAGACGCTCGCCCGCGCGAAGGTAGGCATCCTCGCGGCGTCGGTCATTTCGGGAGCGGTCGGTTGGCTCCTGCTGCGCCGCACGGCCGCCACCGCAGAGGCCGAGAGTGTGCTTGTGGCGGCGCCGGCGGAGCGCCTCCACGCCGCCGCTTAGCGCCAAGCAGCGCGGCGGCCCCTGGAAAACGCCGGCAAGCTCGTGCGGACGCTGCTGCAGCGGCGGGGCATGCACGGCATCAGCTGGGATGACCGGCCATCCCAGCCAGTGGCGGTCGGCGGCCCGCTGCCGCCTTAGTAACCCCGTAGAGCACCCCCGTCACGCCCGCTCCGGTGCTCGCGCTAGCGGCCGCTCAGCATGCGCTTGGCGGCCATGGCGGCGATGCCTGCCAGTGCCGCCTTAGCGAGCGGGTTGTTCAGCATTTGTACCGCGTTGCCGCCGGTCATTCCTTCTGCCCCCTGCGAGCCGGCCCTGCTGGCCAGCGCCAGCGCGGCGTCCAGCTGCGCCTGGGTCATGCCCCGCGCCCGCAGCCACTGGTCAGTGGGCGTGTTCTTGTCCGCCTCGTAGGCGTTGCGGATCTGGATCGCCTGAAGGACGGCTTGGTTTTGCGCACCGCCGGAGGAACCGCCGGAAGCGCCGCCGAGCAGCTGGCCGAGCAAGCCAGGCTGCTGCTGGTGCATGCGGCTGGCGACCTGTGCCATGTACCCGGGGTCCTGTAGGCGGTCGTCGACCCCGTCGCGATTGAGGTCCGGGAAGTTGACGTTTTGCGTCCGCGCCTGCTGCTGGAGGTACTGGCCAAACTGAGCACGCTCCTGCGGAGACATGCGCGAGAATGCCTCTTGAGCCGACTGCTGGTACACCTCCGGCGTGATGTGCGGCGCTACCTGCTGATAGCGGCTCATGACCTCCTGGTCCGAGTAGCCCTCCGAGGGGGGGCCCTGCTCGTAGCGATTGATGAAGTCCTGGAAGTCCTGCTGCTGCTGCCGCTGCTCTGGACGGGCGCCTACGCCACCGCGCTGCGCGCCGCCCATCAAGCTCTCAAATAGTCCCATGCTCTTTCCTTTCACGTGTGGCGGGCGCTATGTCAGCGCCACGCTGGAAGCCCTGGTGGACCTGCAGGATAGGCTCAACGCAAGTCTGGTGCCGCACGCCGCCCAACTCTTGGGCAAATACTGTGCAGGAACGAACAGAGCCCGCTGCTGCTTGCGTGCGCCGGTAGTGCTGGTGCCCGAGGTGTGGCACAAGACTAAGCTGTTCGACATCCCGGCCGACGCCCCCAAGACCATGGTGCT
Organism: uncultured Chloroflexota bacterium; assembly: GCA_902805635.1. Taxonomy (GTDB): domain Bacteria; phylum Chloroflexota; class UBA11872; order UBA12225; family UBA12225; genus CADCTC01. The sequence continues at coordinate 16,765 of CADCTC010000004.1, forward strand.
GGGCAAGGTGGAGGCGCATCCCTGAACCGTACGCACCGGCGGGACAGGCGAGTGCCAGGGTGCTCTCGTTTCTGTATATAACGGAGGCTCTGGTGTGGTGAAAGCTATACTTCGGCCTGCTGTTTTAGCGGGGCGGGGCAGGCGGTGAAAGCGACGTGCGCGTACTGCTGGTGGAGGACAACCCGGGCGACGCGCGCCTATTCATTGAGGCTTTGCGTGAGGCGGCAACGTCCTCTGCGCTAGGCGCCACGATCGAGGTGACTCATGCTGGCGGGCTGCACGCCGCGTTTGCCGCGTGCCGCGATTCTGCACCCGATGTCGTCCTGCTGGACCTGGGGCTGCCGGAGACACAGGGCCTGGAGACATTCCAGCGCGTCCGAGACGCGGCTCCAGTGCTGCCCATCGTCGTGCTCAGCGGTCTGGACGACGAGCAGACCGCCATCGGCGCCGTGCGCGAGGGCGCGCAGGACTACCTTGTAAAGGGAGAGGTGGACGGCAGGCTCCTGGAGCGGTCGTTACGCTACGCAATCGAGCGCCGCCGGGCAGAGAACGAGCACGCGCGGCTGCTGGAGGAACAGGCGGCGCGCCGCGCGGCCGAGGCCGCACTGGCGGTCGAGCGCGAGCGCCAGGAGCGCCAGGAGCGAGAGCTCGCGGCCATAGAGCGCCTCTCCTCCCCGCCGCGCGCTGCCATCACCGGACAGACGTTCGGGCTGGCCGCGCTGCGGGAAGGAGCCCCGGACCTGTTCGCCGGCCTGGTGGAGGACTACGCGCGCCTGCTAGACCTGGCGCTTGAGCAGCGCGGGTACCGGGTGGAGCACGATCTCTCCGGTCGCCTACGCGACATCGCCGAGCGAATAGGCTTTCTCGCCGGTGGGCCGCGCGATGTGGTGGAGGTACACACCACCGCTCTCCACCAGCGCCTGCGTAGCGCCACCCCCCAGCGCGCGCAGGCGCTGGTGGAGGAGGCGCGCGTCCTGGTGCTGGAGCTTATGGGGCGGCTCGTGTCGTACTATCGATCTCAGCCGCCGCGCCCGTCACGGCAGTCAGCCGCCTGATTTCGCCCGTCGGTTCAGTCCAAACTTCGCCAAGAGCACGTGCCCGAGGACGCCGATGGAGCAACGCGGTCCCCGCCCCCCTAGCGCGCAGCGCTACGTCTTCAAACTCTACGTCACGGGCAACACGCCCCGCTCTGAGCGCGCCATCGAGAACCTGCGGCGCCTGTGTGATCGGCTGCTGCCCGACCAATACGAGCTCGCCATCGTCGACGTGCTGGAGCAGCCACAGCTGGCCGAGCAGGATCGCATCCTCGCCACGCCCACGCTGGTGAAACACGTGCCGCCTCCGGCGAGGCGCGTCCTCGGCGACCTCTCCGACGCCGAGCAGGTGCTCTGGGGCCTGGACGTCCGCCCCGCACACAGCGCCGGGCACGGCGCAGGAGACTCCTGATGCCAGACACACCCGATCCGCAGACGCCGCTGCTCCTCGAGAAGCTGCCCACCGGCATCTCCGGGTTCGACCATGTGGCCCACGGCGGCCTGCCCCGGCGCCGCACCACCCTCGTCGCCGGTACCGCCGGCAGCGGCAAGACCGTGTTCGGCGCCCAGTTCCTGGCGGAGGGGATCGCGCGCGGTGAGCACGGCGTCTTCATCACCTTTGAAGAGACGCCGGAAGACATCTGCCGCAACGTCGCCGCCTTCGGGTGGGACGTGCGCACCTGGGAGGCGGAAGGGCACTGGGCGTTCGTGGACGCCTCTCCCGACCTGGACGGCGAGGCGGTGGTCACCGGCGAGTACGACCTGGGCGCCCTGCTGGCGCGCATCGAGCACGCCGTGCGCAGCGTGGACGCCAAGCGGGTAACGATCGATTCGCTCGGCGCCATCCTGGACCGGTTTCCTCAACAGGCACAGACCCGCACAGAGTTGCTGCGGATCGCGGCGGCGCTGCGACAGATGGGCGTCACCACCGTGATGACCGCCGAGCGCACCGTCGAATACGGGGAGGTCTCCCGGTTAGGCTTCGAGGAGTTCGTCGCGGACAACGTGATCATCCTGCGCAACGCGCTGGAGGACGAGAAGCGCAGACGCACGCTGGAGATCCTGAAGTTCCGCGGGACCTCCCACCACAAGGGCGAGGTGCCGTTCACGGTGATTCCCGGAGGAGGCATCGTCGCCATCCCGCTTTCGGCGATGCAGCTGGTGCAGCGCTCCTCCAACGTGCGCGTCACGTCCGGCAGCGCTGAGCTGGACGCAATGTGCGGCGGCGGCTTCTTCCGGGACTCGATCATCCTTGTCTCTGGCGCAACCGGCACCGGCAAGACGCTCACCGTGACCCACTTCCTGTCTGGCGGTGTCGCCGAGGACGAGCGCTGCCTGCTCTTCGCCTTCGAGGAGAGCCGCGAGCAGCTCTTTCGCAACGCCTCGGGCTGGGGTTTCGACTTCGAGGACATGGAGCGCCAAGGCCGCCTGAAGGTGGTGCTCGACTACCCGGAGACGCTGAACCTGGAAGAGCACCTGGTCCGCATGAAGCAGGTCATCGCCGACTTCAAGCCCAACCGGGTCGCGGTGGACAGCCTGTCTGCGCTGGAGCGCGTCTCCACCACCAAGGGTTTCCGCGAGTTCGTCATCGGCCTCACGTCTTTCCTGAAACAGCAGGAGACTACCGGCCTGTTCACCTCCACCACACCCACGTTGCTGGGCGGCACGTCGGTCACCGAGGCGCACATCTCCACCATCACCGACTCCATCGTGCTGCTGCGTTACGTGGAGCTGTTCGGCGAGATGCGCCGCGGTCTGACCGTGCTAAAGATGCGCGGCTCCATGCACGACAAAGAGATCCGCGAGTTCACGATCGACCAGCAAGGCATGCACGTCGGGAACGCCTTCAGAGACGTCTCCGGGATCCTTTCCGGCTATCCCACGCGCATCGTGACCAATGAAGTGGACCGCATCGGCGGCTTGTTCGGTCCGGAGGCGCTCACCCAAACCACCAGTTAGCTGGATGCCGATGGTTGCTCCAGCTCCACTCGCTCGTGGCGAGTGGTGGAGACTACCTCCTGCACGCCAGGTACCTGTCGCGTGCGGATGCGAATCTCTTCCTTGAGCATCAATTGTGTCCGCACCACCACCACTTCTTCCATGACCGGGACGATCAACCACTCGCCTTCGGTGCGCCGCTGCACCGCCGCCTCGAGTGGCCGGTTCACCGCGACGCGCTCGATCTCCAGCTCCTCGTGCATGACCGGCTGGCTGGTGCGTTCCTCCCGCTCCTCTACCGTCTTACGGAGCACCAGCTCCCCAAGCTCGATCTGGCGCTTGTCAACGACAAGGCGCTCTTCCACAATGGGGATGTGGATCTCGTCGTGAGCGACCGTAGTCGTGTCTCCCGGGGCGGCCGCGCGGATGCCTCCACGCTGCGGGCCGCCGGGCAAACTCTCGAATGGTTCCATGCTCTTTCCTTCCCAAGACGGCACCAGTGTGGCGCCACACTGGTGCCAGTGTGGCGCCCGTCTAGCGCCCGTCTAGCGCCCGCCGCCGCGTCGGAAGCCCTCGCGGACCTCTTCGATGAGCCGCTCCCACGGATCGCTTCCCGCGCGGGCGCCGTTCGAGCGCTCGTACTCGCGCCGTAGCTCCGGCTCGACCTCCTCAAACCGCTTGCCCGCGTGCCGCTCGTCGTAGGCGGCCTCAAACCCGCTGCGGTACGTGTGCTCTGTCTCCTCAAAGGACGGTCTACCACTGGACCCGCGCCCCTGGGCATAGTGCTGGCGGAAACCATCACGCTCGCGCTGGTAGTGCTCCTCGACCTCCACCCGCACGCGCCGGACGGTGCCGCTGACGTTCTGGTGTTCGGTGGTGCGCTCCTTGTCGACCACCACCTCGCCCGTGACCACCGCCTCCTTGGTGACCACCGCCTCCTCACCACGCAGCGGCACGCGGATGGTCCCCTCGTCGAACGCGCTGCGCAGATCGGCGTCGGTTGCCGGGCGGTCCTCGGTGTCCCGCTCCTCCACGCGCACCTCTTCCCGCATCAGGTCCACCGGCACTGTCTGCTGCTCCTGCGTCACAGTCTTGCGGACCTGCACCTCGCCGATCTCCGACTGGCGCTTCTCCACGTGCAGGCGCTCCTCCACCTCCGGCACGCGGATCTCC
>CADCTC010000005.1 GCA_902805635.1 uncultured Chloroflexota bacterium
CGGCGGCAATGGCGGCAATGGCGGCAATGGCGGCAATGGCGGCAATGGCGGCGGCGCTCGCGGCAACGGCGGTGACGTCGGCGGAAGCGGCCAGACTCCCAATCTGGCCGAGACGCCGGAACTCAGTAGTCTGGCGCTGTTTGGCAGCGGTGCAGTCGCCTTCGGCGGCTACGTCTGGCACCAGTTGCGCCTCCGTTCGTCTCCGCCCCCTGCCGACGACTTCGTTTCTCCACCACACCCGCCATCCTGAGTCCCTCAGCCGCCAGACAGCAGAACGCCCCGCATCTTGGCGGGGCGTTTGTCGTTGCGGGAACCTGGGCGCCTCGCCGACGCAGAGCACACCGCAGACGCTCAGGCAGCCGGGGTGCAGTCCTGGCACGGCCCCGCCTCTAACAGCGCCCACGGCCCCGACTTGGCCAAAGTAAGCGCGGCGGCGTAGTCGCGGCAGTAGTGGTAGTCGCCGTACCGGCCGCTGTTGTCCTCCACCTTTTCGCGGAAGTAGCCGGGGTGCACCCAATGGCAGTTGGGCCGGTGGATGCGGTTGGATTCGATCCTCGCCGAGTCACGGATGACGATCCACTGTTCGCCCCCGCGGGGTAGGGTCTGATCCGCGGGCGAAGCGTGACAGAGTAGATGCAGTGGCTCAGGCTGGTAGCCGATATGTCACGGAAGCAATGATCTATGGAGCCTATACGTCGCTACCCGATGGCGAGCTACGGTGCGCTAACCCGCCCGGAGATTTGGAGCATCCAGCAGCCAGCCCGACGGCCCCCGAACGAGCTGCCACGTGCCGACCCAGCGCCGGGTTACTGCCGGACTGCCAGTGACCTCGCCCAGGTCCACCGCCACTGTGGCGCGGTCGCCACTGACTGACACGACCTGGGCACTGTTCACCCACAGTCGCTGCGTCTGGCTGAAGCGGCCCGCGATGTTTTCCGCGGGCGGGTATTGCGCCTGCATCCGAGGACTCCAGTACGCCGCCGCCTGCGCGAAATTTTGTTGTGCCGCAGCCGAGTAGAAGCCGACCACTGCATCGGTCGGGGCTCCCGCTGCCGCTGCGGGGGTGGCGGGAGCGGCCGTGGGTGCTGGTGGTGCCGTCGGAGCCACGGTGGGCGCTGGTGGTGCGGTCGCAGCCACGGTGGGCACTGGCGGCGGTGGTTCCGTCGGGCGAGGCGAGACGGCGGTGGCGCTGGCCGCAGGGGCCGTAGGCGCGGCGGTCGGCACAGGCGTTGGCTGCGCCGCGCTCGAAACGGCCTGCGTCGCGGGCGTGGCGCCGGTTGGCGCCGGAGTCAGCGCAGGTTCGGGCGTCACCGAGACGCCACGCACCTCGGCCGGCGTGTCTGCCGGAGGCGCGGCAATAGTCTGCCCGGCGCGATCCCGCTGGCTGCCGAGCGCGAGGGCGCACGTGCCAAGCAGCGCGCTCCCCGCCACGAGTGCGGCGAGTAGCGCTCTCCCGCTGCTGCTGTGTTGCTTGCCCCTGGTCGGTGCCGTCTCCGGTGCGCGCGGCGGAAAGCGCCGCATGCGGTCGGCCGGCGGCAGTGCGATCATCGTGGTTGTACGCGCAGCATCCGCCGGCACTTCCACGGTGGCCGTAGGGGCATCGGGAACGAACGCGGGTGCGGGAGCGGCGGTCGGCCCCGCAGCCGGAACGGTGGCCACCGCGATGGTAGGCGCCTCGTGAATGTTCGAGGCCGCGCCCCGACGTACTGCCTCTAGCAGCGCCTGGCGCATCTCACCGGCTGACTGGAACCGGTCGTCAGGCCGCTTGGCCAACGCGCGCAGGATTACCGCTTCGGCCTCAACGCTCACTGCCGGCGCAATGGCCCCCAGGCGTGGAGGCTCGGTGTGGACGTGCTGCCAGGCGACGGACACCGCGCTGTCGCCGTCGAACGGCGGGCTGCCGGTTAGCAGCTCATACAGCACCGCTCCAAGGCTGTACAGGTCGGAACGGGCGTCTACCGGCAGTCGCTGGATCTGCTCCGGAGACGCGTACGATGCGCTGCCCAGCACCTGGTCTGCGTTGGTGAGTTGCGATGCTCCCGCTGCGCGCGCGATCCCAAAATCGGTGACTTTGACATGGCCATCCGGGTCCACCAAGACGTTGTGCGGCTTCACGTCGCGGTGCACCACGCCGCGCGTGTGGGCGGCGCCGAGTGCATCGGCCACGGCGGCGCCGATGGCCAGCGCCTCGTGCTCGGGCCTCGGCCCGCGGCGGCGCACGACCTCCTTCAGCGTAGTGCCGGCGACGTACTCCATGACCATGAAGTACGTGCCGTCATGGGCGCCCCAGTCGTACACCGCGACGATGTTTGGGTGGCTCAAGCCTGCGACCGCCTGGGCCTCGCGCCGAAACCGCTCGACGAATGTCGCGTCGGCGGCTAGCGCAGGGTTGAGCATTTTGAGCGCCACCTCCCGCGCCAGCAACCCGTCGTGCGCCAGGTACACCGCGGCCATGCCCCCGCGCCCGAGCAGCGAGCGAACTTCGTACCGATCTGCGATGACGGCGCCGGTGGAATGCTCCATATGGTTTCACTCGCTACAGTCGCAGCTCCGGCCCACTGTCCGTGGCTGCCACGCGTAGGCTCTTAAATTTAAGCCCGCTCAGGTGTCCACGAAGGCGGATCGCTGGCCGGGAACGACTCCTCGGACTCCACCGTAACTAGATCCTTGTGCGGCGTGTCGGCTGCGTTTGCCACGCTCGGCCGGCGTGCAGCTAGCTCGCCCGGCGCCACTTCCGGCTTGGTGGGGTCATCCAGTGAAGGGTTCGCGCCTGATGCGCCAGCCGCCCCATTCGCCCTGTCGGCACCTGCGGTGGAGGCGCCGACGGGGATGCGGCGCGGGCCGGCGCGCTGCGCCTTCGGCAGGCGCAGGGTCAGCATGCCATGTTCGTACGTCGCCTCTGCTACTTCCGGATCGACGGTGTCCGGCAGCCCAATGCTGCGCTGATAAACACCGTGCGAGTGTTCGCGGACCAGCCAGCGCCCACCCGATGACTGCTCGTCCTTGTCGTCGCCGTGAGCCTCACCACGGATCGTGAGCGTCTCTCCCTGAATCGTCACGTGTACGTCGTCCGGACGCACACCCGGCAGCGCGCCACGTATTAAGAAGTGGTCGCCGCGGTCGATTACGTCCAGCGGAAACCGCAGGCCGCTGTCCTCGCCATCCTGCGACTGCGGAAAGTTGTCTTCCATCAGGCGGTCCACCGCCTGGCGCAGCGTGTTCATCTCGCGGAATGGGTTCCAGCGGTCCTTGGCCATTGCTCAGATACCTCCCACGCTGTCCGAGGCGCACAGTCCATCGGGGCGCTTCTACCGCTAATCGAATGGCAGGTTACGTGCCACCTGGAAGCCGGGCGTGATTCGCCGCTGTGTTACCCGAGCTGAGGCCAGGTGTCTCAAGCGCATGTCCGGCGGATCGGTGGTGGGCCACGAGAGAGTGGCACCCGACTTGCAGGGCCAGCGGGCATGGACCAGTCATCGCCGGCTCAGCTGGCGCAGGAAATTACGCGGCGCCTGGAGCAAGATGCGGGCGTCAACGCGGTAGTCGAGGTGCAGGGGGACCGCGTCATCTTGACGGGTCGCGTGGACACGGCGGAGGCGAAGCAGGCAGCGGACGACATTGTGGCGGCTGTTGCGGGCGGCAAGCAGGTGGACAATGACCTGGACGTGGAGGTGGTCTCGCCGGTCGAAGCATCGATCTTCCATGCCGGGGTGGGTCAGACAGTGGCCCTGCCCGATACCGTTGGGGAGATCCGCGCCGCCGATAGTTCGTTGGAGCCCGACTTCATAGCGCGGGGCAACGACGATTCGTCCCTGAGCGCGGCTGGGGTGGACACTTACGAGGAGTCTGAAACCGTCTACGAGCCGCCAACGGACCCCGTGATCACGATCGACCAGAACGACAACGTGCAGGTCCTCGGAGGCTTCGGCCACTCTTCTATGGACTCGGTCGCGGTCGAACGATCTTCCGACGGGACGCTGGGGGATGAGGCGATCGCCGAGGCAATCCTGCGCGAGTTGCGTGAAGACGCCGCTACGACCGATCTACGTATCGAGGTGATCGTCCGCGAGGGGGTCGTCCGGCTGCGCGGCGTGGTGCCAGACGTCGTAGACACTGAGAACGCCGAGGAGGTAGCCACGCGCGTGCCGGGCGTCACCGAGGTGATCGAAGAGCTCACCGTCCAATC
>CADCTC010000006.1 GCA_902805635.1 uncultured Chloroflexota bacterium
GTGGGCCCACCCGTCCACGACGACACGAATGTAGAAGGAGGTGCCGAGCGCCTGAGGACCTCCCTCGGTGTACGCCTGGGAGAAGTACTGGTAGTTCTCGACCATGGCAAAGCCGATTCCTACCAACGCACCATAAACGATGCCGTCGAGCACGTTATCGAACTCGTGTCGCAGCCGGAAGTACAGGAATAGGAGGGCGAAGCCCTTGGCGCTCTCTTCAACCAGTGGCGCGACGAGGGCGCCGGTGAGGTAGCGGCCGGCCCCCTCGCCGAACGCGGATTGGAGGAACGAGCCAACCAGGCTGTTGGCGATGCCGGCGATTAGCGTGGCGAAGAGTGCGCCCCAGAGGAAGGCGCCGAGCATGGCGCCGAATGGCTCGATCTCATTCCGGTCTAGAAGGATAACGAGGAAGACGAACAGGAGTGCCGGCAGAGTGGCGGCGACGAACACGAGCCAGCGTGCCTCGGCCGGCACTTCGAAGACGGGGAAGACGCCGAAGAACCCGAGCACGGCAAGTCCGAGCAGCGAGCTGGAGAGCTTCAGGAGGCGAGCCACGGCCACGTATCAGCACGTCTGTTGCCACTACGTCCGCTCGTGAACCCACAGGTCACTCGCGCATGGCGAGGGTGTTGCCGGACTCGTAGCGGCGCAGGCCGGCATAGAAGACGGTAGTGGCCAGCAGCAGGCCACCCCCGGCAGCCGCCAGCAGGGCCAGAGCGAGCGGCCAGCTCCACTCGCGCAGCAGCTCCACCGGGATGTAGGCGATGAAGCCGGCGGGGATGAGGGTGAAGAGCAGCACCTTGACAGCGCCGGAGAACAGCGCGTTGGGGTAGAGGGAGAACGTGATCAGCGCATTGGTGAGCTGGCCGGAGAACGCCTGACTGTTGCCGAGCCAGAAGGCGAGTGCGTTGGCAAGGATGCCGTAGGCGACGAAGATGGACGCGGACACCAGGCTGAGCAGCACGAAGAGGGCGAACGTCCCGGGTGACGGGCGGCCCAGCACCAGGTAAGTCACCAGGCCAAAGAGCACGTCTCCCCAGGCGCTGACGCTCATGCGGCTGATTGCCAGATGGAAGAGCACCGGCTTGGGGAGCGTGAGGAAGAAGTCCAGGCGTCCCTGCGCCACCTGCCCGGCGTAGTTCCAGGCGCCGCCGAACAGGCCGGTGCCCAGCCCAACTGCGAGCGCGGTGAGCGACCAGACGGTGATCACGTCGGCGAAGTTGTAGTCGCGCACGACGGGAAAGCGCGCAAAGAAGATGCCCCAGAAGGCGATCCACATGGCGTCGTTGATGGCCATGGCGAAGACCTGCGCCCAGAAGCTGACGCGGTATTCCAGGGCGATCTGGAAATTGGAGCGGACATACGTGGCGAAGAACGACAGCGACTTCACGATAGCACCCTTCCGCGATCAGCCGCCATTGACGTTGAGGCGCCGCAGCGCCGCGCGGTAGAGCAACGCGACACCGGCAGATGCAAGAGCGAGGTAGAGCAGCTGGCGGCCGAGCAATGGCCAAAAATCAACGGGCGACTCGGAGAGCGCGAGGCGGGCAGGCCCGTGCAGCATGGCGCTGAAGGGGAGCGCAAAGGCGACGCGCTGGAGCCAGTCCGGGAAGACGTCCAGCGGCAGCAGCATGCCGCCCAGCAGCATGACGGCGCGGCTGTAGATAAGGTCGATGGATGAGGTGTCCTCGATCCAAAAGGCGAGCAGGCCGATGCCGAAGACCGCCACGAAGTCGATGGCGAGCGCGCCGGCGGTAGCGACCAATGCAGCGGCGAGGCTGGCGGGGGAGACCGCCACCGGGCCAACATAGAGCAGCGCCAGCGTGCCGGCGACGGCGAGCGTGGTGGCGAAGCGCAGCAGTCGCTCGGCCAGGTACGTCGTCAGCCGGTAGGAGGCGTAGCCGTAGGGGCGCGCCAGGATGTACGCGATAGCGCCGGAGCGCACCTCTTCATCCACCATGCGGCTGACCGAGGGGCGGGAGAGCACGATGCTCTCCGTCAGCGCGAGGTACCAGATCATCTGCGCCACGGTGAAGCCGGCCATGGTGTCGCTGCCCTGGGACGCGTACGCCGCGCGCCAGAGCTGGAGGAAGATGTAGAGGATCAGGACGAGGAAGAAGGTGCGCAGCAACATCTCGCCAAGGTAGGCCAACTGGTCGCGCAGTGTGGTGGTAAAGATGGAGGCGTACTTGCGCGCGGTTGGGAGGAGGCCACCGGGGCGGCGGAGCGTGTAGGCGGGGGTGGCGATCATGTGGGTACCTCTGTCTGTCCCTCGGATGGGCGACGTTGGTAAATCTGGGTGATGATCTCTTCCATGGGCGGGTCGGAGATGGTGATGTCCGCCACGCGGTAGTGGGCTACCAGGTGGGCGATGACCATCTCGATAGGCTCGCGGGTGGTATCGACTTCCAAGCGGAAGCTCCAATCGTCGTGCTGGAGGACGGTGACGCCGGCAAATGGGAGTGGTGCGGCGGAGGCCACCCCGGAGCCAGAGCCGGATTCATCGTCTTTGAGCTTGAGGTCGATCACCTTGGTCTGGAGGAACTCGCGCTTGAGCGTGGCGATAGGCGCGTCCAGGATGAGGGTGCCGTGGTTGACCACGATGACGCGCTGGCACAGCTGCTCCACGTCGTCAGCGTCGTGGGAGGTAAGGAAGACGGTGACGCCCTCCTCCCGGTTGAGGCGGCGGATGAGCGCGCGGATGCGCTGCTTGGCGATGACATCCAGCCCGATGGTGGGTTCGTCCAGGAAGACGATCTGGGGCCGGTGGAGCAGAGCGGCAGCCAGCTCGCAGCGCATGCGCTCGCCCAGCGAGAGCTTGCGTACCGGCGTATGGAGGTGGGGCTCCAGCTCGAACACGTCGATCAGCTCGGCGGCACGGCGCCGGTACGCAGCGCTATCCAGCTCGTAGATGCGGGCCAGGAGATCGAAGGACGCGAGCGGGGGGAGGTGGTACCAGAGCTGCGACTTCTGGCCGAAGACGGCGGCGATGTTGTGGGCGAGCAGGGTGCGCTGCTGCCAGGGGACCAGGCCCAGCACGCGCGCCTCGCCGCCGCTGGGGAAGAGGATGCCAGTGAGCATCTTGATGGTGGTGGACTTGCCAGCGCCGTTGGGGCCGATGAAGGCGACGACCTCCCCCGGCTGCACGACAAAGGTGCAGTCGTGCACGGCGACAGTCTCGCGGTAGGTGGGGCGCACGGCGGCGCGCAGGCTGCCGAGCAGCCCAGGCGCGACGCGCTTGCTGGAGAACCGCTTGGAGAGCGCCTTCGCTTCGATGGCCGGCGCCGCTGCCGTGAGTGCTGCCATTGCCGTGTCCTTTTCAGTGCCGGTGAGTGCCGGTGAGTGCTGGTAGGCCTAAGACGGTCGGAGGTGCGGGACGTGGAAGGGAAAGTGCCGGACAAACAAAAACCGCGGGCTTGATGCCCGCGGTCGGTGCCGGATGTGCAACGTGCTAGCTGTGTCTCAGCCGCCCGTGCCCTCCTGCACCGCGCCGCGGGTAATACCCGCCGCAAGCGGCGTGACCGCCATGACGTGCATGGCTTGCATGACGTGCGTGGCGACGACCGCGTAGGCGGCGGGCATGGCACAGCGGGCGCCCAGGCTGAGAGCCAGGCGCGATGCGGTGACGGAGTGCGAGCGGGTGTGCGGCATTTCCGGTAGCCCCACTCTACGGTACATCCGCCGAGTCGTCAATGGGGTAGCGGGCTGTGGGTGGGATGGCACACTTGCGGGCACGATGTCCCAGCAACCAGTGCAGCAGCCGCCACAGCCACTGGCCGAGAAGCGATGCGTGCCGTGCGAGGGCGGCATGGCGCCACTGCCGCGGGAGGTGGTGGAGCGCCTGCTGGGGCAGGTGCGGGGGTGGAAGGTGGAGGAGGGCAAGCAGCTGGTGAAGGCGTTCCGGTTCAAGGACTTCCTGGAGGCGGTGGCGTTCGTGAACGCCATCACGCCGGTGGCCGAGGCGGAAGGACACCATCCGGACCTACTCGTGCGCTGGGGCGAGGTGCGGGTGACGCTGTGGACGCACGCCGTGGGTGGATTGACCGAGAACGACTTCATCCTGGCGGCGAAGATCGACCAGGTCGCGTAGAGTGACCAGGCTCGTCGGAGAGGCGAAGGCGGTAGCGCGGCGGTGGGTGCTGGAGGAAGGGAGCAAGGCGCCGGGGTTCCGGGCTGCCTACTTCGCGGGGTCGGCCATTGGGCTGGCCGACGAAGCCCCAGTACACGCAACGTCCGACCTGGACATCAACCTGGTGTTCGACGGGGACGCCGCGCCGCCAAAGAAGGGCAAGTTCCTCCAGGAGGGCGTGCTGCTGGAGGCCAACTCGTTCTCCTCGGAGCAACTTGGCACGGCAGAGCAGGTGCTGGGGAACTACCACCTGGCGGGAGGACTTCGACGGCCGGAGATCATCCTGGACCCGTCGGGCTGGCTGACGCAGCTCCAAGCTGCCGTGGGCCCGGAGTTTCCGAAGCGGCACTGGGTGCGGCGGCGCTGCGAGCACGCCGCCGACAACTCGCGCTCCACGGCCCGCGCGTTGAACGACGCGATGCCGCTGCACGACCAGGCGACCGTGTGCGCCTTTGCGGCGGGCGTCACCACCCACGTGCTGCTGGTGGCGGGGCTGGAGAACCCCACGGTGCGGCGGCGCTACGCGGCGGCGCGCGACCTGCTGGCGGCGTACGGGCGGCTCGACTTCCACGAGCAGCTCCTGGCGCTGCTGGGCTGCGCCGAGATGCCGCGGGAGCGAGTCGAGCAGCACCTGGCCGCGGTCACCGCCGCGTTCGACGCCGCAAAGAGCGTGTTCAAGACGCCCTACCGGTTCGGCTCGGACATCAGCGACGCCGCGCGGCCGATCTCTATCGACGGCAGCCGGGAGTTGATCGAGCGCGGCGACCATCGGGAAGCGGTCTTCTGGCTGATGGCCACGTACAGCCGGTGCAGGACGATCCTGTCGGTGGACGCGCCGCCGGCAGTACAGGAGCAGCTGGAGCCGGGATTCCGTGCGCTGATCGAGGACCTGGGGCTGGGATCGTTCGCGGACAGGCAGCGGAAGGCTGATCAGGTGCTGGCGTTCCTGCCCCATGTGTGGGAGGTGGCGGAGGAGATCATGGCCGCCAATTCAGGGATCGAGGAGTAGCGCTTCGACGCAGGATCAGCCCACGAGGCGGTCGCGCAGCTCGCGCAGGTGGGAGGCGGGCGCGGCGGCCAGCACCCGATCACGCTCCGCGGCGGAAAAGGACACGCGGGTGAACGGTGGTTGGACACCTGCCCAACGGGCGAACGCCGGATGGCTGCCGTCCTCCGCGGCGGCGAGGGCTTGCGTGGGAGCTTCCAGGAGGAGGGAACGGAAGCCCTCGTCCTCGTGAGCGAGCGTGAGCAGCTGCCGCAGCGCAGGGGTCAGTGTGTCGGTCGAGGTCTTCGTCGCGGACTTCTCGGTCACAGATGCCTCCTTGTTTCGATGCTACTACACGCCCGCGCCGGCAGTAGGGCATGGCTGAAGCAAGGGAGCCGGCCGTCTAATGCCTAAACGGCGGCGCCAGCAGCCATCCGGACGTACGGCTGTTCGTCGTTGCGGAAGACGAAGTAGTCCACGCCGTCGGCGCCGGCTGAGCGAGCGGCGCGGGTGGTCTCCGCGACGAGGTCGTCTGCGAGGCGGAGGATGGGGACAAGGGTCGGGCCGGAGGAAACGCCAGGCAGCAGCGCGCGGGCGCCGGCGACTTCCGCGCCGACATCTTCAGGGGTGAACTCGTCGTGCGGCGGCAGGAAGCGGAGGGAGGCGAGGGCGGCCCACTCCGGCACCAACCCTGAGTCGCCGCCGGTATTGATGCGGTAGATCATGGGGGAGATGATGTCCAGGTGCGGCGCGAGGTCGCCGTAGCGCTGGCCGACCAGCGGGGCAAAGGCGGGCGTGAAGAGATAGGCGCCAAGGCGGAACGGCGAGCCATCCGGGCCGTGCCAGGCGGCGACAGCCTGGCGGACCTGGCCAACATGCTCAAGCGTGCACGCGGCGCGGAAGCGCAGCCACTCGGCGACACCCGGCCAGCGGCGGAGCGCGTCGGGAAGGGTGTCCGCGGATGAGGCAAGCGGAGTGTGGTCTCCGGCGCGGCACCAGTCGCGCAGAGCGGCGACGTCGCGGCGCATCTGGGGGAAGTTGAAACCGAGCGCCGCGGCTTTGTCCCGGCAGACGTCGCAGAAGCAGGTGAAGAAGGCGTCACCAGCGTTCGGAGACGCGAAGCGGATGCCGTCGAGCATGAAGCCGGTGAACAAACCGGTGTGTGCCAGCTTTTCAATGGCGGCGACGTGGGCATCGCGGAGCTGTGGGCGATTGGGGCAGCCGGAGTTGAACCAGATCCTTGGCTGGCCATCGACGTCGCGGGCGAGCAGCGGCTGGGCTTCTGCTTCAGACAGTGCGCGAATCGAGAACGCCGCGCGGTAGAACCAGACGGAGAGGCCTGCGTCGAGTGCGGGACGGATGCTCTCCGGGGTCGCTTCTGCACCGACGACGAGCGAGTCGAAGCCCTGGTCGACGAGGAAGCGCGCCGCGCCGGTTGGGTCTTCCGCGGGCAAGCCGAGAATGCGTCTCATGTTCGTATCGTGTTCCACTGTCGCGTGGGCGATCGACAGAGGGACATGTTACGTCAGGGCGAAGTCGATGGTCTCACTAAGCGTCATGGTCTGGCCCGATTCCCAGGCCGCCTGAAACCCTTCAGGACTGACGGAGGCGCGAGCGGCGATCACGGCGCGTTCGTAGTCGAGGCGGTGGGGGCCCGGGAGTTGGAAACTGTGCTCCCGCGAGAGTGCATCGATGGCCCCCAGGATAGTGGCGGCGCGCACGTGCTGACCGGCGGCGAGGGCAACAGCGCCCAGCGCGGCCAGACACATGGCCACGTTTGAGCCCGCACGCAATGCTACGTTTTGGGGGAAGAGGCGGATAGCTTCGCCAAGGAGGCGCTGCGCCTCGGTATGCTCACTGCCGAGCGATGTGGCATCGGCCAAGCTGAGCAGTGCCTGCGCGATCCCCCATTTGTCCCCCTGCTGCCGGCGCGCCTCTAGAGCGCGGGCGTACCAGTCGCGCGCGGTTTCTGAGTCTCCCGATTGAAGCGCGTAGTTGCCAAGGCCCATGCAGCCGAAGCCGAGCGCCTCAGCATGTTCGAGCTGCGATGCAAGGTGGACGCCCTCCTCCAGGTGGATGGTCGACCGGCGGATGCGATCCGGATCGGTCTCATTGCCGAAGGGGAGCGTGAGGACGAGCGCCAGGAGCGCCGGGTCGTCGAGAGTGCGTGCCAGCGCAAGTGCTTCATCGGCGCTGGCGGCGGCGAAGTCCACATCGCCACTGATCGAAAAAACGACAGAGGCGAAGGCGAGCGCGGGGGCACGATGGCGGGCGTGGTCCGGCGCGCTCAGATCGGGGTGTGCGAGAAAGAACCGAAATGGTGGGGCAGCCTCCGTCCACGTGCCATTCCATACCCAGTACCAGAAAAGGGCGGCAGTAAGTCGCAGACCCCAGACGGCGGCGTCCGGGTCTGCGCCGGCCTGCTCTTGGCACCAGGCGAGGGCGCCGCGCGTATTCTCTCGGTCATCGTCCAGACGGGCGTACCATGTGTCTTGGGCGGCAGACCGAAGGTGGGGCACGGCCTGTTCGGCCTGGGTTAGGTACCAGCGCGCATGGCAGCGCCTGAGCGCGGGTAGCTCGCCAGCACCCTGAAGCTGTTCAAAGGCAAAGTCGCGCAAGGTGGAAAGCATGCCGAGACGCGGCTCACCAGACGCCTGCTGCTCTTGGCGCAGCAGGCTGCCGGTCACGAGGGCATCCAGACTCTCGATGATGGCGTGCGGCGCGGGAACGTCACCTTTGGCGTCATCATCGCCATCACAGATAGCGGCGATGGCCTCCAGAGTGCTGCCACCGGAGAAGACGGAGAGCCGGCGGAAGAGGCGCTGCTGGTTCGGCGGAAGGAGATCGTAGCTCCAGGAGATGGCGGCGCGAAGGGTGCGCTGGCGCTGCGGAGCGTTGACACTACCGCCCGTGAGCAGCGATAGACGGTGCTCCTGTAGGTGCGTGACCATGGCGGACAGAGGCAGTAGGCGGATGCGCGCGGCGGCGAGCTCTATGGCGAGCGGTAGCCCGTCTAGGCGCCGGCAGATCTCCGCGACAGTTGGTCGCTGGTCCGGCATGATGCGGAAGTCGGGACGGACCGCGCGGGCACGTTCCTCGAAGAGGGCGAGGGCCTCGTCCGCGAGGGACAGTGGCCCGAGCGGGAACTCCTGCTCGCCGGAGATGTTGAGCGCGCTGCGACTGGTGGCGAGCACATGCAGGCTGCGGCAGCCGGCAAGCAGTTGGGCAATGAATGGCGGGGCCCCGATCAGGTGCTCCAAGTTATCCAAGAGCAGCAACGTCGGGCAATCACCAAGAAAGTCGGTCAGGAGTCTGGGTATGGCATCCGGCTCATCCGTGGCAAGGCCGAAGACACGGGCGACAGAGGCGGGAACCAGGGCCGGGTCACGGATGGCGTCTAGCCCGACAAAGCACACGCCGCCGGAGAAGCCAGGCCGAACACGCTCGGCAACCTGGAGGGCCAGTCGTGTCTTGCCAGTGCCGCCGGGACCCGTGATGGTGACGAGGCGCGGACCGGAAGGTGCCTCCAGAAGGCCTGCAAGCGCGTGGAGCTCCGAAGCGCGGCCGACGAAACTGCTGAGCTGCACGGGGAGCGGTTGCGGTGCAAACTGCGCACTGGACTGATAGGTCTGTTGGGGCGCAGACGGGGCACCGGCATCACGACGGCGACGCGGAGTGGGTGTGGCGGAGGCATCAAACCGGGCGCGCACTTCGCCGTGCACGGAGAGCGCGGAGGCAAGCCGCTCAGCCGTCTGCCGCTGGGGCCGTACGACTCCGCGCTCCAGGTCCTGGATCCCGCGCGTGCTCAACCCGGCGCGCTCCGCGAGTGCCTCCTGAGTCAGGCCGGCATTCAAACGGAGCTGGCGCAGCAACGCACCGAATGGCTGCTGCGTGTGTGGCTCGGCGAGCGACGGGGTCTCTGGCTCCACGGGTGTGAGGCTGAAACGGATTAACGCTGGCCATGTGCCCAGAACACGTTGTTGGTCACTCAGGCACGGCTACGTGGGTAACTCTGTGGGTCTGTGTGGTGTCCGTGTGCCCATCTGAAGAGACTGGAGCACATGGAACAACTGACACAGACAGAGACGGACACACACTTCAGCGCTAACGACAGGGATTCGCTGGTGGCGCTGGCCGGCGACATGGCGTTTGACTTCGCCGAGGCAGGATGGTGCCGTGAGGGTAAAGAGCTGGCGGAGTGGGTGCTGGCGCTGGACCCACGTGACGCGAATGCCGCGCATGCGCTGGCTCACGCGCTGGCGGAGAATGGGGAGCACGCCGCAACCTTGGCCTTTGTGGAGCGGTGGCTTGACGGCTATCCAGCGGGAGCGCCCGAGTACTCGCACCTCGTGTGGCACCTGTGCATCAGCAAGGTGCGGCTGGGGCGCGCAGGGGAAGCGCTGCGGGTGTACCAAGAGCGGTTGGATCCGGCGTGCACGCCACGCACGCGCCTACGCGACGCAGCGGGTTTGCTCTGGCGCCTGGATCTGGAGGCACAATTGAGCGGCTCCCATGTTGTGCTGCCCTGGGGGCCTGTGCACGACTTGGCCGCACGTTCTGTCCAGGGACCGCTGAACGGCCTAGACGCCATACACGCGGCAATGGCATTTGCGGCGATGGGGGACACGTCAGCGGCGACGAGGCTGATGTGGATACTGCGGCGTCAGGGTTACGCTGGAGATACCACCGCCAGCGCGGTGGCGCTGCCGTTCGTGTTGGGGATCTTGGCGTTTGGCAACCAGCGCTACGGAGAAGCAGCGCGACTGCTGGCACCGGTCGCCGGCGAGCTTCAACGCCTGGGAGCGAGCAACGGCCAGGCAGCCAACGTTCTGGTCACCCTCGACGCGGCACGGCGGAAGCGAGTGACGGCTCGGCCTGCGGTAGGACTCCGCAGATCGATGGCTGTGGAGCAGCGCTTCAACGCAAATGCACAGCCAGCTGTGCACAGCCACAGCTACTGGTCATAGACTGCCGGCTGATGGGATAAACCGGACTTCCACTGGCAGCGCAGTGCGCGCCCAGCCGCTGAGCTCGCGCCCCTCCTGTCCATCCGCCCACTCCCGGTACTTAGCGGCCAGCAGCCGGCGCACGCGTGCATCCAGCTCCGGCTCCCGGGCGGCGTCGATGACCCGCGCCTGGCCCTGGTGCGTCTCACCGCCGATCCGCACGGCCACCTGCGGCGTCTTCATGAGGTTGCGCACCCAATCCGCCCGCCCCCGTCCTCCGGCCATCATGTACAGCGCGGGCGCGTCTATGCCCGTGTGGTCGGAGTGGCCAAGCCAGTCATCCACCGCGAACCAGATCTCGATCTCATGTGGGTTGCCGGACTTGCGCCCAACGGTCGTCAGGTAGCAGAAGTCGTCGGCTGCGAGTCGCTCGAGCCACTCTCCGGACATGGCCTGCTTGTACCATGTGCGCGAAGACACAGAGACGCGGCGGCGCAGTGGCGCAGGAGTGGGAACACACGATGATCCGGTACGTAGCGCTGATCAAGCTGAAGGTGGGCGCGAGCCAGGAGCGGGTGGACGAGTGGATCGCGGCGACGGAGCGGCTCTCCATCCAGGGGATGCGCGCCCTGAAGTTCCACAAGGACCTGGGGCTGCGGGAGGGGAACAAGGACTACGCGGTGGTGGCGGACTTCGACGACGAGGACGGTTACCGGCGCTACGACACCGACCCGGAGCACGCCCGCATCCGCCAGGAGCTGGCCGTCCACCTGATCGAGACGATCGATCGCTGCCAGTTCCGCGTGTAGGTAGCTCGCTAAACCGCTGCCGAGCGCCGGCTGCCTACAGGCGAACCGGGCCGCGGAGCGTGCGCCAGGTACAGACGGCGGCGTAATAGGCGGTGGCGAGCAGCCACGGGACCAGGGCGGTGAGTGGGCGAGCGGGATGAAGCAGCACGAGGGCAATACCTGACGCGCCCCACGCGGCGGCGGCGAGTAGCGTGAAGGGGAGGAGTCGGCGCTCGCGGAAGGGGTGGAGGAACTTGATCGGGGTGGGGGTGAGGGCGCCGAGGACGAGGACCACGCTTGCGTTGACGATGGGGCTGGAGCCGAGCACCCACAAGTAGAAGGCGACCAGGTTCCAGACGGCGGGGAAGCCGACGAAGTAGTGGTCGGGGCTCTTCATGTGCACGTTGCAGAAGCAGTAGAGCGAGGTCACCAGCACGTACGCCGCCAAGGGGAACGCGAACGGCTCTGGGAGCATGCCGAGCCGCAGCATGAACAAGGCGGGCACCACGACGTAGGTGAGGTAGTCGATCACCAGGTCGAGCACGGCGCCGTCGAAGTGGGGCAGCACGTCCTTGACGGCGGCGCGGCGGGCGAAGGTGCCGTCGATGCCATCGACCACGAGCGCCACCGCGAGCCAGAGCAGGCAGGCGCGCGGATCGCCGTCGATGACGGCCAGCAGCGCCGCGAACCCCGCCACGAGCCCGCCGGCCGTGAACAGGTGCACGGCCCATGCGGCCCAGACGCGTGGGCGTGTTGGGCGGGGGAGTTCGGCGTGTCCGCGTGCGCTGAGGCCGGCCATCGGTGGGGCCACCCGCAACCGTCAGTTCACGTCGCCGAGGTAGGGAGCGCCGGGCGGCAGCGGCTCGGCCAGGAGCCCCTGGAGGATCTTCGGGTAGAGGCGGTATGCATTGAGCGTGCGGAGGTCAAGCCACTCGACGCCCACCTGGTCGTTGTCGGGGACGGCACCGACGGTGGGCGTCTGACCGGCCTCGACGGTGCAGGCAAACATGAGCTCGAGCTGGTGAACATCCGCCTGCTGGGCCGCGAACTCGTGGTTGCGTCCGATGTAGTCGCGGGCATACAGCAGCGCGCCCACCTGGACGTCGATGCCTGCCTCTTCGCGACACTCGCGGCGCAGCGCGTCGTCCAGCGGCTCGCCGGGCTCCTGGCCACCGCCAGGGAGGATGTACCAGAAGCCCTCGGCGTCGCGGTTCTTGATGGCGAGCAGCTTGCCGTCCTGGACGATGACCGCCTTGGGCGCCACGCGGATCGGTCGCATCTTCAGGCTAGATTCGAAGCCGGCGGCTACCCGGCCGCGGCGACGGCGACTTCTCTGGGGGCGGAGGTAACCACAGTGGAGAAGTAGCGATCTACGGCGCGGGCGGCGCCGCGGCCTTCGTTGATGGCCCAGACGACGAGCGACTGGCCGCGGCGGCAGTCGCCGGCGGCGAAGATGCCCTCGACGGAGGTGGCGAACTTGCCGTAGGCGGCCTGGTAGTTGGAGCGGGGGTCGCACGCGATTTCCAGCTGCTCGGCGAGCAGTGCCTCGGGGCCGAGGAAGCCCATAGCGAGCAGGACGAGGTCGGCGTCGAGCACCTGCTCGGTGCCGGGGATTTCGATCATCTCGGGGCGGCCGCCGGGGGTGGCGGGCTTGCCCCACTCGATCTGCACCAGGCGCAGCGCCTTGACGTGGCCGTTGCCGTCGTCGATGAACTCCTTGACGTTGACGCTGTACAGGCGCGGGTCCTGGCCGCCGGTGGCGGCGGCCTCGGCGTGGCCGTAGTCGGTGCGGAAGATGCGCGGGTAGGTCGGCCAGGGGTTGTTGGGGGCGCGCTCGACGGGCGGCTGGGGCAGCACTTCCAGGTTGGTGACGCTGGCGCAGCCGTCGCGCACCGAGGTGCCGATGCAGTCGTTGCCGGTGTCGCCGCCACCGATGACGATGACGTGCTTACCCTTGGCGGAGGTGAACTGCCCGTCCTCGAAGTTACTGTCGAGCAGGCTCTTGGTGTGCTGGTGGAGAAACGGCGTGGCGAAGTGGATGCCGTCCAGGCTGCGGCCGGGGACGGGCAGGTCGCGCGGCTTGCGGGCGCCGGTGGCGAGCACGATGGCGTCGGACTCGTCGCGCAGCTGGCGGGCGTCCACACCGGCGCCGATCTCGGCGTTGGTGACGAAGGTCACGCCCTCGGCTGCGAGCAGGTCCACACGGCGCTGGACGGTTGCCTTGTCCAGCTTCATGTTGGGGATGCCGTACATCAGCAGGCCGCCGATGCGGTCGTCACGCTCGTAGACGGTGACGCTGTGGCCGGACTGGTTCAGCTGGGCGGCAGCGGCGAGACCGGCGGGGCCGGAGCCGACGACGGCGACGCGCTTGCCGGTGCGCACGGCGGGCGGACGGGGGACGATCCAGCCTTCGTCCCAGGCGCGGTCGGCGATGGCGTTCTCCAGGGTCTTGATGGTGACGGCGGGCTCGATGATGCCAAGCACGCAGGCGCCCTCACACGGCGCGGGGCAGACGCGGCCGGTGAACTCAGGAAAGTTGTTGGTGAGATGCAGGCGGTCGATCGCCTCGCGCCAGCGGCCGCGGTAGACGAGGTCGTTCCACTCCGGGATGAGGTTGTTGACCGGGCAACCGAACTCGGACTGGCAGAAGGGGACGCCGCAGTCCATGCAGCGGGCGCCCTGGCGGCGCAGCTCTTCTTCGGGGAGGGGGTCGTGGAACTCCTTGAAGTCCGCGACGCGCTGCGCGGGGTCGCGGTCGCCGTCGACACGGCGCTTGAACTCCATGAACCCAGTTGCTTTACCCATCAGATACTTCCGAATTACAGATTCCGAATAATGATTGACGAAGGGCGCTACGCGTGGCCGTTGCGGGAGTGGCCGTTGACGCCGGTGGCGCCGGGCGCAGCAGCGGGCGAGGAGGCGGGGCCGGCGACGGCGGTGGATTTGGTGGCGGCGGTGAGGCCGGCGGCGCCGACAAGGGCGCGGTCGGGGAGGGTGTCGGCCGGAGCGGGAACGGCGGGGACAGGGACGCCAGGGCCGGCGACATAGGTGAGGCCGGGGTAGCGGGTGGTGAAGTCCGCCGTGGCGGCGGCGCCGTTGGCGCGGGCGGCGCGCTTGTCAGAGGCGGCCTTGGCGCGCTCGGCGAGGACACGCTTGTAGTCGGTGGGCATCACCTTGACGAAGCGGGGCAGGACACGGTCCCAGCCGGCGAGCACCTGGGCGGCGACTTCCGAGCCGGTGTAGTGCAGGTGCTTCTCGATCAGGCCGCGCAGCTCCTCCACGTCCTCGGCGGCGGTGACGGACTCCAGCTCCACCAGCTGCATGTTGCAGTTGCGCGAGAAGTTGCCATCCACGTCCAAGACGTACGCGACACCACCAGACATGCCGGCGGCGAAGTTGCGGCCGGTCTTGCCCAGGATCACGGCGCGCCCGCCGGTCATGTACTCGCAGCCGTGGTCGCCCACGCCTTCCACGACCGCCAGCGCGCCAGAGTTGCGCACACAGAAGCGCTCGGCGGCGATGCCACGGAAGTAGGCTTCGCCCTCGACGGCGCCGTAGAGCGCGACGTTGCCGATGACGATGTTCTCCTCGGGCACGAAGGAGGCGTTCTTCGGCGGGTAGACGATGACGCGCCCGCCAGAGAGGCCCTTGCCGACGTAGTCGTTGGCGTCGCCTTCGAGCTCCAGGGTGACGCCGGGGGCCAGCCAGGCGCCAAAGCTCTGGCCGGCGGAGCCGGTCAGACGGGCGTGGATGGTGCCGTCCTCCAACCCCTGCGCGCCGTGGCGGGTGACGATCTCATACGAGAGCATGGTGCCCACGGTGCGGTTGACGTTGCGGATGGGCAGCTGGATGCTGACGGGACGCTTCTGGACCAGCGCGTCGTGGGAGTAGGCGATTAGCTTGTGGTCCAGGGCGCGCTCCAGGCCGTGGTCCTGGGCGATGGTGCAGCGAGTGCCGGCCTGGGGACGCAGCTCGTGCGCGTTGACCAGGATGGGCGAGAGATCGAGGCCGGCGGCCTTGCCCCAGCGCAGCGCCTCGGTGGCGTCCAGCAGATCGGTGCGGCCGACCAACTCATCAATAGTGCGGACGCCGAGCTGGGCCATGATGGCGCGCAGGTCTTCAGCGATGTAGGTGAAGTAGCGGATGACGTGCTCGGGCTCACCGGCGAACTTGGCGCGTAGGGCCGGGTCCTGGGTGGTGATGCCAACCGGGCAGGTGTTGAGGTGGCACTTGCGCATCATGATGCAGCCCAGCGCGATGAGCGGTCCGGTGGCGAAGCCGAACTCCTCAGCGCCGAGCATGGCGGCGATGGCGACGTCACGGCCGGTCTTGAGCTGGCCGTCGGTCTCCAGGGTCACGCGGCTGCGCAGATTGTTGAGCACCAGGGTCTGGTGGGTCTCGGCGATGCCGAGCTCCCAGGGCAGGCCGGCGTGCTTGATGCCGGTGAGCGGGCTGGCGCCGGTGCCGCCATCGTGGCCGGAGATGAGGATGTGGTCGGCCTTGCACTTGGCCACGCCGGCCGCGACGGTGCCGACGCCCAGCTCGGAGACCAGCTTGACGCTGATGCGCGCCTTGCGGTTGGCGTTCTTAAGGTCGTAGATCAGCTGAGCCAGGTCTTCGATGGAGTAGATGTCGTGGTGGGGCGGCGGCGAGATGAGCATCACGCCTGGGGTGGTGTGGCGGGTGAAGGCGATGGCGTCGGTCACCTTGGCGCCGGGCAGCTGGCCGCCCTCGCCAGGCTTGGCGCCCTGCGCCATCTTGATCTGCAGCTGGTCGGCGTTGGCCAGGTAGAAGCCCGTGACGCCGAAGCGCCCGGAGGCCACCTGCTTGATGGCGGAGCGCTTGAGGTCGCCGTTGGGCATGGGGACGAAGCGGTCGTAGTCTTCGCCGCCCTCGCCGGTGTTCGACTTACCGCCGATGCGGTTCATGGCGATGGCGAGCGTCTCGTGCGCTTCCTTAGACAGGGAGCCGAAGCTCATGGCGCCGGTGCAGAAGCGCTTGACGATCTCCGAGGCGGGCTCGACCTCTTCCAGCGGGATGGGCGTGGTGGAGGGCTTGAAGTCCAGCAGGGCGCGCAGGGTGCAGCGGCCGCGCTCGTCGCGGTTGGACAGCTCGGCGAAGGTGGCGTAAGCGGTGGCGTCCTCGTTGCGGACGGCGGTCTGCAGCGCGGCGATGGTGGCGGGATGCCACATGTGGCGCTCGCCCTCGTGGCGCCAGTGGTACTCGCCGGGATTGCGCAGCGTCGCCATCATGTCGGCGCCGGCCTGGCCGGATAGGTGCGTGCCGTCGGGGTAGGAAAGGGCGTGGCGGCGGCGCGCCTCGTCCTCCAGCACGTCGAAGCTCACGCCCTGGATGCGGCTGGCGGTGCCGTTGAAGCAGAGGTCCACCACGTCGCGGTGCAGGCCCACGGCCTCGAAGATCTGGGCACCCTTGTATGACTGGAGGGTGGAGATGCCCATCTTGGCCATGACCTTGAGCATGCCCTTGCCCACGGCCTTGGCGTAGTTGTCGACGATCTTGGCGTCGGGGTAGGAGCGATCCAGGATGGCGTCGTCGCGCATCTGCCAGAGCGCCTCGAAGGCGAGGTAGGGATTGATGGCGTCCGCGCCGTACCCGACCAGCAGGCAGAAGTGGTGGACGTCGCGCGCCTCGCCGGTCTCCAGCACGATGCCGATGCGAGTGCGCCGCTCGGCGCGCACCAGGTGGTGGTGGACGGCGCCGCAGGCCATCAGCGCACTGATCGGCACGCGCTCCGGGCCAGCGTTGCGGTCCGAGAGAACTACCAGGCTGTAACCCTCGCGCACGGCGGTGTCAGCCTCGTGGCAGATGCGCCCGATGGCCTGCTGGAGGGCGCCCTCGTCCTCGCCGGCCGGGTAAGTGATGTCGATGGTGCGGGTGCGCCAGCCGCGGTGGTCCAGATGCTTGAGGGCGGCCAGGTCGGCGTTGGAGAGGACTGGCTGCGGCAGGCGCAGACGGTGGGCCTGCGCCTCGGTGGTCTCTAATAAATTCCCTTCGGGGCCGATGAAGGCTTCCAGGGACATGATGACGTCTTCGCGGGTGGAGTCCACCGGCGGGTTGGTCACCTGGGCGAAGAGCTGCTTGAAGTAGTCGTAGAGCAGGCGCGGCTCGTCGGAGAGGCAGGCCAGGGCGGAGTCGTTGCCCATAGAGCCCAGCGGCTCCTTGGCGTCGGCGGCCATGGGGGCCAGGATCATGCGCAGGTGCTCGACGGTGTAGCCGAAGGCCTGCAAGCGGGGGATGAGGCCGGGGCGGTCCAGGCCAGGCACCTCGCGCGCGGGGCGCAGGTCGGGCAGCTCGATCACCTGGTTGCGCAGCCAGCGGGCGTACGGGCGCTCGGTGGCCTTCTGGTGCTTGAGCTCCTCGTCGTTAACGATGCGGCCCTGCTCGAAGTCCACCAGGAACATGCGGCCGGGGCGCAGGCGGCCCTTGGCGACGATGCGGTCGGTGGGGATGTCCAGGATGCCCACCTCGCTGCCCATCACCACCAGGTCGTCCTTGGTGACGTAGTAGCGCGAGGGACGCAGGCCGTTGCGGTCCAGCACGGCGCCGACGTAGCGGCCGTCGGAGAAAGTGACCGAGGCGGGGCCGTCCCAGGGCTCCATGAGGGCGGAGTGGTACTGGTAGAAGGCGCGGCGGCTCTCGGACATCGACTCATGGTTCTGCCACGCCTCGGGGATCATCATCATGATCGCCTCGGGCAGCGTGCGGCCGGCCATCAGCAGCAGCTCGAGCGTGTTGTCGAACATGCCCGAGTCGGAAGTGTCCGGGTCGATCAGGGGCAGCGCCTTGGCGAGCTCGTTGCCGAAGAGGTCGCTCTTGAGCAGGCCCTGGCGGGACCACATGGCGTTCACGTTGCCGCGCAGGGTGTTGATCTCGCCGTTGTGGCACATGAAGCGGAAGGGCTGGGCGCGGTTCCAGGAGGGGAAGGTGTTGGTGGAGAAGCGCGAGTGCACCATGGCCATGTGGCTGGTGAAGTCGCGGTCGGCCAGGTCCGGGTAATAAGGAACGAGCTGCTCGCAGGTGAGCTGACCCTTATAGATGATGACGCGAGTGGAGAGGCTGCACACGTAGAACATGGCGGCCTGGGCGAGGCCGCTGCCGCGCACCGCCTCGGACGCCTGCTGGCGGATGAGGTAGAGCTGGCGCTCCAGACCGTCCTGGTCCAGGTGGGAGGCG
The DNA here is from genome assembly GCA_902805635.1 of uncultured Chloroflexota bacterium. Classification (GTDB taxonomy): domain Bacteria; phylum Chloroflexota; class UBA11872; order UBA12225; family UBA12225; genus CADCTC01. The sequence continues at coordinate 18,043 of CADCTC010000006.1, forward strand.
GCGCGGATGAAGAGCTGCTCGACAACGGGCTCGTCCTCCAGGGCGGCGGGGCCGATGTCGGCGCCGTCGGCATCGGTGGGGACGGGGCGCCAGCCGAGCAACCGCTGGCCCTGCTCCTGGACGAAGCCGGCCACGATCTCCTTGACCTGGCGGCGCTGGTCGGGGTCCCTGGGAAGGAAGACGTTGCCGACGCCGTACCTGCCGGCAGCGGGCAGGTCCACCTGGAGGTCGCGGTCGGCCACCTTGGCCATGAACTCGACGGGCAGGCCCAGCAGGATGCCCGCGCCATCGCCGGTATTTTCTTCGCTGCCGGCGCCGCCGCGGTGGCTCATGTTGCAGAGCATGGTGTTGGCGCTGGTCACGATGTCGTGGCTGCGCTGGCCCTTGATGTGGGCGACGATGCCGACGCCACACGAGTCTTTCTCGCCGGCCGGGTCGTAGAGGCCGACTGCGCCGGGCTTGCCGAACGTGCCCATCGTGCCGGGGGTGCTCAGAGTGCCCAGGGTACTCATAGAAATCGCCACTGCCCTTGTCTCTCCGTGTGCCGATGTGTCGGTGTTGTCGCGCGTGACTGGAAGTGCGTAAGAGGCGCTTAGAAACAGCAAAGCCCACGGCAAACCCGTGGGCCTGAGAAGCCAGTTGACCGTGGCGCTACGCCCGCGCGGAGGCGGAAGTGGCGCCGGCGCTCTGGAAGCAGGCGCGGCGGGGCTCGACCGTGTGCAGAACAGCCGACCTCATCGTCGCGCGGCGCCCGTCACGTGTGCCGGGAGGCAACGATGCCTGCCCCAGCGCCTGGGCGCATCCCGCTCTTCTAACCTCACAGCACAACGCCGCGTGGTCGTGGGAAACGGAAGTGCCAAAGTGTACCTGCTGTGAGGGACTGACGGCAGGGCGGGTGGGTGGAATGTGGGGGCACTCGTAGAAAGCACGGAGGACGTGGCATCATTGCGCCAGGAAACTGGACAGGAGGCTGGAGCATGAACGTGGCAGATACGTACAAAGGTAGGGCGGGGGTGCAGAGCAGGCGTCGCGTGGTGGCGACGCTGGCGGCGGGGGTTGTGGGGGTAGGAGCGGCGGCGTGCGGGCAGGGGGGTGCGGCGGGGACGGGTGACAACAAGGCGGCGCAGACGCGCAAGAATGCATCGCTGCGGGTGGTGGCGCGCACGGCGCAAGAAGCCGACATGTGGCCGGTGCGCATCCCGCAGTTCATGGAGGCCTACCCCGGCATCAAGGTGGAGCCGGAGCTGTACCCCAGCGACATCGTGAACAAGATCATGGCGCTGACGGCAGCGGGCAGCATGGGCGACGTGGGGCACACCCACTTCTCCGCCGCGCAGCCGCAGCGCCTGGCGGTGATGAAGGCGGTGAAGGAACTGGACGCCTACATCGCCAAGGACAAGGTAGACCTCAAGCAGTGGTACCCGGCCGCTGTCGACGCGGGGCGCGTGGACAACAAGCTGTACGCGCTGCCCTTCAAGGGCAAGATGGGCACGATCGGCTTCTTCTACAACCAGACGCTGTTCGAGCAGGCGGGACTGAAGGTGCCGGACGCTAATACCACGATCACCGAGATCGCAGAGGCGGCGGCCAAGCTGACGCGGCCGGACGGCTCGCAGATCGGCCTGGCGGCGCAGCTGCCCAAGAGCGCCAGCCAGCTGATCTCCACCATCAGGCGCTGGAACGCCGAGCTGTTCAGCAAGGACTGGATGAAGGTGACGCTGGACACGCCACAGGCGCGTGAGGCGTTTGGCTGGTACTACGACGGCTTCCACCGGCGCCGGTTCATGGACGCGGCGCTGCCGGTTCAAGATACGTTCAACGCTGGCAAGGCGGCGATGATGATGACGGTGGACATCTCGCAGGAGAAGTCCAAGACGACGGCGGCGGGGCAGCAGCAGGGGTTCAAGTGGGGGGCGATGCTCTCGCCCAAGGGCTCGACCGGGCGGCGCGGCGGCTACTGGGTGCCGGACGGCGTGCAGATCTTCAACACCACGACGGCGCCGGACGAGGCGTGGCTGCTGCTGAGCTGGCTGGCCAATAAGGAGACGGGGCTGGCGCTGGCGATGCAGAAGTCGCCGGGTGTCTCCAACACGCCGGGCGCGCGGCCGGACGTGTACAACGACCCGAAGTTCCTCAACCACGAGGTGTTCCCGAAGTATCTGCAGGAGCTGGAGCGGGACGCGAACCTCATGAACGAGCCGTTCCAGGTGCCGGGCAACTTCAAGATCGACGAGTTCAACAGCGCGCTGGGGGCGCAGGTGGACAAGGTCTGGAAGAACCAGGGGGAGCCGACGCCTTCGTTCATGAAGGCGCTGAACGACGAGCTGCAGAACGTGCTCAACCTGCCACGGTAGGGGTTTTTCAGTTAGACAGTTCCGCTTCTATACGGCTACCGCCCATGAGGGAGTGTCGCCAGTTGGCGGCAGTCCCGGTGGGGTGAGCTAAAGCTCACGGGGGCGTTGGTAGGCCTGGTGTCTCTGTGGCATGGCGCTCAAACACGCGGCGCCGCCTCACTTCACGCGCACAGGGTCCAGGTCGAGGTAGTTGACGTTGGGGGGCATGTCCCAGCGGTACTGATCGGCGGGGTGGGTGGCGCGGGCCCAGGAGCGCAGGACCTGGGATTGCTGCTTCTTGAGCTGCCACGTGGCCGAGATGCGCTCGGGGTCCCAGCTGTCCAGGGCGCGGGCGGTCAGCTCATCGCAGGTAGAGGC
>CADCTC010000007.1 GCA_902805635.1 uncultured Chloroflexota bacterium
CCTGGAGCCCGGCGAGATCCTCGTCGCCCCGTCTACCGATCCCGGCTGGACGCCGCTGTTCCTCACCGCCGGCGGCCTGGTAATGGAGATGGGCGGCCCCATGTCGCACGGCGCCGTCGTCGCCCGCGAGTACGGCATCCCCGCCGTCGTCGGCGTCCCCGGCGCCACCGAACGCATCCACACCGGCCAAACCATCGCCGTCGACGGGTCCAGCGGTGCTATCCGCCTTGCTCCTTAATAGAATGAGGTCCGGCCGGTCCTGCAGTTACGCGTAGCAGCGCACTTCGAAGACGCGCGCTTGCTCGTCCCCGTTTGTTGCTGTGACGCGCAGCCGCAGAGCGTTGGTCTGCAGCACGTCGAACCGGTGCACCCGCAGTCGCTGGTAATTGCCCGCCTCCGCTGCCAGCTGCCGCCAGGAGCCGTCCTCCGCCAGTGCCTCCAGCGCGTAGTCACGCACGGTTTCTGGCTGCGGGCCGCGGATCGTCTGCCTGGTGTGGTGGTCGCTCATCGTCAGCGTCAATGGGCGCTCGAACCCGGTGTCGAACGTGAGCCGCACCTCGGAAAGCGTCACCGCGTCGGGCCAATCTAGGCGCAGCCAGGCGCCACCGTCACCATCTGAGCCCATCGGCCCCGCCCACTGGTGCGACTCCTCGTCCACTTGCCGCGTCACCCCGGAGAGCACCTTCTTCGGCCCGTGGCACTCGATCTCACCGGAAGCGGTCACTCGCGCGTGCCGCGCCAGGTCCAGCGGGTCCTCGTTCTTCGTGCCCAGCAGGTAGCAGTCATCTCGCAGCAGTGCCTGCTTCAGCGCAACAACGCTCCCGGCATCCTGTGCCAGCTGCCGTGGGGTGATCTCTGCGCGTAGGCACTGCACCGCGGCCGTGCCGGCGGCCTGCCCCATCACGGCGCACGTGGCCATCACGCGCGTGCTGGCAAACGCCACATGGGTGGCACTGACGTTTCGCCCAGCCATGAAGAGGTTGTCCACGTTGCGCGAGTACAGACAGCGCAGCGGTATTGAATAGAGCGGCACCGTTACCGGGATGAACGGCCGCCCGGGGTTGTCTACCCCCTCCGGCGGGTGCTCGTCGATGGCCCAGCCGCCATACGCCACCTCGTCCTCGAAGATCCGGCCACCCTGCAGGTCGTGCTGGTTGAGCAGGTAGTCCCCCATGAAGCGCCGGCTCTCGCGCTTGCCGGGGATGCTCGCCACCCAGTCCAGCGCCCAGTGCTCACTCTCCGGATGCTTGCCGGAGTTCTTGATGTGGTCCCACACTCCCAGCACGATCCGCGTCAGCTCGTGCCGGATGGTGTCGTTGTCCTTGATAGTGTCCAGCTGCCCGCCCCACTCCAGCCACCAGTAGCCGTATTCCAGGTTCGGCGCGCCGTGCGGCCGGTGCGGCAGCTCCTCACAGTCCCTGATCGTCCGGGCCCAGGCCGGGGCCTTGAAGGGCATTGGCCGGTCGTATTTGCGCGCCGTGAACATGATGCTGCTGCCCAGCGTCTTGCTGTCGGCCACGTCCACCCACGCCAGGTCCTCGTTCAGCTCGGAGCGTGCCTCACGCCCCATCCGGAACTCTGCCCCGGCCTCCACACCCAGGCGGCCGTCGCCGGTGCAGTCCACGAACACCGACGCCTCGATCCGGAAGCGCTCCTCTTGCGACGGGCGCGACGCCGTCACCGCGGTGATGCGACTGCCCGCCATCTCCACGCCGTCTAGGCTGGTGTTCAGCAGCAGCGTGATGTTCGGCTCGCGTACTACCGCGTCGTAGAGCAGCTGGTCCCACATGTGGGAGCTGCGCTGCTGGTTCCAGACCGCGTCCTCCAGGCGCAGCTCCTCCACGATCCCGCTCTCGCGCGCGTGCGGCGCCTTTCCATGACGATCCGCCCCCACGATGTGCATGCGCACCTCGCTCGACGAGTTCCCGCCCAGCACGTGCCGGTCCTGAACCAGCACCACCTTTGCCCCGTGGCGCGCGGCCGCCAGCGCCGCCGGTAGCCCGGCGGCGCCGCCCCCCGCCACCACGATGTCCGCGTGGAGCTCGTGCTCCGTGAGCTGCATCGGCCGTAGTGTCTGCATCACGCGCCTACCGCTTCAGCTCGTCGATCGCCAGCTGCGCGTCGCGCGCGGCTTCGGCGATCGCCTCGCGCGGCGCGCTGGTGCCGTTCAGCGCGTCGTTCTGCATCTTGGTCAGCGCCGCCGAAACCTTCGCCCACGCCGGCGTCTGCGGCAGCGGCGTCATGATCTCTAGCGCCTTCTTGATCGTGGTGTTCCAGTGCGGGTTGTCCTTGGAGAAGTCCGGGTCCTCGTTGATCTTCAGCGCCGGGCTCGGCCGGTTCTGCGCCTTCACGAAGATGCGGTTCCCCTCGCCCATGGTCACGTGCTTGAGGAACTCAAAGGCCGCATCCGCCTTCTTGGAGCTGTTCGGCACCGAGTACAGCCACACCACGTCTGCCAGCGAGTTCAGCTTGGCCTGCGCGTTCTTGGCGTTGTGCGGCAGCAGCGCCACGTTGTACTGGAACCCGGGATTGTGGATCTCCTTCTCTGCCTTGATCTCGAAGAAGTGCCACACACCGCTATTCCACATCCCTACCTTGTTGGTGTAGTAGGGCGCCCGCCCACCGCCGGTTCCCTGCGCCGCCGCTGCCGTCATAAAGGCCGCCCGGTTCTGGTTCTGCCCGTACAGCTGCTGCGCGGTGTTGGCCATCCACTGCAGCGTGTCCACTCCCTCCGGCGTGTTGAACGTCACCTTCGTCGCATCGTCGGACAGGATCTTCACGTTGTTCTTCGCCGCGTAGTGGATGAACGGGTTGGTCGGGAAGTCCATTCCAATGCGGTCGAACCCACCCGCGCCGCCGCCACGCTTGCTGAGCCGCTGCGCCATCGAGACAAGGTCTTCCCACGTCGTGGGCGGCTTGTTCACGTCCATACCGGCTTCCTGGAACGCCTGCGTGGACATGAAGAGGTACGGCGTGTCGCCCGCGGAAAGCTGAGGCAGACCGATCACGTTTCCTTTATAGGTGCCCATCGTGACCAGTGCCGGGTAGAACGTCTTGGGCAGTTCCAGCTTGTCTCGCTTTGCCAGGTCGTTCAGGTTCATGAGCGATCCACGCGCAGCGTAGTCCGCCGCAAACGGTGACTGGACCATAAATAGGTCCGGCGGCGTCCCCGCCGCCATCTGCGTGGTGATCTTCCCGTAGTCCATCCCGCCGATGCAGTTCTCACCCGTGGAGCAGAACAGCTGCTGCGCGCTGACCTTGATGTTCGGCTGGATCTTGGCGAAACTCTCGATCTGCTGCTGGATCAGCGGCTCACGTACGCCCTCCCAGCGGTGCGCGAAGTCCAGCGTCACCACCTCCTTGAACTGGGCCGGCGCCGCGGATGATCCACCGGGCCCCGTCGAGCCGCCGCACGCCGCCAGCAGCAACCCAGCCGCCCCCGTTCCCGCTATCCCCATCACCCGCCGCCGCGTCGCCCCGCCGGCCACGCCCATTGCCCTACGCTCAGCCCCTGCCGTTGTCATGTGTTGCCTCCTATTTTCTCACTGTACCTGCAAGAAAGCTCCACTGCACGAATACTTTACGGTATTACAGGCTGTATACTGCGCCGGCACATGGTCAATGGAGGCGCAGCAGCCACAGTGGTGTCGAACGGCCGACTGGCCGCACCTTCGCCCGCACCCGCTGCCTCCGCGGACGACACTCGCCTTGCCGAGCGCGCCTACGAGGCGCTGCGCACACGCATCCTCGACCTCCGCCTGCTCCCCGGTCAGCTTGTGATCGAGCCCGATCTCGCCGCCGAGCTTGGCATGAGCCGCACGCCCATCCGAGAGGCCCTTGCCCGGCTCCGCTTCGAGGGCCTGGTTGCCGCCTCTCCCCGTCGGGGCTTCGTCGTCACCGTCCCCACCGTCGAGCACATGCGCGAGGTCTACGAAGTCATCGCCGGCATCGAAGGGCAGGCCGTCAAGCTCGCCGCCGAGCGCGCCGATGCATCCGTGCTCGCTCAGCTCGAGGAATCTCTTGCTGCCCAGGAAGCCGCCCTCGCCGCCATCGATCCCGCCAGTGACTCGGCCGAAGCGCTCGCCGCCTGGACCGCCGCCGACAAGCGCTTCCACCGCCTGCTGCGGGAGGCCGCCGGCAACCGCGTCATGCTCGAGCTGATGCGCCAGTTCGAGGGCCATCTGCACCGTGCTCGCGTCGCCGCCATCCGCCTCCGTCCCCGGCCCCGCCAGTCCACCGACGAGCACCGCGCCGTCCTGGACGCCATCATTGCCCGCGATCCCGATCGCGCCCGGCACCTTCACCTTGCTCACCGCGAGCGCGCCGACCGCGCCATGCTCGATGTCATCCACGACTTCTCAGGCGTGGTCCTCCGTGCCCTAGCCAACCAGTAAGCACCTATCGAGAGGGAGAACCCATGAACAGACGCACACTTTTCGCCAGAGGGACCACCGTAGCCGGGACCCTCACGGTCACCCCGCTCGCAGCCGCGTGCGGCGCCAACGCCGGCAGCGGCGGCCAGGCGCCCGCCGCCGCCCGCAAGCCCTACACCGTCCAGTACTGGAGCCGTTTTGGCGGCACCCAGGAAGAACTGGAGAAGAAGAACCTGCCCGTCTTCGAGCAGCAGTTTGCCCCCTACAAGGTCGAGCGCACGCTCGTATCCACCGTCTATGCCGAGCTGATCCAGAAGATCACCGTCGCCATGGCCTCCGGCACGCCGCCCGACGTCTTCACGGTGGGCAGCCCGGATGTCGCCACCTTCGCCGACCCTGGCTCCGCGTACCAGCTTGACCTGTCACCGCGCGTCCGCAAGGACGCCGAGGACTTCTTCGCCGGGCCGCTCAACGTGGGCAAGTACAAGGACAAGCTCTACGGCCTCACGTACTCTGTGGACGTGCGCATCCTGCTGGCGCGCAAGGACCTGCTCCGAGAGGTTGGCCTACCCACCGATCCCAAGGCACAGCCCGCCACCTGGCAGCAGCTCACCGACTGGGCCAAGAAGCTGACCCAGAGCGAAGCCGGGCAGGTCAAGCGCGCCGGCTTCGAGGTGCCCAAGCCGATGGCCACCACCAACGGCGAGCTCTTCCTCACCATGCTTGCCCAGCAGGGCAAGGGCTTCTTCACCCCCGATGGCAAAAAAGCCGGCTTCGACGGCGCCGAAGGGCAGCGCGCCCTCCAGCTGCTGGTGGACTTCATGAACCGCGAACGCGTGGACACCTACGACCGTCCCAATCCGCCCAATAACGTCCCGGCCATCGCCTCCACCACCGTCGCCAGCCAGTGGACCAACAGCTCGGCGATCGCCGCCGCCCAGCGTGCCGGCCTGAACACCACAGAGAACCTGATCGCGTTCCCCACGCCGGACTTCACCACTACCCGCAAGGTCCCCTCCTACGTCGGCGGCACCTGGGAGATGATCGCCAAGGGCAGCAAGGACCTGGACGCCGCCGTCGAGTTCCTGCTCTTCATCTGCGGCTCCAGCATGGGCCTGCAGATCGCGGAGCTCACCACCGCCGTGCCGCCGCGCAAGTCGCACGAGAAGGCGCCCTACCTCCAGGACCCGTTGCTGCGCACCTACTACGATGCCCAGGCCACCGGCTGGGCCGTCGCCCAGCACCCCAAGTACGGTCCCACCCGCGTCCACCTGATTGCCGCCCTGCAGTCCGCCATGCGCCAGGAAAAGGGCGTCAAGGCCGCCCTGGACGAAGCCGCCGCCCTGGTCAACGCCGAGCTCGCCAAGTAGTGGCGCGGCCTAAAGTCGTCGTCATCCCCCACCTCGGCACGTTCGGCGAGGTGGGGGAGCGCGACATCCTCGAGCGCGCCGGCCTCGATGTGGTTGTCCTGCCCTCGCGCGACGAGGACGCCGCCATCGAGGCCGCCCGCGACGCCGACGGCATCATCTGCCCGCCGCACCTCAGCGAGCGCTTCATCGACTCTCTGGAGCGCTGCAAGATCGTCGCGTGCTCTTCCATGGGCATGGACGACGTGCACGGCCAGGAGATCGCCACCCGCAAGGGCATCCTGCTCTGCCACGTGCCGGACGTCTTCGCCGACGAAGTCGCCATGCACACCGTGACCCTCCTGCTGGCCGCCGCCCGCTGGATCGTCCCCATTGCCCAGTGGGTGCAGGGCGGGAACTGGGGCAAGCGCGGCCAGCAGCGGCCCGGCGGCGCGGTCCACCGCGTCGTCGGCGAAACGCTCGGCATCGTCGGCTTCGGCAACGTCGGTCGCCGCGTCGCCCATCGTGTGGCTGGCTTCGACATGACCGTCCTGGCCTACGATCCCGTCGTCCCCGGCGCCGACATCCGCGCCGCCGGCGCTCACCCCGCTTCTCTGGCCCAGGTCCTTCAGGACTCGGATTTCGTCTGTCTCATGGCGCCTCTGAACGCGCGTACCCACCACATGATCGGCGCGTCCGAATTCGCCCTCATGAAGCGCGACGCCATCTTCGTCAACACCGCCCGCGGTGAGCTGGTGGACGAAGCCGCCCTGATCGAAGCCCTCCGCACCGGCCAGATCCTCGGCGCCGCGCTGGACGTGACCGAGCAGGAGCCCGTCGCTCCCGATAGCCCCCTGCTCCAGCTGCCCAACGTCTTCGTCACCCCCCACATGGCCTCGCTCAGCCAGCGCGCCTCCGTCGAGCGCCGCCTGCGCGCCGCCCGCGAGGTCGCCGCCGTCCTCACCGGCCACCGCCCGCGCGCCGTCTGGAACCCCGCCGCCCTGGAGAAACACTCACTCACATGACCCAGCTCCAGCTCATGGACCAGCTCAGCTGGACCCAGGTCACTGATGACCGCTTGCGCTTCTTCCGCGCCATCGGAGTCGATTGCCTCCTGCTCCACCTCTTGCCCAAAATGGCCGACGGGACCGACCGCACGTCCGACTTCATCGCCATGCGCGAGCGCGTCGCCGCTCACGGCCTCACGCTTGCCTCGCTCCACCTGCACCGGCTGCCCAAGGACCAGATCGTCTTCGGCGAGCCTGGCCGGGAAGCGCAGCTAGAACGCTGGCTCACCGTCCTGCGCGCGGTTGGCGCCGCCGGCATCCCCATCGCGGGCACCACCTTCCTCAGCGTTGGCCACTTCCGCACCGCCCGCGAGGAAGGCCGCGGCGGCGCGCGCTACCTTGTGTTCGACCTCGACCAGGCCCGGCGCGATCCTGCCAGCAACCTGCTGCCCACCACGCCACTGCCAGAACGCTATGGGCACGACGGGATGCCTACCGAAGAGCTGTGGGAGAACTTTGCCTGGTTCTGGCGTCGCGTCGTGCCCGTCGCGCAAGAGGCCGGCGTCAAGCTCGCCCTGCATCCCGACGACCCGCCCGTGCACGTACCACTCGGCGGCGGCGCCCGCATCGTCTCCAGCCTGGACGACTACCAGCGCATCTTCGACCTCGCGCCGGCGCCGGCCAACACCATGCTCTTTTGCCAGGGCTGCGTCCAGGAGATGGGCGTGGACGTGCCGGATGCCATTCGTCAGATCGGCGCGCTCGACAAGATCGCACTGGTCCACTTCCGCACCGTGCGCGGCACCCCACAGCGCTTCGCCGAAGTGTTCGTCGACGAAGGCGACGTCGATATGCTCCACGCCATGCAGACCTACCGTGACGTGGGCTTCACCGGTCCGTATCTTATGGACCACATGCCCGAGATGCCTGCGCCGTTCGACCAGTTCCACGGCAAGGCCTACGCCAACGGCTATGTCAAGGCGCTCATCCAGGCGGTCTACGGGCGGAACAACGCGTAGCAAGGAACGACGTGAAATGACTGACGCAAGAAGCGGCCGGCTCAACCCGGTCATTGCCCGCCTGGAGCGGGGCGAGCCCGCGTTCGGCTGCTTCATCCAGGGCGGCTCCGCCCCCGACGCCATGTGGGGGTCCGGCTCTCCCTACGACTTCGTGGTCATAGAGATGGAGCACGGCCCCTTCAACGTCACCGACCTGCGCCTCACGCTCCAGTTCATGCTCAACCGCCGCGAGATCGCCGAGCGCGCCAGCATCGCGCCGCGCGTCGCGCCGCTGGTCCGCGTGCCCGTCAACGGTCGCGAGCAGGCGCAGTGGGTGGCGAAGCAGGTGCTCGACCAGGGTGTGTACGGCATCGTCTTTCCGATGATCAACACCCCCGAAGACGCCGTGGCCGCGCTGCGCGCCTGCCGCTACGCCCAGGCGCTCGGCGCCGCCGACCGCGAGCCGGTTGGCCAGCGTGGCCACTCTCCGTCCGGCGCCTCGCGCTACTGGGGCCTCTCTATCCTGGACTACACGGATAAAGCCGACGTCTGGCCCCTCGACCCAGACGGCGAGATTCTGCTCGCCCTGCAGTGCGAGCACATCGAGGCGGTGGAAAACCTGCCTCGCATCCTGGACGCCGTGGACAACAAGCCGGGTATCGTCCTGATCAGCGAGAAAGACCTCTCCGTCTCCATGGGCTACCGCAGCCTCTACACGCCAGAGGTGGCCCAGGCCGTTCACCACGCCGCCACCGTCTGCCGCGAGCGCGGCGTCCCGTTCGGCTCCCCCCAGGTCACCACAGAGAACGTGGCCCAGCGCCTGGAAGATGGCTTCCGTTTCCTGATGCCCCTGGACCCCCGCAACCTGGAAACCGTCCGCCGCGGCCGCGAGCTAGCCGCCGCATCGAGCGCCGGCCGGTAAGGTCTACCCCACATGAAGACCAAGCAATTGGGCCGCAGCGGCCTGCGCGTCTCCGAGGTCTGCCTCGGCACCATGACCTTCGGGAACCCGGTGGACCAAGCCACCTCCTTCCGCATCATGGATACTGCCGACGAGCTCGGCGTCACCTTCTTCGACACCGCCGACGCCTACCCGCCGGCCGGCGAGCTGGCGGAGAAGGGCCGCACCGAGGAGATCGTCGGCAGCTGGATCGCGGAGCGCGGCGCCCGCGACCGCATCGTGCTCGCCACCAAGTGCCGCGGCCAGATGGGCCCCGACCCCAACGACGAGGGCCTCTCCCGCAAGCATGTCATCAAGGCCTGCGAAGACAGCCTGCGCCGCCTCCAGACCGATTACTTCGACCTCTACCAGGCCCATCAGCCCGACCCCACGACCCCCATCGAAGAGACGCTCAGCGCCTTCGACTCGCTGGTGCAGGCAGGTAAGGTCCGCTACGTCGGCGTATCCAACTTCCAGGCCCACCAGCTCGCCGACGCCATCTGGACCAGCAAGCAGCTCGGCTTCTCCCCCATCGTCAGTGACCAGCCGCGCTACAGCGTGCTCTTCCGCATGATCGAGGACGAGATCGTGCCGCTGTGCCGCCAGCATGGCCTGGGCATCATGGCCTACAACCCGCTCGCCGGCGGGATGCTCACCGGCAAGTATCGCCGCCAGGGCAGCGGCGCGGCCGATCCCGCCGCGGGCCACCGCTTCACCCCAGACACGCGCACCGGCCAGATGTACCGCGAGCGCTATTGGAAGGACGCCGTGCTCGACGAGGTGGAGCGCCTGATCGCCTACTTCGAGCCGCGCGGCAAGAGCCTCACTCACGTCGCTCTCGCCTGGGTGCTCGCTCAGCCCGCCGTCACCAGCGCCATCGTCGGCGCCACCCGCCCCGAGCAGCTGCACGATAGCCTGCAGGGCGTTACCCTCAGCCTGGAGCCCGACGAGCTCGCCGCGTGCGACGACGCCTGGTTCAACCTTCCCCGCGAGCGCGGCGTCACGCGGTAGCGCCGAAGTTCCTCTAGGGAACGCCGCTACGCCAGTCGTCCTCCATATCTCGGCGCCGCGGCGCCGCGCCTACAGCTCCACCTGGCTGACGATCTTCTCCGGGTCCAGCTCGTATCCAAAACCCGGCCCGTTCGGCAGCTCGAAGTAGCCGTCCTTTGGACCGTAAAAGTCCTTCCAGAAGTACTGCACGTCGTGGTTGATCCGCACCCCCCACTCCGCCAGTGGGCACGTGCTTGACGGCTGCGCGAAGAGTAGGTGCAGCGCGTTGCGCGAGCTCTCGTTGGCGTGCGGCACCAGGATCACCCCATAGGTAGACGCCAGCGCCGCGATGCGCCGCATCTCGGTGATGCCGCCCGCCGCGTTCGGGTCGGGCTGGATCACCGTCGCCGCCCCGCTGTCCAGGATCTGCTTGATCTGCCAGCGCGTGTAGAAGTGCTCCCCAAACGCCAGCGGGATGCGCGTCGATCGTGCCAGCTTCACGTGCGAATCTAGGTCGTCGAACGGCAGCGGCTCCTCGATCCAGGTAGGGTTAAACGGCTCCAGCCGCCGCGCCAGCTCGATGGCGTACAGCACCGAGTTGGCGCGCGGGTTGCTCAGCAGCCAGTCCACCATGATCCAGACGTCTGGCCCCACCGCCTCTCGCACCGCCCGGATCAGCGCCACGTTGCGCTCGATGCCGGCCTTGCCGTCCAGCGCGTTGCACGGCAGGTACCACTTTACCGCGCTGAATCCCTTCTGGATGTACTCCACCGACGCGCGCGCCGCCGCCTCCGGCTCAGTGGAGAACCCCAGCATCGCGGCGTACGCCGGAATGCGCTCGCGCGTGGGACCGCCCAGCAGCTTGTAGACCGGCTTGTTCTCGATCTTGCCCAACAAGTCCCATAGCGCCAGGTCCAGCAGCGCCACCGGCCGCACGTTTGGCCGCAGCGTCCCATACAGCTTCTCCCACAGGTACTCGATCCGCGTCGGGTCCTCCCCGATCAGCAGCCGCCCCGCCGCCTTCACGTCCGCCGACCCGCCATGGGTCAACCCCACCAGCCCCTCGTCGGTCTCGATCTCAGTGAACGTCCACCGGTGCGGCGTTGCCTCGCCCGCGGCCCGGCCACCCCGGGCGATCTCATAGAGGGCCAGGCCGGAGCGTGGCCGGCCTTCGAGCTGCAGCACGCGGACGTTGGTGATCTTCATGGTGTCGTCGTACCGAGAGGGTACCGCCAGCCGGGGCCATCGTCGGGTTAGAACGACGGTGGTGTCACCACCAGGACGTAGGTCGCCTCTCCGTCCCCCGCGTTGCGCGTGCGGTGCGGGCGCTGCGCGTCGAAGCAGACGCTGTCCCCCTCTTCCAGCAGATACACCTCATCGCCCACGGAACATTCCACGCGGCCGCTGAGTACCAGCCCAAACTCCTCGCCCTGATGCGACACGGGATGGTCGCCCAGGCTGCCGCCCGGCTCGAACGTGATCAACTGGGGCTGCATCTGCCGCTCCTGTCCCGCCGTGGCCGGTGCGAGCTGCTCGTACCGCACGCGGGTCAGGCGCCAAACGGGACGCGCCGCGCTACGCACCACCGTGCCGTCCCCCGCGGCCGGCTCCGCCAGGAGGTCCGCCACCCGCACGCCCAGCGCGGTTGCAATCTGCTTGAGCGACCCAATAGAAGGAGCCACCACGTCCCGCTCCACCTGTGAGAGAAAGCTCGCTGACAACCCGGTACGCGCCGCGAGGTCGCGCAGCGTCAGACCGCTCTGGCTGCGCGCGTTCTGGACCCGCATGCCTATGTTCACGCTACGATCCTTCCTCCGACGAGAGTACAGTCACCAGATACCTCACTGAGTCTGGCGCGCGTGCGCCTCTTGACGCGCTGCTTTTGTCCGGTTAGTATTGCACGACTGCACAAACTATACACGTGCAGATTTGTCGTCGTACAGGAGATTGATATGACAACCGGCACACCGGTCTTGCTTGGCAGTAGTGAGGAAGGTTTTATTCCTGATAGTGGCGCCACGCGCCACACGCGCTTCGGCGCGCTGCGTCTGGCGGGCGCCGCCGGGGCAGCCCTGGTGACGGGCGCCGCCCTCTCCGGCACCGCGCACGGTCAGACGCAGCGCCCGGAAGTGGCGGTCGCGAAGCAGGGTGTCTCCCTCGCCGCGGCGCAGGCACTCATTGCAGCAGCCGAGGCCAAGGCGCGCGAAATCGGCGTGCCGATGGCGATCTGCATCGTGGACGAGAGCGGCGTGCTCAAGGCGTTCGCGCGCATGGACGGCAATAGCCTGGCCAGTGTGGAGTTGGTACAGGCGAAGGCGTTCACCTCCGCCGCCTTCCGCGCCCCCACCCACATCTTGGCCGAGCGCAACGCCGGTGACCCCACTCGCGTCGCCTCACTCCCCAACTTCCCCAACGTCACCTTCCTCGGCGGAGGCTATCCCATCTCCTCAGGCGGAGTCGTCGTCGGCGGTATCGGCGTGGGCGGCGGCAGTGCCCAGCAGGACCAAGAAGTGGCCGAAGCGGCACTGGCGAGCTTGCAGTAGTGCCGCTGCGAGGCGTGCCCCGGCGCCGGGTCGTCGTACCCGCCGCCGGGCTCCTGGTCTGCGCTGTGGGCGCCCTCGGGGTGCTGGGTGTGCGCACGGCGGCCGCCTCCCTGCCATCTCGCATGAACCAGAGGGGTGTAGCCATGCCGCAGCGTCAGCCAGCGCAGGAGGAGCTCAACCATTCCCTCCGAGCGGCTGCGGCTGGCGACGTGGACGGAGTGCGTGCCCTGTTGGACCAAGGAGCGGACGTACACGCCGCCGACGGGCGCGGCGTCACCGCGCTCATTGCCGCCGCGTACGCTGCCAACGTCGAGACCGCCCAAGTGCTCCTGGAAGCAGGCTCGGACGTCAATCGCAAGGACGCCACTCAGCAGAGCGCATACCTCATTCCCACCGCGGACGGCTCACTGCCATTCCTCCGGCTGGCTTTGGCGCACGGCGCGGACGTCCGCGCCAAAGACAGTTACAACGGCACTGGGCTGATTCGAGCCGCAGATCGCGGGCACCACGACATCATCGCGGAGCTGCTCCAGACTGAGCTGATCGGGGAGGTCGATCACGTCAATCGCCTCGGGTGGACCGCACTGCTAGGGGCGATCATCCTGGGAGACGGCGGGCCGCGCCACGCGGAATGCGCCCGGTTACTGCTGACAGCCGGTGCCAACCCCAACCTGCCGGACGGGCGCGGCGTGCGGCCGCTGGCCCACGCCCGCCAGCGCGGACAGTCCGCCGTCGCGCTGCTCCAGGCACACGGCGCGCGCTGACCCACCCGCCTGGCGGCGCCGCGGAGCACCGCCAGACTGCCTTGGTCTTGGGCAACTACAATGCCTTCGTGCCAGCCGCCGCCTCCACTGCCAAGGTAACCGCCGTTCGCCCCCTCGTCTTGGATACCGGCCAGGGACGCACCTTCCTCTTTGTGATTGTCGAGACCGATGCCGGCGTGCGTGGGATTGGCGAGGGCAGCCAGAACGACCAGGACGCCGCCGTCGCCGCCAACGTCCGCCAGCTCGCGCCCCACTACATCGGGCACGACTCGCTCGATCTCGTCGAGTCGCGCGCTCGCCCCCTGATCGGTCTGCGCACCGGCCGCGCCATCCAGGTCGCCGCCAGCGCCATCGAGCAGGCGCTCTGGGACGTTGCCGGCAAGCTGCTCGGCATTCCCGTCTTCAAGCTGCTCGGTGGCCGCGCATCGGCGGGTCTGGAGCGCCTGCGCTGCTACGCCACCATGAGTGCCGGCCTCAAGGATCGCTCTCCGGGCGGCTTCGGCCAGGAAGCTGCCAGCTGCGCCGCCGCCGGCTACACCGGCGTCAAGGTAGTTCCCTTCGGCGGCACGTCGGTCGCCGCCGGCACGCTGGGCACCCCCGGCGCGCACGGGCTGGACGGCGCCTCCGCCCGCCAGGTCGTGGACCAGGCCGTGGCGCGCGTCGCCGCCGTGCGCGACGCCGTCGGCCCACAGGTGGACGTGCTGATCGAGCTCGGCTTTGGCCTCGACCGCGCCGCCACCGTGCAGTTCGCCTGACGCATCGAGCCCCACAACGCCTTCTGGATCGAAGCGCCCCTGCTGTGGGACGACGCCCGCGAGCTCGCCCTGCTGCGCCAGTCCATCCCCCAGCGCGTCGCGTCCGGCGAGCAGCTCCACGGCCGCCGTGCCTTCCGCGACCTCATCGAACAGCAGGCCGTGGACGTGCTCCAACCCGACGTCAAATGGACCGGCGGCATCTACGAAGCCAAGAAGATCGCCGCCTGGGCCGAGACCTATCAGATCGCCCTCGCCCCCCACAATAACTCCGGTCCCGTCGCCACCGCCGCCAGCGCCCACCTCGCCGCCACGCTCCCCAACTTCATCGTCCTGGAAACCCCCTCCCGCGCTCCTGAGTGGCTCGAAGACGCCACCGACGGCGCATCGCTCGTGGAGGATGGCCACGTCTCCCTGGACCGTCTCGCCTCCCGTCCTGGCCTCGGCATCGAGCTGAACGAGAAGAAGCTGGAGAAGTGGCTGCTTTCGGTGTGAGCGAGCCCGGCGTCGTCGCCTTTTGATCCGGCCGAATGGTCCCGGTGCGCCTGACTTAGGCGAACAGTTGCCCTACACTTCATCCGCGCACACAAGGGAGCACGACACCGCAGGGGGAAGAACCCGCTGCACCGGGCCGGAAAGAGCCGGGAAGAACCGGGAGAGCCGGGCGAGGCAAGTGATGGCAAGACGACTCGATACGCTGGTGAACAGTCTGCGCGTGGCGGGGCCAGGCGGCGCCACACTCGGTCACGATGGCGCCTTCGCGGCCGCCTGGCCAGGGCGCACGGCCGCGGTAGTAGCGCTTTCGGTGTTCGTCGCGGCGTTCATCGGCGCTGCGGCACTCACGACCTTAGAGCGGCCGACGCTCTCCGCGCTTCCATTCACCGTGAAGCCGGTGCTGCGCGCCCCCGAGGCACCGGTGAGCGTTTCGGCGCCCGCCGTGGCCGCACCGGCGCGCGGACCATGGCAGCCGCCGCAAGGCGCGGTGCGGCCGTTCATCCCCCAGGTGGAGCGCTGGCGGCCCATGGCGCGCGAGCTCCTGGCCGAGGCGTGGAGCGAGGGACGCCTGGACGGCAAGGCCGCAATCCTGGACGACGACATGGTGCTCTCGATCATCGAGCACGAGAGCGCCGGCAACCCGACCGTCACGAGCTGGGCGGGAGCCATCGGGCTGATGCAGGTCATGCCATTCACCTTCGCCGAGATGCATACCGGCAGCAAGGCAAACGAGAAGCTGATCAATCCCGCGGCGATGTGGGACGTGCCGTCTAACATGCGCGCCGGGATCCGCTACCTGGCGCTGGCGCTGCAGGCGCACGAGGGCAATCGCTACTGGGCGGCGGCGTCCTACAACGGCGGGATCGAGGCGGTGGCGGTGTGGCGCGCGGCGGGGCTGTACGCCGTGCCGCCGGTGGGCGGCTACGTGGAGACGGCGAACTACGCGCAGAAGGTGACGCGCACGTACCTGCGCCACCGGCCGGAAGTGACCCTCGCGGTGCCTGATCCCATGCCGGCATCCCACGTGCCAGGCGCCATGGACGCCATCCGGCGCGTCTCGCGTAGCTGGTAGTTCGCTGCGGGTTGGGCTACGCTTCTTCGATTTCCGAGGCAAACCCGGTACTGTCTCTAGGTTATGTCTAAGACGGCAGCGGCGGTGGTGGGCGGGCTGTCGCTCGCCTTCTCTGTAGTACTGGGCGCGATCGGTGCGGGTGCACCGGTTGTGCTGGCGGCGCCGGCCGCGCAGTCGGCGCAGGCCGGCGCAGCACCAGAGGCGGGGGTGTCGTACGTCACCCAGCGGCCGGGGTCGTTCCTGGCGGCGCCGGTGGTGTCAGCATACGTGCACGTCTTCACCGCCGCCGACGCGCCGGTGGGGCGCACGGCAGTGCAGGGGCTGCAGGCGGCGGCGTTCAGCGCGACCGAGAACAGCCAGCCGGTTGGGCTGGCGGTGCGGCCGGCGCCGGCGGACGAACCGCTGGCGATGGTGGTGATCGCGGATACTGCCAACGAGCGGCGCTGGCTGGGTACCGGCGCCAAGTACACCGACCCGCTCCAGTACCTGCGCGAGGCGGCGGCAACGGCGCTCCGCGACCTGCCGGAGAACGGGCGCTACGCGGTCTACACCATGAATACCGACGGCGTGGCGCCGCTGGCCGACCGCACGTCCGCATTGAATGCTGCGGCTCAGCTGCAAGATCGAGTCGGGCAGCCACGCCTGCTGCAGCGCCTGGATGAGGCGGTGGCCGCGCTGCGCGAGGCGCCCCCTGAGTGGCGCCGGGTGGTGCTAGTGCTGAGCGACGGCAATTCGCGCTTTGGGCGGCCTTATGAGGCGCTACGGGAGGCGGCGCTGAAGGAGCACGTGGCGGTCTTCGCGGTCGGCACGATTGACCCTGGGCAGCCGTACAACTTCCTGGACCAGCTGGCGCGCGAGACCGGAGGAGCGACGTGGGCCTTTGAAAAGGAGAAGCTGCAGCCGCTGCCGGCCAGCCCGGCGCTGCTGGAGCTGCTGTCCGGCGAGGCGGCCAGGGCGGTGCGCAGCGCATACCGCGTGGAGTACCAGCCACCCAACACGGGGCGCGACCGGCGGGACCTGGCAATTAGCGTCAGGACAACGGGCGGTGAAGCGCGCGCGCGCACCAGCTACGAGGCGCGCTTCGGCACCTGGCTCTCTTCGCGCGCGCTGTTGGGTGGCGGGCTGCTGCTGGCGCTGGTTGCCGGGTGTGTCTACGTGGTGGCCGGCAAGGGACCGGGATCACGCCGGCCGGTGCGCACCGACTACTACCTGGTCGGGCGCGGCCCGACCGCGGCGCACTTCGCGGAGGAGGAGTACCTCTTCACACACTGGCGCCCGCTGGGGCGCGGTGGGCGGGGCTACCGGCTGCCGCCGGAGGACCCGCACTACATCGGCATCAGCCGCACGCACGTGTTCATCCGGGTGAAGAACCTGCGCACCGTGCGGGCGGGCGGCGTGGAGCAGACCGTGGGCGAGGTGGAGGTGCGCGCGGGCAGCCGTGGCGGCCGGCGCGGCATCAACACCGCCTACATCTATAACGACCTGACAGGCCCACGTCTGCTCAGCCAGCGACCGTACCAGCTGCAGAAGGGCGACCTTCTGGTGCTGCAGGGCTTTGTCCACGAGCAGGAACCTGCCGGCAACGACGGCGTCCCGCCGGGTGTGCGACTGGAGCTGGGCTACGTGGCCAACACTGACACCGGCGGCGCAACGAGCATCGAGGACGACGTGGCGCCTGCCGAAGGTGATGGTGGCGATGCGCGACACCTGGAGCCGGCCGGCACGGCAAGCAGCCCCAACACCGGACGCGGCATGGCGGTGGTGCGAGCGGCGCCCACCGTCTCCACCATGCGCGTGCTGCCGGCGCCGCCACCCATGCCGGACGATGCGTCCGTGCCATCCGGCGCGGAGCGGCGCGGCTAAGAGTGTCTAACAAGAGCGCCGTTCGCCCTGAGCTTGTCGAAGGGCTCACAGCGAACGGGGCTGCTGTGAGGCGCAGTACGGGAGCGAGCAGGGTTGGCGATGCTCCTTGACCGGCTGCGCGGCGCGCGCGGGCGTGAGGCGGCTTCCACCGGCACCGACCTGCACGCCGGGCCGTACCGGCTACTGCGGCAGCTGGATGGTGGCGGCGAGGCGCAGGTGTGGCTGGCCGAGCACAACTCGACGCGCTCGCCGGCGGTGGTGAAGGTGCAGAGCCCGGCGTCGCGTCCGGAGCGGCTGCGGCGCGAGGTGGCCGTGCTGCACCTGCTGCAGACCGCACAGACGCCCAACGTGGTGCGCCTGCTGCCGCTGGACGGCATGGGCACCGTGCCCGACGAGCCGGGGGTATTGCATACCTGGCGCGGTGAGCCGCGGCTGTTCTGCGCGCTGGAGGCGCTGCCATCTGGGCGCGAGTACAACCTGATCAGGCAAGGGCCGCTCAAACGGGAAGACGCGCTGGCGGTGTGCGACGGCTTGCGCGCAGCGCTGCGAGCCATGCACGCCGACTTCCGCGTGGTCCACAACGACCTGAAGCCGGACAACCTGGTGGCGTGGCGTCCCGGGCGGTCGCCGCTCGCGGTTCGCGTGGACACGCCCACAGTGGGCGGACGGTTGCATGTACGCTTGCTGGACTTCGGGCAGGCCGCGCCGCTGGTGAGCCACCCCATCACGGGGCAGCCGTACCTGGGACCAAGCGAGACGTACCGCTACGTCTACGACAGCGGGACGTGGCCCTACTGCGCGCCGGAGCGCTGGCGGCGGGAGCCGCTCGACGACCGGTCCGACCAGTGGTCGTTCGCCGCGACAGTCTTCGAGCTGCTGACCGGGGAGCGGCTGGTGCGCGCCCAGAGCAAAGCCGCCTGCGAGAACGAGATTGCGGGCGGCGGCTACCTGGCCCATGTGGCGGCGGCCAAGCTGCCGCCGGCAGCGCGGGAGGCATTCGAGCGTGCGCTGGCGCCATCGATGGTGGACCGCTACGCGGGCGTGCCGCCAATGAGCGGGCTGGACGCCTTCTACCGTGACCTGGAAGGGGCGCTGGCGTGATGGGTGTCACGAGCACGTCAACTTTGGAGCGACCCCAGGAGCCGGTGGCCGGCGGGCCGACTGGTACCGACCCTGCTGCTACCCGCACACCGCCAACAGGAGCGCCGCCAGCGATCCGGGCCGGCTTCTGGATCGTGGATCCAGGCATCGCGCGCCAGAGTCAAGACTGGATCTGCGCCGGGCCCGATACGCCTCGCCGGCAGGGCAGCACGGGCACACCCCCGGCGCCCGCGGCCGGGAGCGAGCGCGACGCGCTGGCACAGGCGGAGGGACGCGAGGCATGGGAGGACGAGGTCCGCGCCGGCACGCCTGGCTGGGCGGACCGCCCGCTGGTGATCGCTATCGGCGACGGTGTGAGCTCGGCGCTGCGGTCGGCGGAGATCTGCCGGCTGGCGACTCAGACGGCATGGCGGCGCACCTTCTATCACCTGCACTCCCCGGCCGTCGGCATGCCTCCGGCGACAGAAACGCCCTGGGCGGCGCCTCCGGTGGGCTGGCCGGCACCAGGAGAAGAGCGCGACCGCCTACTGGCGCGCGCGCTGACCGCGGCGTTCCAGGATGCGAACGACGCGGTGATCGCGGCGGGCGCAGCGCACCGCCGGCAGGACCCCAGCGAGACGCGCAAGTCGGCCACCACGCTGTCGCTGCTGGCTGTCGATGGCGCGCGCTACTTCCTGGTGCACGTGGGCGACTGCAGCGTCTACCACGTGGACGGCCGCACAGGGGCCGTGGCGGCGCGCCAGGTGGAGCACAACCGGGCAGCAGAGCACGCACGGCAGGAGCCGGCGCACTATGCAGAGCGGTACTCCCAGGCGCGCGGACGCGGGCTGCATAACACGCTGACGCGCTGGCTGGGGATGAGCCCGAGCTGGGCAGCGCTGGCCCCACAGGTACTGGCAACGCCCGGCACGCTAGCGCCAGGGGACGCGCTGGTGCTGTGCTCCGATGGCCTGGACAAGCACGTCGACCAGTTGAGCGTCGCCCGTGCCGCGCTGCACCTGCCCACCAGCGCCGCCGCGCGGCACCTGGTGGCGCTGGCCAACGCGCGAGGCGGGTCAGATCACGTCGCGGTCGCCGTGCTGCAGACCCGGCCACCCGCGCCACCGGCGCCGCTGAGCGCGCCCTGGCGGGCGCTGCGCGGCGAGCGCACCGCTGCGATAGCGCAGCGCCACCGCAGCCGACTAGCCGTGGCAGCGGGCGCCGTGGCCGCGCTCCTCTTGGGTGCCGGCGCCCTGGCCGCGGCACGGCCGCTAACCGAGGGCAACACGTCTGGTGCCTGGACGGGGGCGGCACAGCCCGCCGCCACGTGGACTCCGGCCGCGACGGTGACGCCGGTGAGTGTTTCGACGCAATGCCAGGGGCTTCGCTGGTGCGCCGAGGCGACCGAGCACTACGCCGCCATTGCCAACGCGCCGGCCGAGGCACGTCAGGCAGCCGAGCAGGTGGAAACGGCCGCGGCCGGCGCAGCCCAGGCGGTAACGCTGGCCCAGACGCGCCGCTCTCCAGGTCTGGAGCAGGCACGCCAATGGGCGGACCGCGCAGCCGGCGCCCACATCGTAGCCGCGGCGGCGTCCGATCGGACCGCAGAGCACGCTGCCGCCGCACGCACGCTGCTGGCGGCGGCAGAAAGCGCCGATCCCGCGGCCGGGCCGGCTGCCACCGCACAATTGGCCGAGCATGCCGGCGGGGCGCAGGCGGCGCTTGGCGAGACACAGTCGGCGCTGCGCGAGGCACTCGCGCAGCGCCAGGAAGCGGAGCGCGCGGCGGCGCGCCTGCCGGAGCCCACCGCGACGGCAACGCTACCGCCGCCGACCCGCACCGTCCGGCCGCCGGCGACGCAGCCTCCAGCCGCGCCCCCCCCGCTGTACCCGCAGCCGTTGAGGAGCAGCCGATGATAGCCCCCGCAGCGCCCACCACACCGCCCGCACCGGCGGCGACGACAGCGCCCGCAGTACCCGTGGCGCCGGCGCAGCCGAGCGCGACGCGTGTACCGGCCACGGCCGTGCCCCCGACAGCGGTACCACCCACGGCGGTCCCGCCCACCACCGTGCCACCGACCGCGGCGCCACCCAGTCCCACCCGGCCACCGCCGACCAGCACACCACCCCCGGCGCCAACGGCGACCCGCCCGCCGCCAACACCGACGGCGCTCAGCGGCACCGCCGCCGCTCGCGCTAGCTCCACCGCAGCCGCCAGCCAGGACCGACGAGGAAATAACCGATGAGCCGCAGCCTGCAGATGGACGACTGGGAAAGCGCCGCCGATAGCACTGGGAGCCGCTGGCGCCGCCTGATCTGGGCGCCGCTGCTGGGATGCCTGTGTCTAGCCGCGGGCGCGCTCCTGCTGACCGATCCCGAACTGGCGGGCAGCGCGGC
>CADCTC010000008.1 GCA_902805635.1 uncultured Chloroflexota bacterium
AGGTCCAGCAGCACAGGGCCAGGTGGTAGTCACCGGAGGCGAGGTACACGGGGGTAGGGTCGCGACCGGCGGCGGTGACGCTCCAGATGCCCTCGTTGCTGATGCGCGCGGAGGCGGGTTGGTGGCGCTCGTAGGCGACACGACTGCCGTCGCCGGACCAGGCCAGTGTTGGGCCAACGCCGCTGCCGGGGGGCACGATGATGCGCCGCGTGCCGCCGCGGGCGCTTGGATCGAAGGTGGAGAGGCTGCCGTCTTGCGACGGGAACGCGAGGCGCGCGCCGCGCGGACTCCAGGTGGCGCTGGCCGGCAGGTCGGCATCTGGGACCGCCTGGGGGTTCACGCCGTCCGGCCGGATGACCCACAGCTTGCCGTCGCGGAGAAAGGAGAGCCAGCCGCCGCCGCCGGCCCAGCGGGGTGAGCTAACGCCGCCGGTTTCTGTCAGGCGGCGCTCCAGGCCGGCGCGCAGGTCGTAGGTGAACAGGTCGCCATCACGTGCGTAGGCCAGGCGGCCACGGGCGCCCGGCACTGGAGGGCCCTCCGGCCGGGGGCCCTGCCAGCCAAATGGGAGCCGGTCGATCCAACCGGCGCGGGCGGCGAGACCAAGCCCAATAGCGACGACGACGAGAATGCCGGCGAGCCACGGCAGCCAGCGGGTCACGCGGACCTCCTCGCCGCAGGCGCTGCCGAAGTGGGCGAAGCTGGTGAAGCCGATGAGGTCAGAGTAAGGTGCGCGGAGCCTGACTTGGCTGAGTCAGCGCTGGCGAGGCCGAGCAGGGCGCGCCAGGAGCGGCGGGAGATGACCTCGCTGCTGGCGAGGAAGCCAGCGAAGATGAGGAAGACGCCGAGCACTTCGCCCCAGTAGAAGACGCCGGTGACGCCAAACCGGTTGAGCGTGCTGGTGAGGCTAGGGGCAAATGCGCCGGCGGCAATAAGGGCGCTGCTGACGACGCGTTCCTTGCTGGCGCGGCGGCGCCAAAATGTCCAGGCACTGTAGAGGGCGCCAAACAGGATGGCGAGGGCGCCGGCGATGTTGAACGGGGGGGTCAGAAGGCGCACGGTCTCCGGAAAGCCGGCGCCGCGCGGGACGCCGGTAGCGGGGTCGAGCACCTGGGCGAGGTCCACCGGGGCGGCGAGGACCTGGGCGGCGGCGGCGAGAGTGGCAACTATCAGCAGCGCGGCGGTGACGTGGCCGAGCAGCAGTGGACGTTCCCAGGCGACGAGGGCGAGAATGCCGGCGGAAGCGATGCCGATCAGGCCAATGGTGACGGCGAGCTGTGCTGGCCCTTCTTCATGGGCGCCGAGCATCCGCCCGCCGCGGAATACCGCGGGGATGGCGCCTGCGAAGACCGAGAGGGCCACGAGCTCGCCGAAGCCGCTGGTGCGGATGAGGTAGACCTCTCCCAGGCCGAGCCAGGCGGCGGCGGCGATGGCGCCGAAGAAGTACCAGGTGCGGTAGACGGGGTCGGTCCAGCCGGTGGCGTGGCCGGCGACGTCGGCGCCCGCTGCGAGGGCGTAGCAGGCGAGGCCGAACGCCCAGACGAGCTGGTATGGCCGGCGGCGGGCGCGCCACTGGAGCAGCAGCAGCACGGCGAAGACGCAGCACAGAGCGGAGGCGATTAGGGGCGCGACAACGCGTGGCTCGAAGTGCGGGAATACTGGCAAGTGAGACTCGCGGATAGAATCGAAAGCGTGCAGCAAGTGACTGGCGCGGACGGCACGGGCGGCGCGCGCGAGTGGACCGACCGCGTAGACCAGGCTGACCGTGCCGTGGAGGAACCAGCATACCTGGCGGGACCGCCGCTCTTCTGGCGGCTGCTGGTGGCGAACCTGCTGGTGGTGTTGGGTGGTGCGGTGGTGGGGACCACGCTGACGCGGCAGTTCGTGGTGAGCGGGGCGTTCACGCCGCTAACGCACGCGCTGATGGTGCTGGCGGCGATCGGGCTGAGCGCGGCGCTGACGGCGGCGATCTTAAAGATGGCGTTCGCGCCGCTGCGCTCGCTGCGCCGGGAGATCGAGCGATGGGAAGGCGTGGGACCTCACCCTGGCCTTCGGCCTGTCCCTCTCCCACACACCGCACTACCCCCTAACGCCTTGCGCTCCCGTTCCGCGGGTGCTCAGTTGTTGGAGAGGGACACAAGGAACAGGCGGGCGGAGGCGCGGGGGCGGGTGTGGCTGGGAGACCCGGACATCCTGGCGGTGTCGCAGGCGGTGCACGGCCTGTGGGACCGGCTGGACCAGCACGTGCGGCTGTTGGAGGACTCCAATCAGCGGCTGGAGGCGCAGCGGGCGGAGCTGGCGGAGAAGACGGTGCAGCTCGAGCGCCTGGCGACGCAAGTGCTAGCGGCGCAAGAGGAAGAGCGGCGGCGTATCGCGCGGGAGCTGCACGACGACACGATGCAGTCGATGGCGGCGCTGATCATGGGGCTGGAGCGGGGATTGGCGGCGATGCCGCCCGATGTGCCGCACCTGGCGGCGTCGCATCAGACGGTGACGCGGCTGCGGGACCTGGCCGTCCGCATGCTGGACGACCTGCGGCATCTTGCGCTGGACCTGCGGCCGGCGGTGCTGGACGATTACGGGCTGGTGGCGGCGCTGGAGTGGCTGGCGCAGACGCAGACCGAGCGCATGGGGCTGCGGGTGACGTTCGAGCTAGTGGCCGGTGCGGACAGTGGCCGAGGTGTGCTGGGAGGGGCGCGCGCCATGGGAACCGGCGCGTCTATCGGGCTGATTGCGTCCGATACGCGTCTGGCGCAGCCGGTGGAAAATGCGCTCTACCGGATTGTGCAGGAGGCGCTGAGCAACGTGGCCCGCCACGCAGGGGCGTCCGGCGCGGCGGTGCGGCTGCGGCTGGACGGGCAGCAGGCCGTGGTGGAGGTGGAGGACGATGGCAGCGGACTGGATCCAGAGCGTGCTGCCGAGCCGGGGCACATGGGATTGTTCAACATGCGCGAGCGGGCAGCGCTATTGGGTGGCCGGTGTGAGATTGGCGCCGCGCCAGATGGGCGCGGGACGCTGGTACGCGTGGCGATTCCGGCTCAGCCGATGCAACCGGCTGCGCCGGCGCCGCCTCCGCAGCCGCAGTGGACGCCGGAAGTGAAAGAAAGTGAGGCGTTGGTCGCGCTATGATTACTTCGTACACACCGCGGGCCGTTGGTGTGCCGGCACCGGCGACGGCCGGGACTCCGGGAACTTCGGCAACACTCGGGGCATCAGGACTACCGCGGGCTCTGGGAACCGCTGGTGCTCCGGGTGCGCGCGTGGCGGCGGGCTCGGCGCGCATTCGGGTGGTGCTGGCGGACGACCACGCGATTGTGCGTGAGGGCATCCGGCTGTGCCTGGAGAGCATGGGGGACATCGAGGTGGTGGGGGAAGCGGAGGACGGGTACGGCGCGGTGCGGCTGGTGGCGCAGCTGGCGCCGGACGTGGTGGTGCTGGACGTGAGCATGCCGCGGCTGAATGGGATCGAGGCGCTGCGCCAGATCAAGCGCGATCACCCGCGCGCGGCGGTGATCATCCTGAGCATGCACGATTCCGAAGCGTATGTGGGGCAGGCGCTGCACGCGGGGGCCGCGGGGTACGTGCTGAAGCGCACGGGGCCGCAAGAGCTGGCGGCTGCGGTGCGCGCGGCGCACGCGGGCGACGTGTACCTGCACCCGGCGGTCGCGCGGCGGGTGGTGGCGGGCTATCTCCAGGGCGGTGAAGTGGGCGCGCCTCAGGCGCCGCACGACCGGCTGACGCCGCGTGAGCGGGAGGTGCTGCAGTTGGCGGCGGAGGGGCTGACCACGCGCGAGATCGCGGAACAATTGGTGGTGTCGACGAAGACCGCGGAGCACCACCGGGCCGGCGCGATGGCGAAGCTGGACCTGCACAACCAGACAGAGCTAGTGAAGTACGCGATCCGCACGGGGTTGATCGAGGCGGGAGGGTAATCAGCAACGCGTGATCTGTGACGAGCACTACGTTTGGCGGCACGGGAGGTGGTCACGCTTTGCGGGTTACGCACCTCGGATCACATTGCCTCGGCTCACGCTATACTGCCCATCGCCGGCATCAATCTATGGCCGGCAGCGCTACTTCATCAATCCGGGGCGGTTAGCTCGCGCCCCGGGCGCGAGAGACAAAGGACCACGACGCTCATGGACGAGTACCGGCCTTACCCGAGCAGCCAGCCGATTGACGACGGAGACGACGCCCCTTCGCCGGCTGATGACGCATCAAGCTTCTCCAGTCGCCCCAGCACCTTTGGCGGGTCGAGCGGGTCGAGTTCGGAGACGACGACCTCGCACGCTGCCTCCGGGCTGCAAGGCGCGACTCCGCTAGACCTGGACAATGATGACGACGATGACCAGGACGAGGATGATGGGGCTGTAGGGCAAGCGCGCACCCGGCGTGGGCGGGGCGACCGCGGCGATCGGGCCGAGCGGGCCGAACCGAACCTGGACCATCCCGGTGGGCACTTGACGGGCACCCTAGCGCGATTGAACCGGCCGCGGCGGTTCGGGTTTCTGCGCACCGAGGACGGCATGGAGGTCTTCTTCCACGCGTCGGCGTTGGAAACGGGACCGAACTCGTTCGATTCGCTGCGGACGGGCACGCCGGTAGAGTTTGATTGCCACCAGGACGAGGGCGGGCGTGGACTGGCGGCGACGTTGGTGACGGTGACGGGGCCCGCGCCGGAGCCGGCGCAGCCACGCGAGCCACGCGAGCCACGGGAACCCAGGGAACCACGGCAGCAGCGCCAGCAGCGGCCGGAGCGCGCCGAGCGGGGCGAACGCCCGGAGCGGGAGCGGCGCGGCCACCGCGACCACTGGCGTGTGGTGGTGCTGCACGAGCGACCGGACCTATCCGCGAGCGAGCAGCTGGAGCAGTTGCTGAACGAGCGCGGCGTGAAGCCGGGGAACCTGACGCTGGCACTACTTGACCGTGCCGGGGGCGCCGAATGCTGGGTGGCCTACCACAGCGGCGACGAAGGGCAAGGGCAGGGCCGGCGGTAGCGCTCGGCGGGTGCAAGCGCGTTCGGTTGCACCCGCCAACCAACTGACACCTAGTCCAGGTGGAAGACCTCTTCCAGGGGCATCATAGCCTCATCGGGGCGACCGGTGAGGGACTCGAAAAAGGGGGCCATCTCGGCCTGCCAGCGGGCGTTAACGTCGCGGCGGGCCATCTCGGCCTTGGCGCGCTCGAAGTCCGGGGTTTCCAGGTAGCCGAAGAGGAGGCCATCCTCGCGCATGAATAGCGAGTAGTTGTGCCAGCCGGTTTCGGTGAGCGCCTGGAGCATCTCCGGCCAGACCTCGGTATGGCGCCGCTTGTATTCCTCGAGCCGGTCCTGCTTGACCTTCAGGATGAAGCCCACGCGCTGCATAGTGACAATCCTTCCTGTGACTGACTGGTGACTGGCCTGTGATTGGAGAAGGTTACTCGTCGTGCGGGAGTCGGTCTGGCATGGACAGGAGCAGCACGGCCAGCGCGCCGAAGGCCAGGCAGACGCCGGCGAGCACAGCGGTGCCGCCGCGACCCACCACCAGGACGGCTAAAGAAGTGACGACCAGGAGCGCGGCGGCCACGCGTGCCCAGCGTGGGGGCGCCGGCGGATCGTGGGAGGACTCCACAGGAGCGGTGGGTGTCACGGGTGGTTGTGCTCAGTGCAGGCCGATCAGCACAAGGACTACGCCGCCTGCACTGGTCTGGTAGTAGGTGATGGCGCACAGGCCGGGGGGGCCGGTGGCGCCGTGCTCGACGTACTGGGTGGCCGAAATGACGGTGGCCAGGGCGGGACTGCGAAAGAGGTCACGGACGCCGGCCGGGGCGTCTCGGAAGACGAACGGCTCGCGGCGCTGGCGGGCAGCGTCGCGGGGGAGCCAGGCGCCGGCGCGCTCGCGGGCCTCGTCCAGAGTCCAGTCGGCGGGATCGGGAGTGAAGGTATCGTTGACTGC
Source organism: uncultured Chloroflexota bacterium (assembly GCA_902805635.1). Classification (GTDB taxonomy): domain Bacteria; phylum Chloroflexota; class UBA11872; order UBA12225; family UBA12225; genus CADCTC01. The sequence continues at coordinate 5,934 of CADCTC010000008.1, forward strand.
GCGCTCGCGGCCCAAAGTCACCTGGCGGATGCGGCTGGTGGCGGTGAGGTCGAGGTGGACTCGCTCATCTCCCGCCAGGTAGATGCGCCGGAAGGGGCTGGTCTCGACCTGGATCATGCCGGCTGTGACCAGGCGCGTGTCGGCGTCCGCCACCGGGCCACCGACGCGGCCGGCGAGCGCCTGGGTAACTGCGGCGGCCGAGGGCTGGCGCGCGAAGACGAGCGCAAGTGCAGTGGCGACGCAGCCGAGCGCCACAAGGGCGGCTGCGGCCACTGCTCGGCGGGTCATGCGTCAGCAGGTGGGGCGCCAAGCGCAAGGCGGATGAGCTCAGCGGAGAAGGGATCCGTCCGGGTGGGGTAGTGGCCGGGGGTGCACCACTGCCAGCGAGGCGTCTCCGCGGACGGGCGGAGATGGCCGCCGGTGACACGGCAAACGTAGACGACGTCCAGGCGGGGGAGTCCGAAGGTGCGGGCGGTGAGGAGGTGCTCGATGGAGACAGTCAGGCCGGTCTCCTCCTGGACCTCACGGACGATGGCCGCTTCTGGCTGCTCACCGCGCTCCATCCAGCCGCCGGGAAGCGCCCACGGGTAGCGCTTGCGGAAGGCGTGCTCCAGGAGCAGCACCTCACCGCGGTCGTTGCGGACGATGGCGGTGACGCCGGCGGCGAACTTGGCGTTGAGCCACCACATGAGGTGGCTGCGCACTCTATCGTTTAGGAGCCGGTGGGTCCAGACCCAAGCCAGCCCCCGCACCAGCGGGTTGGGCACGCGGAGAATCGTAAGCGGTGCCACATGTGTGGAGGCGCCGGATCCCGTGGGGCCACAACACTCCGCGGACTGGGCCGGCGCCGCCGGCCGTGCAATGCGCGCGGCGAACCTGGCGACTTCGGGGTTAGATGATCGGCCAGAGGTGCGAGGAGGCGAGCATGTGCGCCCAGCGGGCGGCAGAGCGGGCGGAGGTCATGCCAGAGGCCATTCGGCGGCCGTGGGTATAGACGGCGTATTGGGGCTTACCGTCCTTGCCGGCGTACTCGGTTACTTCCCAGCCGTCCGGGACGGCCAGCTCGGCGGAGACGCCGCTGCCGCCGAGGCCGGCGCGTGCAGCCGTGGGTGTCGTGGACGCGGCGGCGTGCGGTCGTTGTTCTGCCATGTCGGATACCGTCAAGAACGGGAAGCCTCGTGAGGTGTTGCGCGGCGTGGGCGGGGCTGGCCGGCGACGAGCGGGGTGAGCAGGTCAGCCAGGTGTTGGACGGGCTCACGCAGGGGCTCTGGGTCCACTGGGCGGAGGTATTCGACGAAGGAGGCGATCCGCCCAACGGGGACGACGGCGAGTGCAGGGCGCTCGGCAGCGAGCAGCTCGCCGCGCGTGAGGACAACGGCGCCCTGCACTGAGAGTGCGCCGAGCCCCTCGTCGCGAGCAAGGCGCTGGAGGGAGCGCACGCGGCGCGTGAGCGACCAGGTGGGACTCTGGCGCAGCGGCGACAGACCATCAGTGTGAGCGGTAGGGCCGCTGCCGCGGCTGAGCGCCTGGCCGGCCTGTTCGACCGTGACATCGCCGGCGCCGGTGAACCAGTCGTCCTCGCGCACGGCGAAGCGACCGGGCGCGTCCATGATAGCGAGCACGAGCGCGCCGTGGGGGCCGAGCAGGATGGCGTCGGCCTCCACGCGCTGCCCCGGCAGGGTGACGTGGCGGAGGTAGAGGTAGTCGTCTGAGAGGCGGGCCCGGAGCTGGGCAAGTAGCGGCGCCTCGGCCGCGGCAGAGACGGCGTCGCGCTGGGCGGCGTTGGTCTGCGACCAGGCGAGCACGAGCGCGCCAAACCCGACGAATGCAGCCAGGCCAGAAACGAGCGGCCCCATATTGGTGGACTGGGACGCGGCGAAGCCGCCTGCCAGGAGCGCCAGCCCCAGCGCGAGCAGGAGCAGGCCCAGGGTGGAGCGGCGGCGTGCCCGGTCCCGCAGAATGGTGCCGCTGCCGACGATCCGCACTCCCGCCTTACTTCCCTATCTGCCCGGTCTACAATGCGCCCGCGATGATAGTAGACATCCACACGCACACGCCGCGCTTCAAGACGCGTGCCGAGGTGCAGCCGGCGGCGGCCGCGCGGGGGGACCGGGCGCCGATGCGGCCCGACCGGCCCGATGCCGAGCTCACTACCTGGGACGACTACCTGGCGGCGATGGAGTACGTGGACCGAGCGGTGGTGTTCAACATCGCGGGGCCGCCGCCGGGGGACCGGGCGCCGCACGGCGGGGAGTCGCCCGCGGTGCCGCTGGCGGGAGAGCGGCCCCAGGCGCGGGCGGTGAACGACGCCACCGCGGCGCTGGTGCGGGCGCACCCGGAGAAGCTGATCGGGTTTATGAGCGTGCATCCGCGTGATCCGGGCATGCTGGAGGAGATGGAGCGCAGCGCCGGGGACCTGGGGCTGCGTGGGATCAAGCTGGGTCCGAACTACCAGAACTTCGACCCGGTGGGGGACGATGCGTTCCGGCTGTACGCACGCGCGCAGGAGAAGGGGCTGCCGATCCTGTTCCACCAGGGGACCAGCCCAGTGCGCTTCGCGGACCTGGACTACGCGCACCCGCGGCACATCGACCGGGTGGCGTCGCGGTTCCCGCAGTTGCGGATCGTGCTGGCGCACATGGCGCACCCGTGGCAGACCGACTGCATCGCGGTAATTCGCAAGCACCCCAACGTGTGGGCGGACATCTCCGCGCTGCACTATCGGCCGTGGTCATACTACACCTGCCTGCGGCTGGCGACGGAGTGGAGCGTGCTGGACAAGCTGCTGTTTGGCTCGGATTTCCCGGTGGCAACGCCACGCGAGACGGCAGAGGCGATCCCGCACGTGAACGACCTGTTGGAGGGGACCAAGCTGCCGCGCGTGCCGGTTGACGAGCTAGAAGCGGTGGTGCGCCGCAACTCGCTGGAAGCGTTGGGACTGGGCTAGGAGGCACATCGCGTGTGCAGGCACATGGTTGAACGCAAGCATGCCGCGGGGCACGGATCGCCAGGTGACCTCTAGAGCGCGTGCGCTACTGATCGACCTGGACGGGGTCATCCGGCGCTGGGACTGGTTGGGGCGTGAGCCGGTGGAGCGGCGGTTTGGACTCCCCGACGGGGCCGTGGCGCGCACGGCGTTCGAACCGGCGCTGTTGGAACAGGCCATCTCCGGGAAGATCACAGACGACGAGTGGCGCGAGGGCATCATTGCATCGCTGGTGGCGGTGTGTGGCCGCGACACAGCCGTGAAGGCGGTAGAGGAATGGTCGGCGCCCGTGGGTGTGGTGGACGAGGCAGTTCTGGCGCTGGTGCGCGAGGTGCGGCGCCAGGCACGTGTCTGCCTGGTGACTAACGCTACTACCCGGCTGGAGAGCGATTTGGAGCGTCTGGGCATCCTGCACGAGTTTGACGCGCTGGTGAACTCCTCACGGATAGGCGCACGCAAGCCCGATCAGCGGATCTACGAGGCGGCACTCGCTGTCGTCGGCGCCTCGGCGGAGCACGCGTTTTATGTCGACGACACGCCCCAGCTTGTCGAAGCGGCCTCGGCACTCGGCCTCCGCGGCCACGTCTATTCCAGCGTGCCGGGCCTAGAAGAAGCCCTGCGAGGGGCAGGCCTCCTGAAACAAGCGTAAGCCGGCAGCCATTTCCAGTGCGCTAGCACCTGCGGACAGGCGAGATCAGCCAACCCGCACGGGCGTGCCATTCTGACGCGCAGACTCCGTCGCCGCGAGGGCGACTTTGAGGGCGGCGAGGCCGTCCTGGCCGGTGGGGGTGACAGGGCGGCCGGCTTGCACGGCTTGGATGAAGGCGGCGAGCTCGGCTGAATACGCCTGCGCGAAGCGCTCTGGGAAGTAGGGCACGTAGTCGTGCTGCGCCCCCGTCTCGCGGCTGTAGCGCGTGATGGGTGTGTGGCGCTCGTAGCCCACTTTCAGCCCACCATGATCACCCAAGATGTCGGTATGGATGTCGTAGCCATAGCCGGCCTGGCGGGAGTTGACGATGGAGCCGAGCGCGCCGCCGGCGAAACGGAGGTTGAGCACAGTGGTATCCCAGTCGCCGGCGGCCTCGAAGTCACCGGCCTGCTTGCCCAGCAGCGAGCCGAACGCCTCCACGCTCTCGATCTCCAGGCCGGTGACGAACCGGGCGATGTCGATGTCGTGGATGGACATGTCCACAAACTGGCCGCCGCAGCCGAGGATGTACTCGCGGGACGGCGGATAGGGGTCATGGCTGACGGAGCGCAGCAGGTGCACGCGCCCGATCTCCCCGGCGGCGATGCGGCGCTGCGCCTCGGCAAAGCCCGTGTCGTAGCGGCGCTGGAAGCCAATCTGGAGCGGCGTGCCAGTCTCGGCCACGACCGCCAGTGCACGCTCAGTCGCCGCAATGTCGAGTGCGATCGGCTTCTCACAGAAGGTGGGCTTGCCGGCGCGAGCGGCGGCTTGGATGAGCTCGGCGTGGGTGGCGGTGGGGGTGACGATTACCACGGCGTCCACGCCGGGATCCTGGATGGCTTCCAGCGGGTCGGCGACAGCGCGGGCGTCAAACCGCTCCGCCAGTTGCCGGCCCTCGGCACGCGGGTCGGCGATCGCAACCAGCCGCGCCTCAGGCAGACCGGCTAGCGTGCGTGCGTGCGCCGCGCCCAGCCGTCCCGCGCCGAGCAGTGCCACCCGCAGTCTCGCCATACTCGTTCCTCTCGCTCGTGGATGTTCGTTCTGGAGTCGCCGGCCCGCGGCGCGCGTGCCGTGGCCCGGCTTTTGCCAGGCAACTACACGCCTGCACCGCCGTTCCACCCGTGAGGCGGGCAGGGTAGCACTCTGGCAGCCACTGGACAGAAAAGAGCACTTCCACGTCGCCCATCGCGTGGCGTGAGTTCGTTGAGTACCTATTGGACGTGAATCCTTCCATCACACCTTCGCCATCGTCTCGCCGCCGGTTGCTGGCTGCGCTGGGAACGCTATCTCTGCTGCCCGCACTGGCGGCGTGTGCGCAGAATGCTCCGGAAGCGGGGTCCGGTACGCCCGCTGCCGGGCCGCCGACAAGCGCTCCCGCGCCCACGCAAGTGCCGCCGACTGCTGCGCCTCCTACCCCCACCCCGGTGCCGTACAACCCGCTGACCGGCAAGCAGATGGATGACGCCAGCAAGGTGCGGCGCCGAATCGTGGCAGCCAAGATCGACAACGCGCCGCTGGCGCGCCCGCAGTTTGGTCTGAGCGCGGCCAATCTCGTGTACGAGCAGCTGGCGGAAGGGGGGCTGACGCGCTTCCTGGCGTTCTACCTGGATGCGGGAGCGGAGAAGGTGGGGCCAATCCGCAGCGCGCGGCTGACCGACATTTACCTGGGGCAGGAGTGGGACTTCCTGCTGGCATACGCTGGGGCAGGCCGTACTACGTCCAGGCTGCTGGCGGAGGCGCTGGTGCCGGCTTTCAAGGCGCCTGAGTTGGGGGAGAACCTCCAGGGGACGCCCTACACCCGAGATAACGCGCGGCTAATTCCGCACAACATGTTCGCGCGGGTAGATGAGGTGCGTGAGATCGCCGGTCGGGACCCCCAGATCCCCAAAGAGGTGTACATCCAGCCCTTCCCGTTCGCCAATCCACCCGACGCGGGACCTCTGCGGACCATCACCATGCCCTATGTGCCGGAGGCGGCGGTACGCTGGGCCTACGACACCGGGACTAACACGTGGAAGCGGACCATGGCCGGTCGGCCGCACGTGGACGCGCTGAACAACCAGCAGCTCGAATCCGACAACGTGGTGGTGCAGTACGTCCAGATCTTCACGGCCCAGAATGTGGAGCCAGACGCTGCCGGCAACCCGGTGCTGGACACCGAGCTGAAAGGCAGCAACCGGCTGCGCGTGTTCCACTCAGGCCAGATGTTGGAGGGGACGTGGAGCAAAGAGAGCGACCGGGCCAAGACGCAGTACAAGTTGGCTGATGGGTCGCCAATGCCGTTCCGGCCGGGCAAGGTGTGGATTCACATTGTGCCGGCGGACTTCCAGGCAAGCTGGGCTTAGCGCGCCACCTGTGACGAGTCGCGCTTGAAGCCACTGAGGTTGGGCGGGGTCTTCTCCGAAGGCAAGGAGCGAAAGAACTCGTTGTAAGGGTGATCGTCGGTGATGATGGCGCCTGGGCCGACCCAGGCGCGCAACTCGGCGTCGGTCGCGGTGAAGAGGCCGAGGACCGAATCGACGCTGCCGATTCCGTCCGCCGCCAGCGTGGCCCGCGCGGCGCCTTCTACGCGGTCGCGTAGCGCGGCGCGGTCGATTTGGTACGGCCGGTGGCTCGCGATGAACAGGCCGCCATCGGCCCAAGCCGTGATGTACGGGAAAGCCTCCAGGAAGGTCCGCAGGAGGATGCGGTACTGCGCCTCCGGAATCTGGTTGTCGATCCACTGGACCATGACGCCGTCTTCGGCCAGTGCAGCCTTGGCAAGCTGGTAGTACTCCAGCGAGTACAAGGCGGCGCTGCCAGCGGCGTGCGGCCGGATGGCGTCGGCCATGATGACGTCGTACTTGTCGCTGGCGAGCAGGAGGTAGTTACGCCCATCGTCCGTAAAGACGCGCACGTTCGGCGCATCGACCACATTGTGGTTGACGTGCGAGAAGAGGCGGGCGCCGCGCACCACGCTCGGCGAGAGCTCCACCACGGTAAGCTGGGCACGCTCATACACTGACGCCGCGCCGGCGGTAGCACCGCCACCGAGGCCGACGACGAGCACGCGGCGCTCGCCAGACGCGGCGCCGCTGCCGGTCGGCTGGACCAGCATCGGCAGGTGGCCGATGAGCGAGTGGAAGCCAACCATCGCGGGCGTGTCGTTGGCCTGGTGCCAGCCATTGAGGTACATGCGGCGCACCTGCGGGCCCTGTAGGACCGTCACCGTCTGTTCCAGACCCTCCTCATACCAGAGCACGCGGTCGCCGAACCGGGCGAACACCGCCGCGTACATGTCCGGCGTGAGCGCGATAGCGCCGGCAGCCAGCACCAGGCCGGCCGGCACCAGCGTGCGCGGGCGGGCGAAGCGTGGCAGGCGCGCGTCCGCTAGGGCGTAGCGCAGGAGGCCCAGGCCGATCAGGACGTTGGCGCCGGCGAGCAGGATGATGCTGGTGTGGGTACCGATGATCGGGATCAGCACGAACCCGCTGACCCATGAGCCGGCGATGGAGCCGCAGACGTTGGCAGCATACGCGCGGCCAAGCCGCCGCCCCACCACGCTGCCCTCGCCGCCATCCGCACTTTCACCCGCCACTCCTTCGGTTCCATCATCCTGAGCCGCCACGCCGGCCTGTGCCCCGGCGTACAGCTTCATGATGATCGGGAAGGCAGCGCCAAGGATGAGCGTCGTGGGGATGATGGTGAGGAAGCACATTACCGCGGTCAGACGCTGCTCGCCGGAGACGGCGTGCTCCAGGAGGGGCATGACGCGCAGCGTCTCCACGATCTGAGGCATGCGCGCAATGACGGCGATCGAGACCAGCGCGGTGAAGCCGATCGCCCACTCCAAAATGGCGGCGACGAACAGCCAGTTGACCCGCCGGTTAATCACCGGCGAAATCAGGTAGGACCCCGCCGCGATGCCGAGCAGGAACGTGCACAGGATGACGGTGAAAGCGTAGGTTGTGGCCTCGAAGAAGATCGCCAGGATGCGGGTCCAGATCACCTGGTAGCCCAGTGACGCGAAGCCCGAGAGGAAGAAAGCGACCAGCAGCCAGCGCAGGGCGCCGGAGGGGATCGATTGAGCTACTTGGCTGTGTTTTTCAGCCGCAGCACTGGGACGTGCCTCTGCGGCTCCGTCGTCTTGCGCAAGCCACCAGTCCAGTGCGATGGCGGCGATGCCGACGGCGACGTTGATGGCCGCCGCGGTGACGGTCGTGGCGCGGACGCCGATGCTCCCAATCAGAATGAACCCCGCCAGGTACGCGCCGGTGATGCCGCCGGCGGTGTTGCTGGCGTAGAGCAGGCTCAGGTTCGTGCCCAGCGAGGCACGGCGGCTCAGCGTGGAGCGCACCACGATGGGCAGAGTGGCGCCCATCAGGGTAGTTGGCACCAGCAGGATGACACAGGCCAGGATGAATCGGACGAGCGAGAGCGAGGTGAGATCGTGGGGCAGGGCGGGATACAGTCCGCGATACACCTCTTGGAGCAGGCCAAAGGCGGGCGGCGTCAAGAGCGCGGAGAGGCCAATGCCGATCTCCAGCACGCCGTAGGCGCGCAGCGGCCGAGCGATGCGATCGGCCACGCGGCTGGCCAGGAACCCGCCCAGGGCGAGGCCGCCCATGAAGGCGGAGAGCACCGTGGAGACGGCGTAGACGGTGACGCCGAACACCAGCGTGAGGTGGCGCAGCCACACCAGCTCGTAGATGAGGCCGCTAACGCCGGAGCCGAAAAACAGAGCCAGCAGGACGGGCAGCAGCAGCGACTGGCGGACGCGTCCCGTGGCCGCCGTGGGGAGCACGGCGGCCCGCGCGGACGCAGTCGCCGGCGCCGTCGACGCGGGTGCGGTCACTGGCGGAAGGGTAGCAGGGGTGCGTGACGGGCGATGGTTTTTCGCCCGTCACTCCCAGCCCGAAGCTCCTCGCGCTTACGCCAGCTCAGGCACCACGTAGCGTGGCTTTTCACCGCGTGCGAGCTCCAGGACCTGCTCCACCGCGATCTCCGCGGCACGGCGCTGGGCCTCCACCGCGGCTCCGGCGCAGTGGCTGAGCGGGAGCACCTTAGGGTGTTTAATGACGGGGTCCTGCTCGGCCGTAGGCGGCTCATTCGCGAAGACATCCAGCGCCGCGCCGGCGATTTGGCCGGCGTCCAGCGCGGCCACCAGAGCAGCTTCGTCGATGAGGTCGCCCCGCGCGGTGTTGATGACATAGGCGCCGCGCTTCGCCTGGGCCAGGGTGCGGGCGTTGAGCAGGTGGCGCGTTTCCGCGGTGGATGGTGCGTGGAGTGAGATGAAGTCGGATTCGGCCAGCAGCTGCTCGAGCGGGCGGTAAGTGACGCCGGCTCCGCGGGCCCAGTCCTCGTTCGGGAAGAGGTCATAGGCCACCAGGCGCATGCCAAACCCCGCGGCGCGTGCCGCCACCTCACGGCCCACTCGGCCCGTGCCGACGATGCCCAGCGTCTTGCCCCGCAGCTCGGTGCCGGCCAGGCGGCCCCACCAGCCACCACGCACCTTACTCGTGATCTCGGTGAGGTGGCGGGCCAGGTCGAGGATCAGCCCCAGCGTGAAGTCGGCCACCGCGTCGTGGTTCGCCCCCACGGTTGTGGTGACGTAGACGCCGTGCTTTTTCGCGGCATCAAGGTCAATCGAGTCGTAGCCGACGCCCGAGCGGGCGATCAGCTTCAGCGTCGGGGCAGCCGCCTCGATGACGCGGGCGCTGTAGTCGTCCGGCATCGCCAGCGCGGCGACACAACCCGGCAGCTGCGCCACCAACTCTTCCTCCGTGAGGGTGGGGGCCTTCGACTCGGGGAAGAAGATCTCCACCCCGGCTTCGTCCAGCCGTGCCTTGAACTGGTCCAGCACCATTGCCACGTTGCGTGCGGAGGCCATCACTCGCTGTGCCACTGTGTCCTGATCCTCTCTGGTTGGCGAGCCCCTGCGTGCGGTTTGCGGGGCTCGTGGGTCGCGGGAGTATGGCAAGCGGGCCCATCGTGACGCATTGGCGTGCCCAAGTGCGGGCCAGCCCGCACGGTATCCTGAGGGCATATGATCGTCGAGATTGCCATCATCCGGGCCAAGCCGGGACAGGCCGACGCCATGCGCCAGGGCTTCCAGGCGGCGCGCGCCGTGATCGCCCAGGCGAAGGGCTACCGTGGCAGTGTCTTCCACCAGGGAATCGAGGATCCGCAGCGGTTCTTGCTGCGCATCGAGTGGGATAGTGTGGAGGACCACATGCAGGGCTTCCGCGAAGGACCGCTGTTCGCGCAGTGGCGCGGCCACTTCGGGCAGTACATCGACGGCGCGCCGGACGTGAGCCACTTCGAGGTCATCGCCGGGCCGTAGTCTTTCTAGTCCAACCGTTCGCGCTGAGCCTGTCGAAGCGCTGCGGTGCGGTCCTTCGACAAGCTCAGGACGAACGGCGATCAACCAGTAATGGCTAAGCGAGAGGCGGGCGCGGTGCTGCCGGTGCTGCGAGCGCGGGGCAGCCACGAGGAGCTTGGCCGCCTGATGGGCGAGTTCCGGGCGGTACAGATCCGCAGCACGGTAGCCGCCACCAAGGCGGCGCTGTGGGACGCAGACGTAGACCGGGCGTTGCTGGCGGCGCAGAACGGGCCATTTGTCGAAGCGGCCGAGCGGATCTACCCGCAGTACCTGCGCGAGCTGCGGGCCATGGCGGACGGCGCCGACGTCCCCTTCGACGTGCTCTTTCGCCTCAACTGCTACGAGTCGCGCCCGCCTGGCACACCGCCAGGGTCCATCGCCGGACCAATTACACCGCTGGCCGCGGAGACTGCACAGCCGCAGCCCGGGTCGAAGGATTCGGGCGAGCTCACTACCGCCAACACTACCGCTGCGCAGGCACCGCACCCCCAGAATGGCGCTGCGCATGCGGACGAGGCAACAGCCGCCGTGACAGAGAGCACCGCCGGGCGGGCGCCGGACGGCTGCACGAGCGTGGTGAGCCGCCGCGAGGGGACGGTGGTGGTCGGGCACACGGAGGATTCGTCCCCCGACGCGGTGGAGGGGATCTACCTGCTGGACGCGGAGGTGGTGGAGGATGATGAGGTCAAGAGCCGCTTCCTGGCGCTGAACTACGCGCAGACGCTGCCGGGCTGCGCCGCGGCGATGAACCAGCACGGGCTGATGGTGCTGATAGACGCGCTGCCGGACCCGGAGCGGTACGTGGGGGCGCCGCGCCACCTGGTGTCACGGGCCCTCCTGGACGCGCGCTCGATCGATGAGGCTATCGCGATACTGAGAGAGACCGAGCGCGGTGGGGGCTGGAACTACCTGATGGTGCAAGGGGATCGCTACGCTAATGTCGAGACGACTGCGACGCGGGTGGCGGTAACCGAGACTGGCGCAGGTGTGTACGCGCACAGCAACCACTACCTCGACGGCGAGCTCGCAGACGCTGCGGGTGAGCCGCGGGCCAATTCGCTGGCGCGGCTGGCACGCGCACGCGCCATTGGCCAGCCGGGGCTCTCGGTGGAGGCGATGAAACAGCTGCTCTCCGACCGCGAGGGCTACCCGGACAGCATTTGCCGGGACCGCACCATCGCCGCGTGGGTGGCGGACGCGGCGGCGCGCAGCGTGGAGGTGTGCTGGGGTGAGCCCGAAGGCGCTACCTGGACGCGCTACGAGCTCTAACGCTGCGCAAAGTAACGACGGGCGAGGGCGACGTAGAAGGCAACGCCGTAAGTGAGGGCGCGCGGATCGACGCAAGAGCGGGGGTTGTGGCCGCCGGGACGTTCTTCGTAGGGGACTTCGGGGCTGCCGGCGCCGATGGTGATGAAGGCGCCGGGGACCTTCTGGAGGTAACGGCTGAAGTCTTCGCCGCCCATGCCCGGCTCGGCGGACTGCAAGCCGTCTTCGCCTGCCACTTGGACCACCGCCTGGCGAGCGAGTTCGGCCATGGCGGGCTCGTTGAGCAGCACGTCGTAGCCGCGGCGGTAGTCCACCTCGGCGCTGGCGCCGTAGGCGGCGCAGATGCCTTCGGCCACCTGGGTGATGCGCACCGGCATCTGCTCGCGCACCTCTGGGTCCAGGGTGCGGACGGTGCCTTCGAGTGTGACGTGCTCGGGGATGACGTTGCTCTTGGTGCCGCCGTGAATCATGCCGATGGTGATCACCGCGGGCTGGCGCGGCGGCACCTGGCGGCTAACAATGCTTTGCATGCCGATGACGACGTGCGCCGCGGTTACGATGGGATCGACCGCCTTGTGAGGCGCGGCGGCGTGGCCGCCCCTGCCGCGCACTACGATCTTGAAGCGGTCTGACGCCGCGTTGCGGGCGCCGCCGGCGATGCTGAAGGTGCCCACGTCCTTGTTGCCGACGTGCAGGCCGAAGATGGCGCCGACTGGCGGGTCTTCGAGCACGCCGGCTTCGATGAGACCGAGTGCGCCACCCGGTGGCGACTCCTCCGCCGGCTGGAAGATGAGCACAATGGGGCCGGGCCAGGGGGTGCGTTCGTCTTCGGCCTTGAGTGCTGCGGCGCCTCCCAGCAGCATGGCGGTATGGGCATCGTGTCCGCAGGCGTGCATGGCGCCTGACCGCAGGCTCGCGTAGGGTAGCTCGGTGGCTTCTTGGATGGGCAGCGCATCGGTGTCGGCGCGCAGCGCGAGCGCAGGGCCCGGCCGGTCCGCACCGAGCACGGCGACGACGCTGTACAGGCGTTGGCCGGTGGGACCGAAACCGACGCCCTCACGTGGTGAGTAACCGAGCCCGCGCAGTTGCGCAGCAACGTATTCGGCGGTCTCTTCTTCGTGGAAGCTCAGCTCTGGGTGGCGGTGCAGCCAGGTGAACCAGTCCTGGAGTTGGGCCGGCAGGTGTGGTGGCAGCGTTTCGATGGCAGAGGTGGGTTCCGTGGTCATCCCGCGGCCTCGGCCGGTGGCTCTGGGGCCGGCAGGAAGCCCGGTTGCGTGCGGCCATCGTCGGGGGGGATGTACTGGCCGTGGGTGCCTTCTCCGGCGCGCCAGCCGTAGCCGCAGTAGTCGCTAAGCACGGACCATTCGGCCGCGCTGAGGTGGCCGTGGTTGTGGTACAGCACGTTGCGCACGCCGCCCTCCTTAGCCGCCATCAGGAGCCGGCGCAGGTCGTGCGCCGTGACGGGGTCGCCACCGTGTGGGTGGCGGCCGCTGTCGATCCAGGGAAGAACGCGCCAGGTATAGCCATCGGCGGCGGCGACGCAGCGCTTGACCTCGTCGGTGAGCCAGCCGGTAAAGAAGGCGTCCGGGAAGCCGCGCTCCAGCTCGCGCAGACCGACCATGGTCTGGCCGGCGGTGGCGCCGGGCTCGGTGCTGGGGAGGGCGACGCCGAGCAGGGCGCGCACGGCCGCGAAGGCTTCCGGCTCCCACAGGCCGGGGTTCCAGGAAGCGAGCGTGGTGGCGTAGCGCGAGACGGTGCCGTAAAGCCCGTCCACGCCGCGGTTCCAGAGGTACAGCTTGGGCAGGATCAGGTCGAAGAGATTGGCGGTAGCCGGGAAGTCGTAGCCGCACAGCGCGGCCAGTGAAGGGGTGCGCGGGCAGATGGCGAGCTTGACCTGGCGGTTGCGCGCGCGCGTGAGCGCCTCTGCCAGTTGGTGCACCTGGCGGTAGAAGCCCGTCATGGCGCGCTGGCGGAACGCGAACCACGACACGATGCCTGGGTCGTTGCCGAGCAGCTGCAGCCCGTTGAAGGCGCCGCCAGGCGCGGCCAGGGTGGCGGCTTCGCGGCTGAGCTTGTGCAGTCGCTGGTAGAGGCGGTCCTTGGCGGCGACCAGGCGCGCGTAGTCGAAGCCCAGGGCGCGCGCGGCCGGCTCGACCTCCGGCCCGAGGTCGTCGAAGAGGTTGGAGCGGTGTCCGTCGGCGATCTCGTAGCCCCACTCAGGCCCGTCGAGGATGACGCCATCCACCTCAGGAAACGCCGTGACCGTGTCTTCCAGCCGCGCGAGATAAGCGCGGCGGTGGCGCTCGTCGGTCAGCAGCAAGCGGCGGCGCGCGCTGGCATCCAGCGATGAGCCGTCGTCGAGTGGCGCGCCCGCCCCGGCCCCCGGCTCGAAGATCCACACCGGCCAGCCGCGACCCTTGGCTTTTTCGATCAGCCGGGCCAGCCGCTCGCGCTTGATGGGGAAAGGCTGCGCCGGTTCGTCCGGGGCGGGCACGTCCCACTTGCGATACACCGTGGGATTGGGGCTGAACGCCGGCACCGTCGCGCCCGCGGCCCCTGCCGCTCCGGCGCCGCCCCAATTGGGCACCGGGCGTACTTCGAGGTCGGCGACTCCTTCCGGGTAGTCGGCAAGGAACGAGAGGCGGCCGATTACCAGGCCGCGGACCCCCCCGGACTGCCAGGCGTCCAGGATGCGCTCCTGGTTAGCCAGCACCGGTTCCAGGGGCTGGCCGACGCGCATCCAGAGCTCAAGGTCCGGCATAGATCGAGGTAACTCTACCAGTGGCTAGGAAAGGCTACGCGCTGTCAGAGCCAAAGGAGTAGTATCGTTGGAGCACTTGCGCTGCACCTGTCGTTCACCTGGATTACTACGTGGCAACCCAGACATCGCAGCTGAGCTCGCCCGGCATTTCGTCCGCCGCCAGGCTTGAGGCGCCGGCCGTGGAGGTCGCGAATGAGGCGCCGGCGGTGGCCCAGGTCGCGGTTCCGCGCATGGGCATGGCGGGCAACCTGGGGCAGACCTTCGAGGCGCTCAAGGTGCGCGACTACCGGCTGCTGTTCCAGGGAAACGCGGTCACGTCGATCGGCTATTGGATGCAGCAGGCGGCGCTTGGCTGGCTCGTGCTGGACCTGACCAACTCGCCGTTCTACCTGGGCCTAGCGTCGTTTGCACGCCAGATTCCCATGATGGTCGTCTCGCCGTTCGGCGGGGTGCTGGCGGACCGGGTGGACCGGCGTCTGCTGATCGCGGCGACGCAGGTGTTGCAGCTAGTTTTGACCGCACTGCTGGCGGTGCTGGTCTTCACCAAGCTGGTCTCCGTCTGGCACGTGCTGGGCGCCTCGGTGCTCTTCGGGTGCGC